>JANYDQ010000343.1 GCA_025363555.1 Bacteroidota bacterium | reverse complement strand
AATTTTACAAATATTGAGCATAACACTTTTTGAGAAAATGCCCTTGAAACAAGCATTTGAAGACCATGAACTACTAAACGAAAATAATACTACTGATAATCAACTGAAAATGTTTTAATTATGGTTGGACAGTAGTGATTTTATATAATGTCTAATGAGAGTTTTGCAAGGTAAAATGTTAATAAATACCAATAATATCAGCATATACAGTCGTATTTGGTTCGTATTTTTTAAGCATGTTAATTCCAAACAGACACGCAAATGAATTTTTCCGACTTCGCTGTATCAAAGCGCAAAATTGATATTTAGAAGCAATGGATTACAACCTATATCGCTCACCAGGATTGGTGCGAGCAAATGCAAGTAAATAGAAAGAATGGAGGCTAAAAACCTCCGGATAAAAAAAAGAAGTCAAAAAAAGAAAAAATCAAAAAAAGGTAACTCTTCCGAAGAGCACAAAAAAAGATTAAAAAAACTAAACTTTTGCAAAACTCTCAAATTAGTAAATTATTTGGAGAGAAATAAAATTACTATGTAACGATATCTGAAAATATTTTGTCTTTTATTGAGTTGGCAGATATAACTTAGATTCCAGTTTATAATTCAGGGTTGTGAGAATGAGCATGAAATTATGAAAGATTATAACTACTTTTGTAAAAATCAATTTTAACGTTTTACATATCTTTGAGTAAGCACAGAATAGTAATAGAGCCGGATACGGAGGACAGTAATTATTGGAAAGACCTTTGGAATTTCAGGGGGCTTTTTTATTTTTTAGCCTGGAGGGATATTTTAGTTAGATACAAACAAACCGCAATTGGAGTTTTATGGAGTTTACTGCGCCCCGTTCTTACTATTACTGTTATGGCTTTTATAGGCTGGCTTTTTAAATCTAACATTCCGGGTGGTGTGCCCCGCCTGGTTTTTGTTGCTGCGGCTACGCTTCCGTGGACATTTTTTTCAACTTCCTTTAGCGAAGCCAGTAATTCGCTGATAGCAAATTCAAATTTGCTTACCAAGGTTTATTTCCCTCGATTAATAGTGCCTGCAAGCACTGTTATTGTGTGCCTTGTAGATTTTTTTATTTCGCTCGTCATTCTTATTGTTCTGATGATTTTTTGCAAATTTATTCCTGATATCAAAATATTACTGTTGCCTTTATTTTTATTATTAGCCCTTGTTACTTCGTTAGGAACGGGGTTGTACGTGGCTTCTCTTAATGTGAAATACAGGGATTTTCGCTACATCGTGCCGTTTATTGTTCAGTTTGGGTTGTACGCTTCACCAATTGCATTCAGCAGCAATGATATTTATAGTAACCAAAGCATTCCGAAAATATTAAAAATTATTTATTCCCTGAATCCGATGGTTGGTGTAATTGATGGTTTCAGGTGGTGTGTGTTCGGGGGAAATATTTCGATGAATTTAACTGGTTTTATAATTTCTATATTTATAAGTATTTTGTTTTTGGGATTTGGGATTTGGTATTTCAGGAGAATGGAAAAATCGTTTGCTGATGTTATTTAATAATTAAAAATGAGCAACCCTGTTATTAAAGTAGAAAATTTAAGTAAAAAGTATATTCTGAAACACAAGAATTCAGAGCCATACACTGCTTTGCGGGATGTAATTTCAAATAAAGTAAAAACAATTGCAAATTCTAAATCCCAAATCCTAAATCCTAAATCAGAAGAATTTTGGGCATTGAATGATGTTTCGTTTGAGATTAAACAGGGCGACAGAGTTGGAATTATTGGCAGAAACGGAGCAGGAAAGTCCACTTTATTAAAAATCCTAAGCCGGATAGTAACACCAACCAAAGGACGGATAACCATTGAAGGGCGTGTTGCAAGTTTGCTGGAAGTAGGCACTGGGTTTCACCAGGAATTAAGCGGTCGGGAAAATATTTTTCTGAATGGTTCCATTTTAGGAATGAATAAAAATGAAATAAAAAAAAAATTTGATGAGATAGTTGATTTTTCCGGTGTTGAAAAATTTCTGGATACTCCTGTTAAACGGTATTCATCCGGAATGTATGTGAGGCTTGCATTTTCTATTGCAGCCCACCTGGAGCCGGATATATTGATAGTGGATGAAGTGCTGGCAGTAGGGGATGCCGATTTCCAAAAAAAATGTTTAGGAAAAATGAAAGATGTGAGTGGACAAGGGAGAACCGTTTTATTTGTAAGCCATAATATTGCAGCCGTTCAAAATTTATGTGATAAAGGGATTTATTTAAAACAAGGCAAAGTTCAAATGATAGGAAATGTGGAGGCAGTATTGAGTAGTTATTTAAAAGCCTCTTCTGAAATACAACAAATTGATTTAGCTGATAGGAAAGACAGGAGCGGAAACGGAATTATTCATTTTGTATCGGTGGAGGTTAAAAATGAAAACAATATACCTATGAAGTCATTGCAATGCGGAAAGTTTGGTAAAATCAGAATAAATTTCAACCGAAAAAATAATATGCCTTTAAATAATGTGCATTTTGCTTTTGGTATAAATGATGAGTATGGACAGCGAATTGCTCAATTTAATAACGAGATCACCAATCAATTGTTTTCCGATCTCAGGGTTGATACAATAGATATAATAATCAATAAAGTTCCTTTTAGGCAAGGTATTTATTCTTTTGTGCTTTTTGCAACTGTCAATAACGAAATTGCTGATTGGATTCAGGACGCAGGTACTTTTGAAGTAGAAGCAGGTGATTTTTATAATACAGGTAAATTGCCCCCGGACGGACAGGGTAATATTTTTATTGAACATTCATTTCAACTGATCCAACCTTAATGGGAAAGTTTTTCATTATTTATTTGAACCTCATTAAAAAATACATTCCTGGCGCAACAAAGTACCGGGAGTTAAAATATTATTTCCGATGGAAAAAATCATTATCGGAAAATGCTTCTTCTGTCAAGGATGAGCAACCTTGGATAACTTTTAAAACGATTGACTATTTAGATAATTATTTAAATAGACAATCAGTTGTGTTTGAGTATGGAGGCGGGGGCTCCACCTTATTTTTTGTAAAACGTTCACGACTGGTATTTACCGTTGAACATAATAAAGAATGGTTCGCAATTTTATCTAAAATAATTTCCAAACAAGGAAACAAAAATTGGAGTGGCAATTTTATAGAAGGACAATTGGGTAATTACACATCAGATCCGGATATTGCCAACCCGGAACATTATTCATCAGATGATTTTAACTCAATTAACATGAATTATTATAATTATGTTACCGCTATTGATTCTTTTGAGGATAATTATTTTGATGTGATATTGGTGGATGGAAGATCGCGCCCTTCGTGCATAAAGCATTCAGTTTCTAAATTGAAAAATGGCGGACTCCTTATTCTCGATAATTCAGATAGGGATTATTATTTGAAGTTGTTGGTAAATGAATTAAAATCCCGCTTTGTCACAATAATAGATGAAATGGGGGCAAGTCCTTATTCTAGAGAATTTACAAAAACATCGATTTGGAAAAAAATTAAATAGATGGAGTTAGCACCAATTGTTTTATTCGCATATAATCGCCCTTGGCATATAAAACAAACATTAGAAAGCCTTTTTGAGAATTCTTTAGCTAAAGATTCTGATTTGTTCATATATTGTGATGGACCTAAAGACAATTCACCAATTTAT
The DNA here is from genome assembly GCA_025363555.1 of Bacteroidota bacterium. Taxonomy (GTDB): domain Bacteria; phylum Bacteroidota; class Bacteroidia; order 2-12-FULL-35-15; family 2-12-FULL-35-15; genus 2-12-FULL-35-15. The sequence goes on along the minus strand of JANYDQ010000343.1, from coordinate 32,960 downwards.
GTTTTGAAAAACATAAATAATGTCAGGAAAGTAATTCGTGAAAAACTTTGGTGTAAAACAGTTACCATTATAGAATCAGATAAAAATAAGGGACTATCAAATTCAATTATTGAAGGAGTTACGTTTTTAGTAAATAAACACTCTAAAATTATTGTTATAGAAGATGATGTTTTGTTGTCTCCTTTTTTTTTGAAATTTATGAATGAATCACTCGAACAATATAAAGATAACAATAATATATTGAGTATTGGATCTTGGAATTATTTCTGTAATCCCCAACTATTAGATGGGAATTTCTTTTTTCGTTTTCCCGATAGCATTGCCTGGGGAACGTTTAAAAGAGCTTGGGATTTTCTTGAAAAAGATAGTTCAAAAGCCTTAAAAATAATTGTTGAAAAGGATTTAGAAAAGAAATTTAACGGAAATCTCCCATTTCCTTATTTTACAAATATGCTCCAAGAACAAATAGATGGTAAAATTAATAGTTGGGCAATTAGATGGACTGCTACTGCTGTAATTCACAATATGGTTTCCTTTTTTCCTAAACAAGCCCTTTCAAAACATATTGGATTTGGAAACGAAGCAACACATGAAACAGGAGAAAAAGATTACAACTCACATTTAGTTTTATCCCCGATTGAAATTCCGATAATCCCTATAAATGTGAGGGAAAATGAAACTGCAATCAAAGAATGGCGAAAGTCTATATGTTTACTGCTTATCCCAAAGACAACTTTTAAAAAGGAATCTAAAAAGATTTTTAAAAAAATTGTTCCAGATGTAATTATCAAGCTGGTGCAAAAAAAATTTAAAATTTAATGCGCTCCTTTGTAAAGAAAATATTATCAGCACCAAAAACAGATACTGAAAAATTATTGTTTGAAGCCAGTAAATTTCCTCGTTTTCAGAAACACGAATTTATATTTAGAGAAATGAAATTTGTCGTTACCGATTTTATTTCTGTAGCCTGGCAATTAAAAGAATTCTTTGATGATGGCAGAATGAACTTTAATTCTGATTCGGAAACCCCCGTAATATATGATTGTGGAGCTAATGTGGGCGTTTCAGTTTTATATTACAAAAAATTATATCCAAAATCTATTATTAAGGCTTTTGAACCTGACCCTGAAATTTATAAATGTTTAAAAAGTAATTTAATTGAGAATAGTATATTTGATATCCAATTGTTTGATATGGCAGTTTGGAACAGTAATAATGGAGTTTCTTTTGGGAGCGAAGGTGCCGATGGAGGTTCTGTTTTTTTTAAAAAAAATAAAATAACGCTACCAAGTGTTCGTTTAAAAGAGCTTTTTGAGAAAGAAGAAAGGATAGATTTACTTAAAATGGATATAGAAGGAGCAGAATTGGAGGTGTTGTTAGATTGTAAAGCGGAACTAAAAAAAATAAAATTTTTATTTGTCGAGTACCATTCATGGATACATAATGACCAGGAGTTGGATGTTTTGCTAAAAATGCTCACTGATAATGGGTTTAGGTATTACATTCATTCTATAGGGGAGATTTTGAAACAACCTTTTATTGAACAAGGATTTACAAATAAAATGGATGTACAATTAGATATACATGCAATAAATATCAATGCTTAAAAGAAAAATTAAAAGAGCTTATCTATTCCTGTCAAAAAGCTATCATAAAGTAAAGTATGGCTCGTGTGCAGTGCTTCTTTATCATAGAGTTACAGACATTGACACCGATCCTCAAATGTTATGTGTTACACCATTTAATTTCGACAGGCAATTAAAGTTGCTTTCTGAAAAGTATAAAGTCTTAACAGTTGATGAGTTTCATTTGTATTTAAAAAATAATAAAAAATTCCCTCGGAATTCTATTCTAATAACATTTGATGATGGTTATGCCGATAATTATATAGAGGCTTTGCCCATTTTAGAAAAGTATAATTTACAGGCATTGTTCTACATAGCCACCGGAACTTTAAACACCGCGAATGAGTTCTGGTGGGATGCTGTGGAACGGATAGTTTTACTGTCTGAATCTTTTCCTGATCGTGAATATATGCTGCTCGGTAATAAGAAATATTTGATTCAAAATTTAAACGACTCGTTAAAGTTGGAATTATATAATTCTATTCTTGCTAATTTGAGAATAATGAAATCTGATGCAAGGGATAAGATTATTAGGGAATTGGCAATTATATTTAATAGCACAAAGCAACGTGCTTCTCACAGAGCACTTACATTTGACGAATTAAAAAAAATGAACCAATCCAAATCTGCTGTCATCGGAGCGCATACAAATTTGCACCCTTCACTGGCTTCGTTGTCATATGACGAACAAATGGAGGAGATTAATTTATCTAAGAGGCTACTGGAGAAAATCCTCGAAAGCAACATCATTCATTTTTCCTATCCATTTGGCACTGCAAAAGATTATAACAGTAATACGCTATCTATTGTAAACAAACTTGGTTTTGAATTAGCAGCAGCAAATTATCCTTCTCTTGTTGATAAACATACGCATCCTTTTCAATTTCCTCGTTTTTTGGTTCGCAATTGGGATATTATTACCTTTGAGTATAACCTGAAAGTTTTTTTTTATTAATTACAAGATGAAAATTTTGCATTTAAGTACTAGTGATAGAGGAGGCGCAGGCATTGCAGCTGTTAGGCTTCACCAGGCATTATTGCAGGATAAGGTAGATTCAAAATTGTTAACTTTATACAAGCATGAGGATAATATCAGTAATCATTATGTAGTTAGTAAATTGGATTATTCAATTATTCCTTTTTTTCAAAAATTCATTTTTTTTGTAAATAAAATTGGGAATCGTTTTGGGTTCAATACAAATTACTATAATAAATTTTCAAAAAAATATTTGGCAGGTAAACCTAAGGGTTTTGAATTTTTTAGTTTTCCGGTTTCTGAATATAATTTAGAAAAACACCCCTTGGTATTAGAAGCAGACATTATTCATTTACATTGGGTTAGTGATGGCTTCTTAGACTACCATCGATTTTTTAAAAAAATAAATAAAAGAATAGTTTGGACCTTACACGATATGAATCCGTTTACAGGCGGCTGTCATCATTCAGATGATTGTTTGGGTTATTTGCTTAACTGTGTTGGCTGTCCTCAGATGAAAGGCACTTTAGATGAGGAAATTCCACAGCAAATGTTTTCATTGAAAATGGATGCATTTAGAAATATGGTAGAAAATAGAGTAACGATAATTTGTCCTTCTCAATGGCTTCTTAATTGCTCAAAATCAAGTAAACTTTTGAAACCTTTTCTGCACGAAAACATTCATAACGTTATTGATAAGGATTCATATTTTTATTCTAATAAATTAATCTATCGGAAAGAACTGGGGTTAGCAACTGATAAAAGAATAGTATTATATGTTGCTCATCATGTAAATAATAGCAGGAAAGGAGTCAGGTATCTGATAGAAGCTTTTTCATTACTTAAAACGGAGAATGTAATTTTGTGTTCAGTTGGTTTTATAGCTGAAGAGTTTAAAAATAATTTATCAATTATACAGTTAGGGTATATAATGGATAACGAAATAATGAGAAAAATTTATAATGCTGCCGATGTATTTGTTTTACCTTCAATCGCGGAAAACTTCCCAAACACTGTTGTAGAGTCATTGCTGTGCGGAACACCTGTAATAGCTTTTAATGTGGGTGGCATTTCAGAACAAATTAATTTAGATAATGGTATTTTAGTTGATCAAATGGATGCGATTGGACTTGCGAAAAACATAGATACTTATTTTGAAAATTCAGCAAAGTATAATTCAAAAAATATAGCTGAAAAAGCTGGTGAATTATACTCCAAAAGTCTAATTATTGAAAAACATGTTAACGTATATAAAAGAATGATGAATGCTTAAATTATCGTTAATTACAATTAATTTGAATAACTCAGATGGTCTGAAAAAGACAATTGAGTCTGTCGAGTCACAAACTTTTAGAAATTTCGAATTTATCATAATTGATGGTGGATCAATAGATGGAAGTGTGGATGTTATTAGGAAATATTCTGACAAAATTAATTACTGGATTTCAGAAAAAGATGAAGGAATATACAATGCAATGAACAAAGGAATTAAACAAGCAACAGGAGAATATTGTTTGTTTTTAAATTCAGGTGATTATTTGGTCGATGTAAAAGTATTGAATAAAGTTTTTTTGAAAAATTATTTGGAAGACATTTTGTACGGTAATATTATAATAATTAAAGGAGGTATAAACTTAGGAGAAAAAACATTACCTTCCATACTTACATTGGATTTTTTATTTAATCATAATATTTGGCATCCCTCATCACTAATTAAAAGGCAGGTTTTTAATGTTGTTGGTATTTATAACGAAAACTATAAAATTGCTTCGGATTACGATTTTTTTTTTCACGCTATCGCAATAGAAAAAGTTACAACTATTTATCTTTCTTTTCCAATAACAGTTTATGATATGGATGGAATTAGCAGCAATCCGGAAAATTTGAACCTTATAGAAAAAGAAAGGGCTACAATTCATGCTGCTTACCTGAAGCAATCTGAAATCGAATTCTTATTTAATCTCAAAAAATTTAAAAACAGAGCAATTTCGAAATGGATGGTAAACAAACCTAAGTGGACCATGTTTTTTAATTGGCTGCTGAATATTTACCGAAAAATACGAGATTAGTATATAAGATGTGTAGATTTAATAATAAAAAAATTACCTTTTTTACACCAACAATGGGGAAAACTGGTTCTGAAGTTGTCTTGTTAAATTTGCTGAAAAACATTAATCCGGAATTTCAACTTACACTTATTACTAAATTCAAAATAGAAACACCAGGCCTTCCTCCAAATATTAAATTGGATTACTTATATCAAAGTTCTTCCGGTAGAATTTGGAACAGAGTTCTAAATCGGTTGATGAGACGAGTTAAGCTTACAAAATACAGAAATTCTATATGGTATATAAATACAATTGTTTTACCTGAGGTTATCAACTATGCAAAGCAGAATAATGTAAAACTTATTTTACATGTTCACGAATTGGAACAAATGTTTGAACCCTTGAGTTCAGAACAAATTCAAAATATTATATGTTATCCTGATTTAATAATTGCTAATTCCAAAACCACCGAAAATGTTTTAAATAAATTAGGACGAAAAGAGAATATAGAAGTTTGTTACCCTGCTCTGGATACAAATATATTTTATAAAAATAGTAAAATGAGGAGGAAATATCGGGACAAATTAAATTTAAAACCAGAACAATTTGTTTGGATGATGTGTGGAACGTTGGATGAAAATAAAAACCCGATTTTATTTATTAATATTGCAAATGAGCTGGCAAAATTAAATTCGGACATTATTTTTATTTGGTTGGGAAATTCACTGAATAAAGATTTGGAAAAAGTATGCAATCAAAAGATAAAATTTCTTGGATTGTCTGATAAAGTGAAGTGGATATTCGGTGCACATAATGAATATTATAATTATTTTAATTGCGCTGACGGTTTTGTTTTGACATCTTTAAGAGAATCATTCTCTTTGGTAACAATAGAAGCACTATTGCTGGAATTGCCAATCGTAACTCAAGATTCTGGTGGTGTAAATGAAATACTTAAACATGATATTGGTAAAATTATTAGGCAAAGAAATAATGCGAAAGCAATGGCGGTAGAAATGCTTAAATTTATGAACGGAGCATATAAAGTAGATAAAGATTTACAAATACAGCGAGCTCATGAATTTGACATATCAATTTGGGCAAAAAAGTGGAACGAAATTTTATTGAATTATTTTAAAAGTATATAGATGAAATCAATTTGCTTTTTTAGCAGCTATTTTAATGAATCTGATATTCCTGTTTACGTCAAATTTTACCTCGATAATTTACTTCCTCATTTCACTAAAATTATTTTTTTAACGAACGAAAAACAATTAGATGTCGAATCAAATGAATACTTAATAAGAAATGCAATGGAACCCTTTTACATAACCAATGAAGGATATGATTTCGGAATGTGGTACAAAGCTCTTATGAAATATGACCTTTCCGGTTACTATAGGATTGGTTTAATAAACGATTCGTGTATATTATTCAAACCCCTTGACGAGTATTTTTTATGGTTAAATAACCAGGATTTGGATTTTTCGGGTATCATTGATTCCTCACAATATAACTATCACATTCAATCCTTTTTTACCATAATAAATAAAAATGCTATTTCTTATACCTTGAATTATTTCAAAAAAAATGGTTTGCAGAGCAACAGAAAAAATGTAATTAAAGTTTATGAATTAGGGTGGAGTAGCTACATTCAAAGCAAGGGATTAAAGATGGGTGCTTTTTTTTCATATAAAAAATATCATGGAGTGGGAAATCCTTCGGTCTATGGAATAACAGAATTAATTAGAGATGGTTTTCCATTAATAAAAAAGAAAATAATTTTCAGAACATTTTCGAAAGCGGAATTTATTGACATACTTAAACACCCATTTCGCCATGACCCCAATTATTATTTTCGGATCATTCGGGAAGCTAATGAAAAAGAAAATATTTTTAATTTTAAATTATTAAGCCAGGACGGTTATAAGCGAAATCAAATTGAAATTGTGTTTTCGTTTTTTACATCATTACTTTTTAGGCTAGCTCGATTTCTGCTAGGTCCGTCTTGGCGATATTATAAAAAGACGATCTTAAAAAGGGAAGAATGACATCCATTTGTTTTTTCAGCAGTTATTTTTCAGGTCAAAAAATACCTTACTACGTAAAGTATTATTTGGAGGAACTCTCCAATCATTTTTCAGAAGTGGTATTGCTGACGAATGAAAAGAAACTTTCCGATGATGATAATGATTATCTTTCCAAAAGAAAAATAGGATTACGATTGTATCAAAATGAAGGAATGGATTTCGGAATGTGGTACAAAGCATTGAATGAATTTGACAAAAATAATTATGAAAGGATTGGTTTAATAAACGATTCGTGCATCCTGTTTAAAAGTCTTAAACCCTTTTTTGAATGGGAACAAAAATCATTACTCGATTATGCTGGAATGGTTGCCACCGGGAAAATATCTTATCATATTCAATCTTATTTTTTAATTTTAAATAAAAATTCAATTCCTTTGGTAAGAAAATATTTTAAAGAAAACGGAATTAAAAAAACCTATAAAGGGATTATCATCAATTACGAAATAGGTCTAAGTGATTATTTAGTGCAAAACGGAATGAAAACCGGCGGTTTCTTCGACTATTCCAAAAGGGCGGATGTAAACCCAAGTTTTATTCTGGCTGCTGAATTAATAGAGAGGGGGAGTCCGTTGATAAAGAAAAAAATTATTTCCCATAATTATTATACAGGCGACTATCTTACCTGGTTCCGCAACAATTTCAATATTGATTACAGATTTTATATTGATTTAATTAAAAAGACCAATTCGGGTAAAGAACTTATTGATTTCGATAAGATAATTAAGGAGATAAACCCGAATGCTTCTTTGTCCTTTATTCGTAAGTATAAAGCAGGGTTAGTTATTTATAAATTTCTCAAGCGCAGTTCTGTTTTGCGTTATTTGTTTCATAAAATCATTTTATTAAGAAGACAATTACGAACACAGGAAAAGTAATAATCATGAACAAAAAACGGATTTTATTTTTGCTAATCAATTATTTCAACGAAAAGGAAATAGTTGAATTTGTTACTTCACAATTGGGGAACTATTTGAATACTCAGGTTCAGGCTATCATCGTTAATAACGGCAGCAGGCAAATAGAAGTGTTAAGGGAGTTAACTATTCGTTATTCAAATTTAAAATTAATAGATGCCGATACAAATGTGGGCTATTTTGGAGGAGCTTATGTTGGGTTAACGTTTTATCTTAAAAACAATAACTATCCCGATGCCACTATTATTTGCAATACTGATATTTCTTTTCAAACTCCTCATTTTATTACGGTGTTAGAAAACCTTTTAGAAAATAATCAGTGTGATATTTTAGGTCCTGATATTTATTCTTCATTTTTAAAATACCATCAAAATCCATATATCCTCAAACGAATCAGTTACAAACGAATTCGACTTTATAAATTTGTTACTTCCACTGTTTTCTTTTATTTACTTTTCACTTTATTACATTTGTTAAAAACTAAAATTACAAAATCAAATTCTCAACAAAAGGTAAATCAATCAATGCAAACGTATGCCATTCATGGTTCCTTTATGGTTTTTAATAAAAGTTATTTCACCAAAGGAGGAACTATAAATACACCTGTATTCCTGTTTGGCGAAGAATTATTTGTTGCTGAAACTGCTAGAAAGCTGGGACTGAAAACAATTTACGAACCATCTCTGGTTGTAACTCATTTTCAGAATGCCACTACAGGTACATTCAAATCAGCCGCTTCAGTGCGTTGTTTACATGAGTCCTATTCTTATTTATTGAAAACATTTTTTACTCAAAATTATAAGTAGATGAATCAGAAACCTTTAATAACTGTATTATGCCCTGTTTATAATGAAGCCCGCTATATTGAAAACATTCTTCGTTTTTACTCCGAATCCCTCCCCGCAAATAAAGAACTATTTATTATTGACGGTGGTTCTGCTGATGGAACAATTGCCATTATAGAACAATGGGCAAAACAAAACAATTCCATTCATTTATTACACAATCCTCATAAGTACGTCCCGCAGGCATTAAACCTTGGTTTAGCTGCTTCTACCGGAAAAATTATTGTTCGGCTGGATGCTCACACTATTTACGCAAAAGATTATTTCGAAAAAATAATTGAAACATTTAAGAAAACAGGTGCCGACATTGTGGGCGGACCCATGAACCCTGTTGGAACCACTCCCATTCAAAAGGCTATTGCTTTTGCCACCTCCGGCTGGTTCGGAATAGGCAACAGCAAATTTCACGATATTAATTTCAGCGGCTTTGTGGATAGTGTCTATTTGGGTGCTTGGAAACGAGAACTGTTTTATGATACTGGCAACTTTGATGTGCAGATGAAAAGAAACCAGGATGATGAATTTCATTATCGTGCCAAAAGCAAAGGCAAAACCATTTATCTCCATTCCGATATTAAATCAACCTATTTTCCGCGTTCTTCTTTCAAAGCTTTATTCAGCCAGTACTTTCAATATGGATTGTACAAACCTTTAGTAATAAAAAAAATAAAATCAGAAGTAAAATGGCGGCACCTCATTCCTCTCTTTTTTGTTTTATATCTTCTTAGTTTAGTTGCTGCCATCAAATTTCCGCTTTTGCTTTTGCCATTGTTTATTTATTTGTTCATTGATATTTACAGTTCATTTGCTAATAATCAAAACCTTGTTGTTAAATTTGCTTCCTTATTAGTTTATCCTGTTTTACATTTGTCCTACGGTTTAGGATTTTTAATAGGATTATTTAAAAAACCGGTTAAATAAAAAATGAATTCATCTCGTTTCCTCATTCATCAAAAAGTTCAATTATACTCTTGCTTCTGCATTGCGTTTTTTCTCCCTATTGCCCGTTTAGTTCCGGTTTTCATTGTTGTTATGTTAGCAAATTGGTTAATAGAAGGCGACTTCATAAATAAATTTCGAATAATACTTAACAACAAATTTGCCCTTATCTTTCTTGCTTTTTATTTGCTCCACATCATTGGTTTAATTTATACCCAAAACATTCCCGCAGGGCTGTTCGATTTGCAGGTAAAACTTTCTTTACTCTTTTTCCCTCTTGTCCTCACCAGCCGCCCCTTCTCAATAAACCAAAAGCAAAACATATTTGTTGCATTTATCTCCGGCTGCATTGTATCCATTGTCGCCATGCTTCTTCGTGCTTCCTACCTGTATTTTACAACTCACCAAAACTATTTCTTTTATGAATCTTTTTCTTCCTGGCTCATCCATCCAAGTTATTTTTCCATGTATTTAAATGTCGCAATTGTTTGGTTAATTATAAATGTTCACAGGTTTCCCTTTGCAGAAAACCCTTATTCCTTGCTCCTCTCCTGGTTTCTTATTTTATTTTTCCCCCTCATCATTTTCCTGCTTTCCTCCAAATCAGGTATACTCACCATCATTTTAATTTACACCGGCTTCCTCACTTTTTATTTAATCACCAGTAAAAAATACCTGGTAGGTTTCCTCGGATTACTCATTATCGGTGCCTCTGTTTTTGCTGTAATGAATTTTGTCCCCCAAATTTCAGGACGAATACACCGCGCCATCGATGCTCTTAATAATTCTAATGTAAACGAAGCAGAAGTCGAAAGTTCTGCTGTTCGCTTATTAGTGTGGAGTGCTGCAAACGAACTGGTGTCCGACAATTTAATAGTTGGCGTGGGCACTGGAGATGCCAAAGATGAATTAATGAATGTCTATAAATTCAGGGGAATGACAGGCGCTTATGCACACGAGTTAAATGCACACAACGAATTCTACCAGGTATTTATTTCCCTCGGCATAATCGGTTTTGTCCTTTTACTCATCTCCCTCTATTTTCCTTTTATTTTTGCTTTCCGTACCGGAAATGCCATTTATCTCTTATTTTTGCTCCTTATCTGTGTCAATTTTTTAACAGAGTCCATGTTAGAAGCACAGGCAGGAGTCATGTTTTATGCCTTTTTTAATTCTTTGTTGTGTTTCCATCTTTCTAAACAAGTTCAGGAATTTCAACAACTATCTGTTAACAGTTAATAATATTTTTTTAAACTTTAATCTTCTAAATCCTTAAATTATGATACCATTTTCTCCTCCTCGAATCGACCAGAAAATAATTGATGAAGTTACCAAAGTGCTTCAATCCGGCTGGATAACCACCGGTACTAGAACCAAACAATTCGAAAAAGAACTAACCGCTTATTGTGGAAACAAATCCACGTTATGTCTCAACAGTGCCACCGCAGGACTCGAAATCATGCTTCGCTGGTTTGGCGTTCAGCAGGGCGATGAAGTCATACTTCCTGCTTACACCTATTCCGCAACAGCCAATGTAATTATGCACTGCGGTGCTACACCCGTTTTTGTCGATGTAGATCCAAACGATTTTAATATTTCAGTTGCAGCTATCGAAAAAGCAATCACCTCCCGCACAAAAGTAATTATGCCCGTTGATTTTGCCGGATACCCCTGCCATTACAATGAAATAAATGCTTTAGTAATCAAGCACAAACACACTTTTAACCCTCAATCAGCAGAACAGAAAATGCTCGCCCGCATCTTAATCCTTTCCGATTCTGCTCATTCCTTCGGTGCCTGGTACAACGGAAAACGTGCCGGCTCACTAACCGATGTTTCTGTCTTTTCTTTTCATGCCGTCAAAAACTTAACCACTGCCGAAGGCGGCTCCGTTGCCCTCAACCTTCCTGCTCCATTCGATAATCACGAAGTCTATAAAGCTCTTTGCGTCAAAACCCTCCACGGGCAAGACAAAGACGCACTCGCAAAAACACAAAAAGGAAACTGGAGATACGACATCGTTGAACCCGGATACAAATGCAACCTCACCGATATTATGGCTGCCATCGGTAGTGTCGAATTAGAAAGATACGACACCGACACTCTCCCAAAAAGAAAACAAATTTGCAAAGCATACACTCAAGCTTTTCTCAAACACTCCTGGGCACAATTACCCCTACAGGCGTTAACGCTTGCCCCCGGGGCATTAACAGAATCTTGTTACCACTTATACCCCCTGCGAATAAAAGGAATTACCGAAGCACAGCGCGATGCCATCATCAAAGAAATTTTTGACTGCGAAGTATCCGTCAATGTCCACTTTATCCCCGTACCCATGATGAGCTTTTACAAAAATCAAGGATACAATATCAAAAATTATCCAGTAACATTCGATAATTATTCCCGTGAAATCTCTCTGCCCATCTTTTATAATCTCAATGACGAAATGGTAAAACAGGTAATAGATGCGGTAATTACTTCTGTTCAAAAAGTGCTTGGATAATGGTTTTTACCGCCAGGGCAATAAAAACACAGAGGTACACAAAGGTTTTAAGCCGGCTTTGTATAAGTCCTTCCTCTCTCCTTTGCCTCTGCAAGAACAATCATACCGAGGAGGTATGTTGCCACAAAGTGCGAAAAATGCCAATATGAAAAGACTATTCGACCTCCTCTGCTCCTTCATCGGCTTGGTTATCCTTTTCCCCTTTTTCCTCTTTATCGCCATCTGCATCATTACCACCTCCCGCGGAGGCGTATTTTACAAACAAACTAGAGTAGGGCAGGGGGGCAAAGATTTTAAACTATTCAAATTCCGCTCTATGAAAACCGGCTCCGACAAAGGCAGTCTCCTTACAATAGGTAGCAGAGATAGCCGAATAACCCCTATCGGAAGTTTTATCAGAAAATACAAAATTGATGAGTTACCTCAATTGCTCAATGTTTTATTTGGAGATATGAGTTTGGTTGGACCTCGTCCGGAAGTGAGAAAATACGTTAACCTTTACACAACCGAACAAAAGCAAGTGTTGATGGTTAAACCCGGTATTACTGATTTTGCAAGCATTGAATACAGCAACGAAAACGAAATTCTTGGCAAAGCCACCAATCCAGAACAAATTTATATTAACGACATAATGCCAGCAAAATTAAAACTAAACCTCCGGTATATTTCCGAAAAAAGTTTTGCTGTAGATTTAAAAATAATTTTCAGAACATTAAAAAAAATTCTTTTTCATTAGTCATACGCACCACTATTTTTTTTACCAAACCACCACATAGCACCATAAACCGTTATCAAAAAAAAGATATGATGCCACTTAAAATAAAGTTCTTTTATTTTCCTCTAAATTTTTTCTGCTGCCCCGTAAAAGTATAATCACCCCTCACTTTTCCTTTTTTGTCCGTCATCACAACACTTCCCTCCATCGTCTCACCCGTCACCGTTCCCGTCCATTTCAGCTTTTCACCATCAGCATTTTTCGAATCCGACACGAAAGTAATAATAGTAGTACCGGAAGTAGAATCTATCGTTGCTGTATAAGCACTCGGTGTAAAAGTAAATTCTCTCAACATAAAAGTAGAACTCAACTTATCACCCCTAAACACTATCTGGTCCTTAGCCGGTTCACTATTCTTTTTTTTCCCTGCTCCGTAAGCACAATATCAAAGTTTTTTTCACCAAGCAGTTTTTCTTTTTTCTGCCCATACATGTTGCCACAAGTACTAATTAAAACCACCACCAGCGCTTACAAATTTTTTTTGTCCCTAAAATGTTTTTCATTTTGTTTGTTAGTTTAAATTAATAATAAAAGTTCATTATTATAAAGTACAAAAGTAGTAAAACAAAAATTCTCCTTTAAAGCAAACACATAATATTATTTCCCCATTAGTATACCCACCCAATCCACTTGGCACCAAAGTCCATTTTCATTTTATTGTCAGCAGTTTTTAAAAACTTTAGGGCGGGCGCATTATGCCTCTTCGAAACAATCACCATCGAGTTGGAAGCGGGATATAATTTAAAAAGAAATTTGCACAACCAGAGAAGTGGCGCATTCATGCTACTCTGTTTCGTTTCGATAAGTAGTTTCGGTAATGTTTACGTTGTTTTTGTAGTAATAGGTAGCTCCCCAGTTAAATTCTTCCTTTTTATAAACAAAATCTTCTTTGTTAATAGTTACCGTAACTATCGTTGTCTTTTTCCGGTCATCCTGGAAAATCCTTTCCAAAGTATTTTTTTCAATCTTCTTTGGCGGGTCCACATGTGGCGGCTCCTTCTTTTTTGGTGGAGGAGGAGGTTCGTGCACCACTTCGGGCTGTTTTATTTCAATAGGAATAGGTTTGCTCACTACCGGTGGAGGTGGAGGTGGAGGCTCTGCTTTGGGGGGGGGCGTTGACGGTGCAGGTGGTTTGGGTGCAGGAGTGGCATGGTCTGCGGCCTGTTTCTGCATTTCCAAAGCCGTATTCGCATAATTTTTATCATAGTCAAAATCATTTAAACCAATGCTGTACATAATTCTCCCTACTGGTTGCGAAAAGGTAACTATCTTATCTTCCGGCTGCGGAAACAATTCTACCACACATTTAAATTTGGCAAAATCATCCGCTGCTCTTCCACTCGGTACCCGTGTTTTGTAAGTAAGTGTTTTAGTAATATACCCCATCTTGGTACACACTACTGTAAAATCGGAATTCAAATCCAGGTCCACACTCGTGTACCCCCCATCCACATCTATCACCTTGTAATTTTGATTGCCCTTTTTAATAGTAATCACTGCATTTTTATAATCCCCATCATGAACTATCATTTTGAATCGAACAGTAAACTTCGCTTCGTTTTGCGAAAATAGGTGCATGGCAGAAAACAATACCAGCATTATTACTGCAAAAGCATTGGTTTTTGTTTGTTTTCTTTTTAGCGGTAGTTTCATTTCCATAATAAGAGGCAAAAATAAATTAAATTTTTAATAAATCGCAATGTTATCTTTTATACTTTAAATTTGTCGCTCTTATTTTTTTTATTCAAATTCCCCGAACAAAAAATGCTGTATTCTTTTCTTAAAATAATGATGCAACTTACCGTTCGCATTTTTTTTCGCACCATTGCAGTTCGTAACAAAGAGTTAATTCCCGCCAAAGGACCTTTGCTGGTATTAGCCAATCATCCCGGCACTTTTATGGATCCCATAGTGCTGGCAACCATTCTGAACCGAAAAGTTTTTTTTCTTGGTAAAGGAGAATTGTTTAAATCAAAATTTGCAACATGGATATTGCCCAAATTTAATGTTATCCCCGTGTATCGCAAGCAGGACGACCCTTCCCAGATGAGTAAAAACGAAGAAACATTTATTAAATGTTACCGGCACCTGGAAAACAACGGGGCTATACTGATGTTTCCCGAAGGCGTAAGCATTATCGAACGAAAACTTCGCCCTGTTAAAACCGGTGCCGCCCGAATTGTATTGGGTGCAGAAGCAAGAAACAACTTTCAATTGGGTGTTCATATTGTAAACATAGGGTTAAACTATGCCGACCCGCAGCGATTCCACAGGGACTTGTTTATCAATATTCATAAGCCCATTACCGTGGCAGATTACAAGACAGAATTTGAGAAAGACAGTTTTGCAGGCGCCAAAAGTTTAACTGCCGAAATAAGCAAACAACTGGAAAAACTGATCATTGCCATCAATGATGATAAAACGGATGATTTGGTAAACGATATTGAAACCCTCTACAAATCAAATCTTTTTGAAGAACGAGGGTTGCACAAAAACGAAAAAGACAGGGAGTTTATTATTACCAGGAATATTATTGAAACAGTAAATTACTTTATTCAACACGACAGGGAAAGAGTGGAATCCCTGCGAATGCGCATCAAAAAGTATTTTGCAGATTTATCTTCCTTCGGCTTGAAAGATAATGATATTGCACCTAAAGATAAAAACAATTCTTTTATTGGAAATGCTTTACTCGCCATCGGTATTATCATTTCAGGCTTCCCGGTTTACCTGTATGGCTTACTCAATAACATTTTGCCTTTCAAAATCCCGGGCATAGTTGCGGGTAAAATAACCAAACAAAAAGAATTCAGGGGGGCAATAGGTATGGTAGGCGGCATGTTTACCTTTCTTATTTTTTATTCCCTTCAGACAACATTGATGTGGAAATATACTTACTCACCTCTATTTACCTTGGCGTACGCCATCAGTCTTCCCTTAAGCGGGTTGTTTGCTTATTGGTACTTTTATACCGTAAAAGAGTACCGCACAAAATGGATGCTGATGATGTTGTTCTATAAAAAAAGCGTACTCGTTTCTGGGTTAATTACAGCGCGCGAACAACTGATTGCCGAGTTTGATAAAGCCAAAAAAGAATACGCTGTTTGGGTAGCAAACCAAAAAGAATTACATGTAAACTGATAAAAAGTGATTAAACTCTTTTTTCAATTCCGAATAAATTTTTCTGAATGTTTCCATTTTTTCATTCATTTCTGCATGGTCAGCAAACATTCTATGGTCAATAGCTACGGGATGTTCAGTAGCAAATTTTTCAAGAAACTGCTCGTGCTCGTTAACCCCGTGATTTAAAATATCCAAATGCTCTTTTTGAATAATAAATTGATTTTGAAAATGCTCTATTTGCTTGCGAACCTCCTCTTTGGTGTTCTTACCTGCAATCTCTTGCAATCTTTTCTGGTAAATTTTTAATTCATCAACATAGAATTTTGCTTCACTTGTCCATAACTGATGCTCAAAATGTAAGTCATCAATGTGTTTCATTTTTGTCATCATATTTTTTTATTTAAGTTTTATAATGCAAAGTTACAACTATTAAATTGCTAATAACATGATAAAAATCATGTTTTATAATAATTTTTAATTTCGATAATCAATTGTGAAATTAATTTAGTTGTTTCACATTTATATTTAATTTCGTTTTTTCTTTAAACCATTTTAATATTTATTTATGATTAAAATTATTCCTGCATTTTGTGTGTTGCTTTTGCATCCTGTTTTGTTTTCACAAACCAATAAAAAAATAATGGATGAAATACAAAACCTTAACGCAGACAATGCCATGAAACACGCGGTATGGAGCATCTGCGTAATGCCTGTAAAAAAAGATACCATTCTTTACGAATACAACAGCACCATTAGTTTGATACCTGCAAGCACCATGAAAATAGCCACTACCGGTGCAGCATTATCTTTGCTCGGAAAAGATTTTATGTTTGAAACAAAACTTCAGTTCGATGGAACACTGGATACAGCAACAGGAACAATACAGGGAAACCTATACATTACTGGCGGAGGCGACCCTTCATTGGAATCCGACTATTTTAAAAAGGAACACGACAGTACTACAATTTTGCAGCGATGGGCAGCAATACTTAAATCAAAAGGAATAAAAAAAATAACCGGAGCTGTCATTGGTGATGCAGGTATTTTTGATGATAACATAACACCAGCGGAGTGGGTGTGGGGAGATATGGGAAACTACTACGGTGCAGGTGCCGGTGGTTTGTCTTATCACGATAATAAGTATACCTTGTATTTTAATTCGGGGGCAGCAGAAAGCAAAACCAGCATTACCAAAATGAAACCTGAAATAAAAGAGTTGCAACTAAATAATAGCGTCATTGCAAGAGGTACGGAAGACGATGCCTATATATATGGCGCACCTTACCAATATTACCGCACCATACAAGGCACCATTCCTGCAAATAAAAAAAACTATGAAGTGGATGGTGCCTTGCCCGACCCTGCTTTGTTTTGTGCACAGGAGTTTACAAAAGCATTACTGAACAAAGGCATTAGTGTGGCTAAAAAAGCAACCACCGTAAGGGAATTGAAAGACAATAAAACATTTTCAAAAAGTGATAAACATACCCTGTATATTAATTTCTCACCTACTCTCGATTCCATTGTGCATTTTACCAACCTGAAAAGCATCAATCTTTTTGCGGAAAGTATGTTAAAATACATGAGTTATCAAAAATCAGATTACGGAACAGAAACCGGGGGAACTACTATTGTGATGGATTTCTGGAAGAGTAAAGGAGTGGATGTTTCCGGTTTTTTTATGAATGATGGTTGCGGATTGGCGCGCTCCAACGTGATGACTACTAAAACACAAACGCAACTATTACGAGTGATGGCAAAGGATAAAAATTTTAATATCTTTTATAATTCATTGCCCGTGGCAGGAAAACCAGGTTCGTTGGGCGGCATGTGTACCGGAACATTTGCTGATAATAATCTTCATGCCAAGAGTGGTTACATGAACCGCGCAAAGGGATATGCCGGTTATGTAAAAAACAGGAAAGGCGAAATGCTTTGTTTCTCTCTACTGGCAAACAATTACGATTGCACCCCTACAGAAATGAAAAAGAAACTGGAAAAGTTGTTAATCGCTATCGCGGAATAAATACCATTCAGTAAATACCCCCGACAGCGTTCTGAAACCTGTCAGGGGTATGTAATTCGGGTATTCGTTAGTATTCGCAATAAGTTTTAAAACGGCAAATCGTCTTCCTGCGTGGGGGCAGTAAATGATGATTCGGACGAAGTAGCTGCCGGTGCAGTGTTAGACATGTTAGAATTTGAACTCGCGTTTGAATTCACTGAAGAACCAGCATTTGAACCACTTTCCAGTCGCCAGGCTTCTAACGAATTAAAATGTTTTAACTCTCCTGTCGGGCTGGTCCACTCCCTGCCGCGAAGATTAAAATGAACTTTTATTTCCGAACCCAATTGATACTGGTCCAGCAAACTGCATTTGTCCTGTGTTAACTGAAAGGAAATGTGTTGAGGATATTGTGATGAATTATCCGTAATCACAAATTCTCTTTTTGTGAATTTGTCCGAAACCTTTGTGGTTTCTCCTTTTACTTTTAATGTTCCTGTTACGTCCATTGTTTTTAAATTTTAGTTTTAATTATTATAATTGATTTGTTTGCTTTTTACTCCCTGTTTAATTTGCCTTATTGCATACTGCCCATTTGCCATTTACTTATTGATAAATTTCCTTTTTACTTACTGACAAAAGAACTTTCCAGGCCTCTTCCACTTTTTTATTTTCGAGCAATCCTTTTGCAATGTGATGCAAATGCTCTTCCAGTTTAGTCGCATTGTTGCCATACATTTCAAACGCTTCATTTATAGCTCCTGAATTCTTATAAGCCATTATTTCCGAACTGTCCGGCAGTTTTTCGATATTCCCAAGCTGCCCCAGGTTGTTTCCCGTAAGCACTTTCGAGTTGCGAATGTACGAAGGAATATTATCAATTCCAATTCCTAAATTCAAAATAGGTTTTGTTACTTCAAACAAAGAAGTGCCATTTGCCCTGCTGTACCAGTTTGCACCCATCCGCGCAACCAAATCAATTTTATGAGGGTCTATCTGTTTGTTATCATCCAATACATCTTCGCTAATGTGCAACAGCACCACTTCGCAAATTATTAAGTTGCCTGCTCCTCCTTTATCGCCCAGTTCTATTACCTGTTTTACCTTGCATTCGAGTTGTGCCGGAGATTCTTTTACCCTGAAAGGTTTTACCATTTCTGATGCAATAGCCGTAAAACCTGCTTTTTCAAACTCATTTACTCCTTTCGCATATTCAGTACTTGCCAGCGTAGTTTGTTGCACCATACTATAATTTACCACATTAATCACCACTTCCGGCACTTCCTTAATATTTTCATATGTATGCTTGTTATGTCCCGTTCGTCCGCTTCTGTTAGGTGCAAATATAGCAATGGGCGGATTCGCGCTAAACACATTAAAAAAGCTAAACGGTGCCAGGTTTGGATTTCCATCTTTATCCACCGTACTTGCAAACGCAATGGGGCGGGGAGCAACAGCCCCCAGTAGGTAACTATGAAATTCAGAAATCTTTACTTCTTTCGGGTTAATGGTTAGCATACTTATTATTTAGGAATGCAAAAGTAATAATAAATGGAAATAACAGCAGAGAAGTTTTTAAAAGTTGCTTTGCTTCCTTCCCCCTTTTTATTCGTATTAATAAATTTTTCACCTTTTCCCCGCTAAAAAAATTAGAGGACGCAAGTCGTTATTTTAACATTATTTAACAATCCAATCGCATTCGCCACATCCAATCGCATTCGCCACACCTCCAATCGCATTTGGTCCACACCTCCAATCGCATTTGGCACACCTCCGATCGCATTCGGAACACCTCCAATTGCATTTGGCACACCTCCAATCGCATTTGGAACATCTTCAATTTAGTTGGCAACTACCTCTCTTGGTTGTGACCCTATTCCACTATCACTTTTTGGGTTATCCTTTCTTTACCATCTTGAAGCGAAACAAAATAGAGTCCTTTATTTTCTATTTGCAAAGTAGTACTTCCAGTTTTGGCTTGTATTTTAGTGTTGCTAATTTGTTTTCCCAACCTGTCATAGATAGTTAAGGTACATGCGCAGGAGGTCAGGTTCGTAAAGCCAATGGTAAATGTTCCTGCAGTCGGGTTTGGATAAATGAGCATTTCGGGATAAGGACTGGAAAGGTTTTCGGTAATGCCCGCAGAAGTTTGGCAAGTTTCCATAAAAGTATGGTAACACGTTCTGTCTGCAAAAGCAAGATGAGTAGTTATGTTGGAAATATTGGGTTTGCTGAAAGGAACTGTTTCAGATGGTCCGTAATAATACAAGGGCGATGAGCCCGAAATGTCCAGGTAATTCAAATTAATATCGGGTACTGTTTTCGTAAACCTGTTTTGTGCGCTTATGCTTAATGTTCCCTGGTCTTTCAAATGGGTGGTGCTGGCTGCAATGCCTTTTTGGGTATAAAACATTTCGTTGCAAAATATATCCAGGTAATTATGCATATCATTTGTAAATGTCATGGCTGTTTCCACATCCATAATCCTGTTGTCTTTAATTTCCGATAGATAATTGGCTACAGTGCCCTTGGTGCTTATTCCCATAGTATATCCGGCAATAAGGTTTTTGGTAATAGTAAAAGCATGGCTTGAATTCAAATTTATTGCCGATGTCCCGTTTGCAAATACAGATTGAGTGATGGCTATATCCGGTATTTTATCTGTCCATATAGTCCTGCTTGCATTAAAAATAGATGAATTGGTAATATGTAATCTTTCCGTAGCGTAGTAGTTTCCCATCATCTCTATTCCTTTCCATGTTTTACCTTCGCAACCTGCCATAACGGTATTAAGTAAAACAATGCCGCCATGGTTTCCGGTCGATATTTTTACCCCTTCGGAAACAATAACCAGGCAGGATACAAAAGTAAGTTCCGAAGCCCCAGATACCGATAGGTCGCTGGTAATATATATAGTATCGTTTACATAAGTCGTGCTCGAAGTAATGATTCCACCTATGTGCGTGCCTCCTGCATGACCGCAATTTATTATATTTTTGTTAAGATAAGTAATATCAGTAGGAATAGTTTCTGCTTGTTTTACTCTTGGGAGTTGATCGTTTAGTGCATCATCAAGGTTGTACACTTTTTTCATTATAAAAGCACCGTGGCAATTGAACTGAAGCACCACAGTTGAATTTCCAAAAAGCGTATCATAGGAAGCAAAAGGATAAACGGTAGTGTCCATTGTGTATATTGAAGTGAAAGGAAAATGAAGATGCAAATCTGCAAACTGAAAAGCGTCTGCTCCTGAAAATCCAATGTTATACGAATAATTAGTTTTATTTCTGTTAAGAATCATTACATAAATAAAATTTGTATTCGGGTCAATGCTTGCAAATGTCTTTACGTTTGGAGAAATGGAAGAGTTACCGCGATAAAATTTCTGATTAAAATAATGAGTCATGAGGTTAAAATGATGATAAGTAGAGAGCGGAATGGGAGCTGTAGTGTCGGACGCAGTGCCTTTGGTCATTCCTAAATCAGTAATGCTGCCATCGCCATTATGTTCATGAATGCTCCAGGGCATGATAAATTCGCATTTGGCATTGCCCGGAGAGGTGGAACTGGCAATAATCGTTGAAAAATAATCTGCCCACATTTGCCCGGCAAAAAAGGAGCGGCTGGCAATGCCTTGCGTGCAATTGGTGGTAGTGTCTCCGTTAGCAATTGCTTTCACCGGATTAGTGGAACATACATTCATTTCGGAGATGGCAAAAGTTAGAGGGCTTGGGCTTCGTGCTATATTTGCATGGTGAAGCCATATCTGGAGGGTGTCTAGGTTTTTTTTAAAACCGCCATTGTCAGGATAATTTATTATTCCGGCTCGGATAGAATCGTAATCTGATGAAAGGATAGTATCTAATATTCCCACAGTTCCTCCGTATGAATGGAAGTCAATGCAGTCAACATAGTAATAATGTCCGTTTAAGAAAGCATAAGGACTGGCAGCAATTTTTCCAGTAATGCTGTCAATACTGGTAAGCAGGCGTTTCATTATTAAATTAGTGTCTCTATCCATTGCTTTAAAATTAGAAAGTGCAGGAGCAACAATGCGAATAGTCGTATCCGCTGATTTCATTTCCATTGCATACTTCTTTATAGTATCGCTAATTTCAGATGAAGAATATTTTGCAGAAGTACCGGGCTTAACATATCTATCCCATTCGTTTCCGATAGCGTAATAAAATCGTTGTGAAGGAAAAGCATTTTTAATATTCAGAACTAATATTTTGGCGAGTATTGATGTCATGCTATCCGAGTGAAAAGGAACCTGGATTAAAAACCCTGCATCAGGATTAGCGTGTTTTATTTTATCAATTGCGGCTATGTAGTCGTTGTGTGCTGAATCGTCACCTATTGCTGTTCCATAGATGTCGTAACCTGAACCTCCAATTCTATAATATTTAACTCCCGTTGCGCTCACAAGGTTTTGGGTGGGCGGAAAATCGGCATAGCCTCCCGGGTTAGTAGGATAATGAATGTATTTGTTATTCATCCAAACATTAATTCCGGCAGGGAATTGTGCAAAAGCAAAACTATTCAGATAAACTATAATGATAGTCAGCACAGTACTTTTTTTCATCTGTTTTGTTTTCGGGCTGCAAAGGTGGTGGTAAGATTAATATTTCCTTTTATAAAATTTTGTGAAAATGTTATTGATTTGTAAAAGTTGAATGACGTAATGAATTATTAAAGGGGTGTAAGTCTCAAAACATTAATTTTATTGATCTTTGCAGCATATTTAATAAGAAATTAACAATGAAAAAAGGAGTAGTTATAACAGTGTTTTTGTTAATCGTGTCACACATGGTTGCGCAATGGCAAATTGCAGGTGTGGCAGGTTTTTCAAATGCAGTGGCTGATTACCCTTTCATTGCTGTAAATCCTTTAACTAATGAACCTTATGTAGTTTTTCGCGATTCAGGGCATTATGCAAAGGCAACAGTAATGAAATATAACGGGACTAATTGGGATACGGTTGGTAACAGAGAATTTTCTGCCGGTATTGTAGATTGTCCTTCAATGGCTTTTGATAGAACAGGAATACCTTATGTAACATATATGGATTGGACAGTGGGCAAAAAAATTACAGTGATGAAATTTGATGGAAGCAATTGGGTATATTTAGGTAATCCTGGTTTTTCGGATACTGCGGTGAGTTATAATTCTATTGCAATAGATTCCAACGGCATTCCTTATGTTACCTTTCGGGATGTTGCTCATGATTACAGAGCAAGCGTTAAGAAATTTGATGGAACCAATTGGATTTATGTTGGAACACCGGGATTTTCCCTGTTGGGAGATGGCAACGAAGGGGCTTTATACACTTCCATTACTTTTGATAAACATAATGTTCCTTATGTTGCTTATTCAGATTTCAGCAATAGTTTCAGGGCTACTGTTCAAAAGTTTGATGGCACTAATTGGGTGCAGGTGGGTACACCAGGGTTTAAAAACTGGAATGCGGAATATACAAGAAGCCTGGCTTTTGATAGTAATAATAATCCATATATGGTTTGTTCTGTTTCAAATAAGGCAGCTGTAGTAAAATTTGACGGGAATAATTGGGTTGAACTGGGGACTCCTGCTTCTGCCGGCAACACAGAATACGCTTCTATTGCAATAGATTCAAAAGATTCTATTTATGTAGCTTATAAAGACAATTTAAACGGTCAGAGGGCAGTGGTAAGAAAATTTAATGGTACAGATTGGCTGCCTGTTGGAAGTTCCGGAGTATCGGCATGGGATGTTTTATTTACCACCTTAGCTATTGATAGAAATGATAATCTGTATTTGTCTTTTAGTGATGATAATACCCCACATTACTATGAAACGGTAATGAAATTTGGAAATAACAATACTACAGTGTTGGTCAATGCAATTGTAAATAGTTCCGATTTTACTATTTACCCCAACCCAACAACTAATATTTTTACTGTTTGTTTTAAAGGAGATTGTCCTGAAGCAACTATTAATATAAAAAATCTTTTAGGGAAATCCATTATCAGTAAAAAATATTCTTTTCAAAAAGAATTGAAAGAGAGTTTTGATTTGAGTGGAGTAGGGAAAGGGGTTTATTTGGTGGAAGTGATCGGGGGAGGCTTCGACAAGCAGATGAGAAGAGAGGTGAAAAAGGTAGTAGTGGAGTAGAAAACAATTTCTAACTACAAATAGCTGAAATTTTAAAAAAATAAATTTTCAGTTTTTGTTTTTAGTAATAATTTTTTGTTTTTTGTAATAACAAACCAATGCGGAAAAAACAAACTCCGATTTTACAAATACTGCTTAAGCCATTCTTCCGCTTTTTCCTGGGATGAAAACATTTTGGTTGGGTAAGGTTGTTTTTTGATGGTGAAAAACATATTTGCCAGCATAGTGCCCAAAGCCGAATCGGAAACCATGGCTATTGCTTTTGTAAATTTAGGAAACTCCAGTGCCGCATAGTTCCGCACTTCTGGCGTGGTAGCTTGAGAATGGGTAACATCAATCAGGAAACACACTTTTTTGCCATCAAGCATTTTCTTAAAATCTTCCACTACCTTTTTTGTTTCCTCAATAGTAGCGGGCGGCATTTTTTTTGAAACAGAATACACTATTCCTTCTTCCCCAAACCAAATAGTAGAGGAAGGAAATTCAATTAATTGAGCCGTGGAAGAAGGTTGTAGCATAGCTATTCAGATTCTTAAATGTACCGCTTATTTTATTCTACAAAAATAGGTGGATTTTAAAAGAAAAGCATTATAACATTTGCCGCCATTATTATAACAATTACCTTTTTGTTTGTGAAATACATTAAATAATTATATAACTAAAATTTGTAATAATGTAATAGGAGAAAGAGCAATTATCCTGACCTTTGCATTAGTTAAAAGCAAAGTTATACAATTGCTTAGGGGATACCGCAAAGAGCAACGAGCAGTAACACCCTTAACCACTTAAATCCAGGATATAAGTATCGGGACGAAAAGGAAAGCAACCAAAAAATGCCTTCCGCTTATGCGGAGGGTATTTTTAATTACTGGAACTTGTCCAAAACTCCTATACTAAAATGATAAAAATTTTGTATGCCGAAGACGATGAAGACGATTACGAATTTTTTCGCGATGCGTTAAAAGAAATCCCTCTTGAAACACAACTCACCCATGTAAAAGACGGGTCAGAACTAATGGAGTTGCTCAAAAATCCTCTGGAACACGACATACTTTTCCTGGACATTAACATGCCTCTTAAAAACGGATATCAATGCGTTACAGAAATTCGCGCCAACCAAAAATTTAATAATCTGCCTATCGTTATTTTCACCACTACCTCTGCCGAAGGCATTATTAAATGGCTCCACGATTTGGGCGCCAATTTATTCATCAAAAAACCAACCGATGCAAAAGCATGGACTTCAACCATTCAAAAAGCACTGCAAACCGACTTTCGCCTTCATACGCCCGATTCCTCTCTCGATAATTTTGTGCTTAATCAAGCCTGAAACCGGTGCGGTAAATTACCTTCATTCGTTAATCTTTTTTTATTTCCTTCAAAGTAGGAAAACACAAGTAGCTATTTTACCCCAGTTTTGAGGAAAACCCTTTCGAACCTTTAAAAATACCATCCCCCAGCCATAAAGTAAAACTGTAATACTTTATCCATATCCTGTAACGCCCGTTTAGCAATCATTTCCGACCTTTGTATTAAATTAACCAAACCAAAAAACCAATGAAAACTGAAATCAAAAATATCCTTGTTCCGGTAGATTTCAACAGAAACATCCGAAACAGCACTTTTGCAAGCCATCACCATTGCAAAATTAATATTTGCCGATATTTTTATCATTCATAATATCGAACACTTGGATTCTGCGACTGACATAGAACTTGTAATCACCCGAAAAATGGAAAATATAAAAGAAGATATTTTAAAAAAACATGGAATCATAGTTAAAACCTATATCACGAAAGGAAGAACAGATAGCGAAATTGTTGATTTTGCCAAAACAAGGAAAATGCAATTGATAGTAATGGGTACTCATGGAGCATCAGGCTATAAAGAAGTAGTAGTGGGCAGCAATGCCGACCGCATTGTTTCACTTTCCGAGGTGCCGGTGCTCACTATGCAAACCAATACCGACAAACTGAAATTGAAAAACATTCTTCTGCCAATAGATAATTCTATGCACAGCGAAGAAAAAGTAAATATGGCAATGGAATTTGCAAGCATGTTCGGTGCAAAAATTTATGTGTTAGCTTTACCCCATACAACCGATGAGCCCGAACTGGGAAAATTTAAAACCAAACTGCATTCCGTGGAGCAAATTTTACAATTGGTAGAAATACCTTTTTATACTACCTGGACAGAAGGAGACAACCTGGCACAGGCAGCCATGGAGTATTCACATAAAAATCTCTGCGACCTGATTGTTATTAATACAGGGCACGAATCGAAAATAGCCGGATTTTTTCTTGGAGTGTTTGCCCAGCAAATTGTAAATCATTCCAAAATTCCTGTGTTAAGTGTAAAACACATTACCAATTCTCTTTAATAACTACCGCGGATATGGAATATTCTCAAATAAAACCTGGAGTAAATTAATTTACAGATTTTTTTTTCGTTGACCACAATTTTTTTGCAGTAGTGAAAAACATTAAAGCGAACGGGCAAAATCATTTTACGGGTTCGTAACGTTCTTACACAGACAGAAAAAAATTTGTTAAGGGTTAAATAAGCACCCTCAAAATTTAAAAAATGCCCTTCTTGAAGCGAGGCATATGTAAAACCCATAATCATTGCTTTTTATTTTTTTCTGAAAAGTGTCATTCCAAGAACAAAAGTGATAACCATTAAAGTAATAAATATTGAAAATATTACTTTAGCGATAGACGATGCACCCTCTGCAATGTCTGTGAAACCAAAAAGTGCGGCTATGATGGAAATAACCAGGAAAATTGCTGTCCATTTTAACATAATAATAAGTTTTAAAGAATTAGTGATTTGAAAATTGGTGTGGCAAAATTACAGCAACATTTTCCCGGATCATTTATACAATTCACACTTAAAATTATATCATTTATCCAAAGATTTTGCTCGAAATTTGTTTTACGAATGAATTTGTTTTACGAATGATATAACTTAATTGAAAAACTGTGTAACATAGTTTTCATTAAAAAAACGGATTTTTGTACAAAGAATAAACTGATTTTTAAACTCATTTCTAAAAAATGGAAATCAATAATACACCGAATGACCCGCGGATAACAGCCGGAAAAAATATAAGCTATTGGACAGATAGCCAGTTTGCTTTTCCCAAAACCCCGTTAACCGAAAACCTGGAAACAGATGTGGTTATAGTGGGAGGTGGCTTAGCGGGGCTAAGCATTGCGTATTGTCTTTCGTTGTCGGGCAAAAAAGTGGTGGTGGTGGAAGATGGGTTTATAGGAAGTGGGGAAACCGGGCGAACCACTGCACACTTGGTTACAGCCCTTGATCACAGATATTATGATTTGGAAAAAATTTTCGGAGAAGAGAAAACCAAACTTATTGCCCAAAGCCATCAGGTAGCAATTGATTTTGTGGAACAAACAGTTCACCAGGAAAAAATAGACTGCGAATTTGAACGGGTAAAAGGATATTTGTTTCTCCATCCTTCGGACAAAGAAGGTTCGCTGGGCAAGGAATTTGAAGCAGCCGGAAAAGCCGGGGTAAAAATAAGAGAAGAAGAAGAGGTGCCCGGTTTGCTGTATCCCCAAAAAGCACTTTGCTTTCTGAACCAGGCACAGTTTCATCCGTTGAATTATATTAACGGGTTGTGCAAAGCCATTGAGAAAATGGGAGGCAAAGTATATACCTGCACACATGCTTCCAAAATAAATCACCAGGGCATTACTACCTCTGATAAATTTACGGTAAAAGCAAAACACATTGTGGTGGCAACTAATTTCCCTGTGAATAATTTATACACCATGTTTTCCAAACAATATCCTTATCGAACTTATGTAATTGGTGCATTGGTAAAAAAAGGAACGCTTCCCAACGCGCTCTGGTGGGATACAGGAGATTTTTCGAAAAACACAAAATATCAGCCCTATCATTATGTTCGTTTGCATCCGTATAACGATTTGTTCGACCTGCTTATAAGTGGGGGGGAAGACCATCCTACTGCGGAAACGAGCGATACTCATGTGCCCGAAGAAAACAGGTACCGCGTTTTGGAAGCCTGGACCCGCAACCATTTCCCCATCGGGGAAATGGTTTATCGGTGGTCCGGGCAGGTGTTGGCACCCATGGACGGGATTGGATTTATAGGGCGCAATCCGCTGGACCACGATAATGTTTATATTGTAACAGGTGATTCGGGAAACGGGATGACGCAATGTTCTTTTGCAGGTTTATTAATAACTGATTTGATAAATGGGAAAGAAAATAAATGGGAGAAATTATACAGTCCTTTGCGTTTTACTTTCAAAGAAAGTGGTGTGGCTCTGAAATTGGTGGCAGAAGACTTGAAAAATGTTTTAAAAAAATGGTTTTATACCGGAAGTGTGGAATTGTCGGAAATTAAAAACGGAACAGCAGGAATAGTAAAGCTGGACGGAAAAAAATGCGGAGCCTACCGCGATGAATCCGGAAAACTTTTCCTTGTATCTGCCGAGTGTACGCATTTGAAATGTATGGTGCTTTGGAACAATGATGAAAAAAGCTGGGATTGCCCATGTCATGGCAGCCGGTTTTCGTACCGGGGAAAAGTAATTAATGGTCCTGCTAATTTCGATTTGCCTTCTTATACAGATGCAGACCCAGATTCAAAATCCTTTTAAAAAATAAGACATACAGGATGAAACAAAAAATAATAGTGGCAGGTGGCGGATTTGCAGGCATTCAGTTTATAAAAACACTGGACGAAAAATTATTTGATGTTCTTCTTATTGATAAAATTAATTACCACCAGTTTCAGCCGTTGTTTTACCAGATAGCTACTTCGCAACTTGAACCTGCCAGTATTTCCTTTCCGCTGCGCCATATTTTTAAATATAAAAAAAATGTGCAGATACGGCTTGCCGAAGTAATTAGTATCCATCCAGCTGCTAATAAAATAAACACTTCTATTGGGGAGTTCGAATACGATTTCCTGGTGCTTGCTATCGGTTGCACCACCAATTTTTTCGGCAACAAGGAGATTGATAGAAATTCGTTTACTTTAAAATCTACATCAGATGCCATTACCATTCGCAATCATGTATTGCAAATGTTTGAAGATATTATTTCGGCAAAGGAAACGGAAAAAGAAAGTTTGCTGAACATGGTGATAGCTGGTGCCGGTCCTACCGGGGTGGAATTGGCAGGTGCATTTGCAGAAATTAAAAAGAACATATTGCCCAAAGATTATCCCGGCATTGATTTTTCTAAATTTAATATCACCCTTGTAGAAGGAAGTAAATACACTTTAAATAATATGAGTAACAGCGCCAAAACTGCTTCGCGAAAATACCTGGAGCAAATGGGAGTGAATGTACTTACGGAAACAATTGTAAAAAACTATGACGGAGAAATTCTTACCTTTAGTAACAGGAATACAATAAAAACAAAAACAGTAATTTGGACTGCAGGGGTTACTCCCAATATGGTGGAAGGCATACCCCACGAATCGTTTACTAAAGGAAACCGCATTAAAGTATCTCGAACCAATAAAGTGGAAGGGTGTTCTGCTGTTTTTGCTTTAGGCGATATTGCCTATATGCAAACTCCTATGTATCCCATGAGCCATCCGCAGGTAGCTAACGTGGCTATTAACCAGGCAAAAAATTTAGCAAAGAATTTTAAACGAATGGCAAACGGTAAAAAATGGGTGGAGTTTGAATACAAAGACCGTGGCACCATGGCAACCATAGGGAGAAACAAAGCAGTGGTAGATTTGCCCTTTATTAAATTTAAAGGGTATCTGGCATGGTTAACATGGATGTTTTTGCACCTCATGCTTATTTTGAGTGTGAGAAACAAACTGATAATTTTTATTAACTGGGCGTGGGCATACTTCACCAAAGATACTTCCCTCCGGTTAATTCTTACACCTAATAAAAAAAAGAACCTTACCCCTTAAGGTGCTGTTAAACTGCACTCAACCACCTCACCCCTTTATCCCCGCCCAAAGGAGAGGGGGCGGTAACCTAAAAAAAATACATTAGTACTTCATGCTTTCAGTCACCCACCCAAAAGAGGTTTCAAATTCCCTTAAATTTTATAAACGTATAATATGATTTTAAATAAAGTTTATATAACAACCAATTTGTGAATTCTCTCGAACTTTGTGGTGTGAATTAAAACACAAACAATAACCTTTAAAAAATTAATAAAATGGAAAAGTTAACGCACGAGGAATTTATAAGCCAGGCAGCAGCCGGCTTTAAAATTGCATTGGAAGAAAATGGAATAACAGACGAACAATTTGAGAATAAACTGAACGAGTGGAGAATGAATTTTGATTACTATCCGCTTATACAGGCATTCAATACCAGAATGGGGAATCGGATTAAAGAATTGAGAGAAGCAAAAGGATGGAGTCTAAAGCAACTTTCCCAATTATCAGACCTTCCTCTTGCCCTGGTTAGAGGAATAGAAAATGCAGATTCAGAATATGAAGTAGATATAGTTGATGTATATGATATAGCCTGCGCATTAAACGTAGAAGTAACCGACTTATGTGACGAAGAAGGTTAATCGGAATAAACTTTACCTCCCTGGCAAAACCAGGCGGTAATTTTTTGAAGTGGAAAATTTTATAACATTAACGAAAAATTTTATAATAGCCACCTCCCGGTTTATCCTCACCTTTGTACCAGCAAGATTACATCGGTTTAGGGAACCACCCATAAGGTCAAACTGAAAGGAAACCCCTCACCACTGAATCAATTTAATTGAGATAAGGAAAACCATATGTCATGCTTAAACCTCTGCGATAACATCAAAGAGGTTTAATTTTTTCCGCCTTTTTTAATACTTCTTTTAATATATGTTTTTTACGAAGCCAACTTCGGGAAGCACCGCGTGAGGGATTGCAGCGAAAATCCTTTTTTGTTGCGTTGGGCACTTCGACAGGCTCTGTGTGACAGCGGGGGCAAAAAAGATTGAAGCGGAAAGCCCGGTGCCGATTCTTCATCGGCACACGCCCAATAAAAAACTAGACCCAAGTCTTAGCCTAAATAATGAAACATTTTCATAAAATAATATAACAGACCTTTTGCCAAATCATCTCACCTTTGTACCCGCTAAAAAAATTATAATTAAAAATTAATCATTAAAATAAAAAAAACATGAACGGAGGAAAATTAGTATTAGGTATGTTGGCAGGTGTTGCTGCCGGAGCAGTATTAGGAATTTTGTTTGCACCCGACAAAGGTTCGGAAACAAGAAAAAAACTTATGAAAAAAGGAGCCGCCACCACGGAAGAACTGGAAGACAAGTTTGAAGAATTATTCAACAACCTGGTTGAAAAGTATGAATCTGCAAAAGATGAAGCCGGTTCTCTTTACGAAAAAGGAAAAGATGAAGCTTCTTCGCTTTACGAAAAAGGAAAAGAAAAAGTGTCTGACTTTAAAAAAGACGGAAGACATGCCATGAGCTAAAAAAATGTTCTATGCTTTTAACTCTTTAAAAAAACGCAACATACCTTATATGTTGCGTTTTTTTATCATCCTAACCAAAAATCCCTGTCCATGAAAAGTAAAATTGCCCGCATCAGTATTTTTATTCTCATTCTTCTGCTCATAGCCGGAGGCATTGCTTTTGCCTTTCGCGACAGGATAAAAAAACATTTTATGCCTGAAGTGGAACAATTAGGTGACATCATGGTAAAAGTGGTAAACGATAAAGCTCTTTTCTCTTCGAAGATAACGGTTGAAAATAAATTATTTTTAAAAATAAAAACCGATACCATCAAATATAAAGTGTCGCTTTTCGATAAAACTTACCTGGAAAGCGTAAAATACCTGGGCATAGAACTTCCCGCAAACGGAAAAGACACCATCGACTGGTCGCTGGAAGTGCCCTACACCGAAATTTTAAAAGATATGAAAACCGAACGCAGCAATGGCGACAGTTCCAGTTACACCGTTGCGGTTACGCTTCAGTATTCTACCCTGTTTGGCAAATCGAATATGGTAATCAACAAAAACGCAAAATTTAAACTCCCCCAACCGCCCGAACTTGCCATTGTGGATATAAATTACGAAGAGGTGCATTTAAAATACATTCGCGCCCAGGCACAAATAAAAATCATCAACCACAATGCCATGGCTCTTTCCATCAGCAACATGAATTATACCATGATGGTGCCCGACCATGGAGACATAAAAGGAGTCTATCAGCACGAAATAAGCATAAAACCAAAGAGTGAAACAATAGTAACCCTGCCCATAGAAATAACCATGAAAAATGCCGGCAAAATAATAATGGACGTTATCACCAACCACGATTACTATAACTACACCCTCACGCTCAATGCCGATTTGGTATCCATCGACCCGGTCAAAGAATCTTTCCACATCGACCTTACCAAAAGCGGAAAAATGAAACTGAAAAAGAAATAAATTGCAGTATTTTTTATTTAGACGCTTCGCTTTATTTAGCCCATCGTGTTATCACCTGTATGTGCCTCCGGCAGTGGGTGTGTTGTTCGCCTGTTTTTTTTCTTGTCTGCTGGTTTTAACTATTTCAGCATTTTTTGTTCACCCAGCAATTCCCCTCTTGAGAGGGGGTAGGGGGGGGGTGTCATTGTATAATTATTTTTTGTGTTTCTGTTTTTTCTCCACTCACTACCTTCACAAAATACATCCCTTTCCCTTCCTTACTTAAATCAAAACTTTCTTTTACTTCTTTTTGTGAAGAAAACTTTTTACTGATAATAGTTTGCCCTAAAACGTTTTTAATATCTATGGTTGTAGTGATAAAAAATGAATTTTGATAAAAATGACATTTTGACATCAGTTTGCCTTTTTTTTCTATCAGAAAGGCTTTAAATTTCATAAAATACTGAAATTCAACTTTATACTATTTAATAGGGGTGAACAGTTTCAGTTTCTGCTCAAGCAAAAAGTGATTTCGCTTAAGCAAAATTGGTTTTTTCTTGAGCCAAGA
>JANYDQ010000085.1 GCA_025363555.1 Bacteroidota bacterium | reverse complement strand
AAACATTGATTACCCCCATTAAATCAAACACCCTGAACCAAGCTGCCAAACGCCCGCCACGCACAGGTTTTAATATTGATAAAGCAAAACGTGAATTAGGTTATCATCCGCATTCCTTTGTGGAAGGGTTGGAAACATTGGGTGGGCAGTTGAAAAAGGAAGGATAATTAATATTTATAACTTTGCAAAAATATTATGGCGAATTTACTTCAAGCAATACACCGTGTAATAACGAATCCAATAATAGAGGTTCGTGCTTATTATACCGGCAAAAACAGAGCAAACTCAGTAGGGGAAGCTCTTGAAAAATATGTGAAAGATATTTTTGCTAATACTTTCAATGAGGAAAATGAAGCTATAAGAGATGGGATTTACAACCAGATATTCTCATACTTAGGAAATCAAAACAACCCTCCTGATATTATTTTAAAAAATGGTGATGCGATTGAGACAAAAAAAGTCCAAAGCCCAACAAGTGCATATTTGAAGAATAAATCATAAAGGTTCTACCTTTTAAAAAGGTAGAACCTTCAACAATAACCTACTTATCAAAATTATAAAAGCTGTAATCATTCACCACAGTAGCCAGGAATTGAGTGTGAGGTAAATTGGTAGTAATGCCCATTGCCGCCTTGGTTTTATCAGCAAGTTTCTCTATCGCTTCCAGGTTATTTGTCCGAAGCGACACCTGCATCACTTCTTTTATCACCGAAATATCATTATCTGTAAGTCGCGCTACTTCCGGAAACACAAGAGAATAATCGGGTTTCACTTTGTTTAAAATCGTATCCGCTATTTTTATTTTATGTTTCAGTTTAATTACCGTAGTTCCCGCAGCCATGTCGCCTATGCGCTGTCCTTTGCCGTTTACAAGTATAGCTATCAATGCCACCCCGCCCGAAAAGATGCGGGTATCAATAATTCGCAACAACCAGCGCAAAAGGTAAGCACCAAAACCAGCTTGTGTACCGTCCAGTTTCACTACTTTTATTTTCATTATCATTTTGCCAAACGATTTTCCCTGGAAAATGATTTCGAGAATCAAATCATATAATAAAAGCGGAAGAAAGATAATGATCACCACCGCCAGGCTTCTGAAAAGCGCACCATTGGTGAGCGAACTGATAAGAACCGCTAATAATATGTAGGCAATAAAAAATACATAATCAAGCAAAGTAGCCAGTATCCTGTCGCCAATGCTGGCAAGTTCGTATTCTATATCTACATTTTGAGTGGTTTGTATTTTTATATTATCCATTATACTTGGTTCATTGGATGACTGGCATTGGTTCGTTAGTAATCCGATAGCGAATATAAGCGGACAAAGATATTTTAAATATATGAAGTAATGAACAATAGAATAGCTGTGAATTAATTTTTACATAAATTTACAAAGTTTAATTGAAAAATAGTGAATAGCGAAGAGCGAAAAGGCAATAGAAAACAATTACAAAGTACTTCACATCCGTCACCCCCTCCTTTCTTCAAGGAGGGGGCTGGGGGGGGTATTATAGGAAGGAACTAATAGCGTGAAAGAAATAACATTCCTCAAACAAAATGCCGATAAGTGGCAGCAGTTCGAAACAATGATAAGTACCAAAGGTGCTTCTAATCCTGATTTGATGGCTGATTTATTTATTCAACTCACGGACGACTTGTCGTATGCAAAAACAAATTATCCGAAAGCAAAAACCACACAATACCTTAATTCATTGGCTGCACGTGTGCACCAGGAAATATATAAAAACAAGAAAGAAAAAAAAATGCGCATCATTACGTTCTGGAAATACGAGTTGCCTTTTATTTTTAAAAACTCACACAAACAATTGTTGTATGCTTTTTTAATCTTTGCTGTTGCCATGCTCATTGGCATTGTTTCTTCGGCTTATGACGATTCGTTTGTGCGCCTCATACTCGGAGATAGTTATGTAAACATGACCCTTGACAACATTGACAAAGGCGACCCAATGGCGGTTTACAAAAGCATGAGCCAGGTAAATATGTTTTTGGGAATAACGGTAAATAATATTTACGTATCGTTTCTTTGTTTTGCATTAGGCATTTTATGTTCGTTAGGCACTGGTTATATGTTGTTCTCAAATGGAATAATGTTGGGTTCGTTTCAGTACTTTTTTTATTCGAAAGGATTATTGCTGCAATCTGTTTTAGTAATTTGGATTCATGGAACGCTGGAAATATCAGCCATTATTATTGCAGGTTGCGCAGGAATAACAATGGGCAACAGCATCTTATTTCCCGGAACGTATTCGCGAGGAGTTTCTTTTGTAAAGGGCGCAAAGCAGGGAGTGAAAATAGTAGTGGGATTAATTCCTGTGTTTATTACAGCAGGTTTTTTCGAAAGTTTTGTAACGCGCTATTCCAAAATGCCAATGTGGTTGAGTTTGCTAATCATTGGCAGTTCGCTTGCATTTATCACCTGGTATTTTATTATTTATCCAATCCGATTAAATAAAAAAGTGAATAGTGAATAGTGAATAGGCAATAGTAAATAGCGTAGCGAATTCGTTATTAGAAATATTCGTCATTCGTTGAAACAATAAAACAATTTAACAATAAAACAATTTATCTCATGAACCAGGAAAAAATTAATTTTCAACAGTCGCGCGATTTCGGTGAAACATTTAATGTGTCGGTAAAATTTTTACGTCAAAACTTTAAACTGTTTTTTCAGTGTGTATTATTTATTGCCGGACCATTTGTGCTGATAAGTGCCATTGCAGGGGCATTTTATCAATCACATGCCATAAGCATATTTTCGCTAACACGATTGGGTGCTGGTGCTTTCCAAAACATTTTGCAGCAATTTGGCTGGGCATATTTACTTTTTATCCTGGCAACTATGCTGGCAAGCCTGGCATTAATGACAACGGTATATTCATTTATGATAATCTACCGCGACAAAGGACCAGATGGATTTACGGTTAACGATGTACAAAGAGTGGTAATAAGTAATATTGGCAATGTGCTTGCTGTGTTTTTTACTTTTACATTATTAATCCTTCTCATTTTAGTTGTAATGGTT
This sequence comes from Bacteroidota bacterium, assembly GCA_025363555.1. Classification (GTDB taxonomy): domain Bacteria; phylum Bacteroidota; class Bacteroidia; order 2-12-FULL-35-15; family 2-12-FULL-35-15; genus 2-12-FULL-35-15. The sequence goes on along the minus strand of JANYDQ010000085.1, from coordinate 10,185 downwards.
GGACTAATAATCGGCATTGGCAGTGCTATTCCTGTGCTGGGCATACTGCTGGCATTTTTTTTAGTAATAGGTATGCTCATTGTTTTTCCACCCATCATGTGGCAGTTGTCGGCAACCTATTTAGTAAAAATGACAGAACAAAAAGGAGTGTTCGAATCGTTTGGAAGAACACGACAGGTAATGCGCGATAACTTCTGGTGGACATGGGTAATCATTGTTTGTTCATTGATGGCAGTAGGTTTGGCAGGTATTATATTTACATTGCCGCAGGCAGGGTATCAAATGGTTTTGATGTTTACTCACCTCAAAGATGGAAGCGGAGAAACACCTGTTGCCTTCTTGATAGTTGCAACCATTTGCACTTTTTGTTCCACATTATTATATAGCACCATATCTGTTATTATGGGTTTTCATTATTTCAGTCTTGCCGAAAAGAAAGACGGGACAGGGCTGATGGAGCGCATCAACGAAATAGGACACACACCTTCTAATAATGATGAACTGCATTACTAAATTATTTTACTACTGTCTTCCTGTATTACTGGTGTGTTTCGCATACAGTAGCAATAGTTATGCAAAGGGAATTGCTGCAAAACCAGAAATTACCATGCCTTTAGATTCTTCAAAAGTAGATGTGCGAAAATTAAATACAGAAGAACAAAAAAAGATGTTGGAAAATAAAGAGTATAAATACGACAGAATAGGACCTGCGCCAAAGTCTTTGTGGGACCGGTTTTGGGACTGGCTCTGGAACACAATTGATAAAATATTTGATACCAAAGGAGGCAACCTTGCCTGGACTCTTTTTCAAAGTGCATTAGTAATGGCAGCAATTGTTGTCATTATTATATTGGTTATAAAAAACGACATCCGGGCAATCTTCTATGGCAGGAGTGCTTCTGTTCAAATTGATTTCAAAGAATTTAATGAAGATATAAATGCGATAAATTTTGATGAACTGATAGCTGATGCAGTTTCAAAGAAAGATTACCGGAAAGCAATTCGTTTGCATTTTCTTAAACTCTTAAAAGAATTATCGGATAACAATCTTATCAAATGGCAGATAGACAAAACCAATAATGATTATTCAATAGAGCTTTCGAGCAGCAAGTATAACAGCAAGTTTAATGAATTGTCAATAATGTATGAATACATTTGGTATGGAGATTTTCCATTGGATGAAACTAATTTCAGAGGAACAATTTCAAAGTTTAAAGAGTTTAAAGTATAGTGTTTAAAGGCAACAGACGATATATAATTATTTTAACGATATGTTTTACAGCATTAATATTGCTGCAAATCTTATCCCCAAAACCAATTGACTGGAGGTTGTCTTATATGAAAAAAGATAAAATACCTTACGGCACTTCGGCTTTGCATGATGCCTTACCTGGTATATTCCCTGCACAAACTATCAGAAATCAAAATGTTCCTGTATATAATTCCATAAAAGGAAATGAAGCAAATAATTGTAATTATATTTTCATCAATCAATCGTTTGCACCCGATAAACTGGATACACGGGAGCTGTTGAATTTTGTTAAAAGGGGAAATGAAGTTTTTATTGCAGCCAATTATTTTTCGGGCAAACTGGCGGATACTTTAAAATTGAAAACTGATAATTTTGATGTTTTTGGAAATAAAGCAATGCCGGATTCAACTCAAATTGTCAATACATTAAAGCCTCGCGATTCGGTTAAAATCAATTTCGTTAATCCTTTGCTGAAAAGCAAAACAGATTATGTGTATAAAAAAGGAATTGAAAATACTTATTTTAATTCTTTTGATACCACCAAAACTACTGTGCTTGGAAAGAATTCATCTAACCATATTAATTTTATAAAAATTCAATTTGGTAAAGGAAATTTATTTATCAATACCGTTCCCGAAGCGTTTTCTAATTATCATTTTGTTCACCCTGTCAATTGTGATTATGTTTACAAAGCACTTTCCTATCTTCCCAATCAAAAAGTAATCTGGGACGAATATTATAAGCTTGGAAATATTCACCAGGAAAGTCCGTTAAGAGTTATTTTTAATAATCCGCCATTGCTAACTGCCTATTATGTTTTGATGTTGTCATTAATAATTTTTATGCTTATAGGACTAAAACGGAAACAAAGAATTATTCCTGTTATAGAACCACTGCGAAACACAACTCTTGATTTTGTTGACATAGTGGGCACGCTTTATTACCAGGCAGGGAATCACAAAAACATTGCTGATAAAAAAATAACTTTTTTCCTGGAATTCATTCGTTCTGCTTTCCAGGTAAAGACTACTCTTTACGATGATGTGTTTATTGAACGTATTACTAATTTGTCAGGAATAGAAAAACAAAAAGTGCAAGACTTATTCTATTACTTTTCTGATATTGATTTTAAACAAACAATAACACAGCAGGAGTTGTTAAAACTAAACACAATGATTGAAGAATTTTATAAAAAGAATAAACGATAAAAACTAAAACAAATGGACGAACAAGTATTTCAAAACAGAGTTGATTTAAGTAGCTTACAACAAGCGGTAAGCAATATTAAAAGAGAAATAAATAAAATAATAGTGGGGCAGGACGATATGATAGAGTTGCTGATAGCAGCTATGCTGGCTGATGGGCATGTGCTAATAGAAGGAGTTCCGGGGGTTGCAAAAACTTTAACCGCCAAACTTCTTTCGCGGACAATGTCAGTAGGTTTTTCGCGAATCCAGTTCACTCCCGATTTAATGCCTTCGGATATAATTGGCACAAGCATTTATAATTTAAAAACAACAGAGTTTGAGTTTAAACAAGGACCTTTGTTTTCAAATATTATTTTAATAGATGAAATTAATCGTGCTCCGGCTAAAACACAATCCGCTTTGTTTGAAGCAATGGAAGAACGGCAGATAACGGTGGATGGAAATACGTATCACTTAGCTGCTCCGTTTGTTGTATTGGCAACTCAAAATCCCATTGAGCAGGAAGGAACATATCGTTTGCCGGAAGCTCAACTGGATAGGTTTCTTTTTAAAATAGAAGTTACTTACCCTTCGTTAGAGAATGAAATAAAAATTATTGCAGATTATCATGCACGAAAAGATACGGTGGATATTACTACTGTGTTTGGTGTGATGAACGCAGCCGAGGTGAAAGAGTTTAGAAGTAAAGTAAGTTTGGTTCACATTGATGCTAACTTAATTTCGTACATCGCGAAGATTGTAAATCAAACGCGGAATAATACTTCGTTATATTTAGGCGCTTCTCCCCGTGCTTCGCTGGCAATACTTTCAAGTTCTAAAGCAATTGCTGCAATGCGTGGAAGAGATTTTGTTACTCCTGATGATATTAAATTTGTTGCAACTCCGGTATTGAAACACCGTATTATTCTTACTCCTGAAAAGGAAATGGAAGGAATAACTTCCAATGATATTATTAAACAAATAATTGAAAAGATAGAAGTGCCCAGGTAGTTCATTGGTTCATTAGTCATTAGTTTATTAGTCGCTTCTTAGAAATGAAATCTTTTTTAAAATCAATATACATTGCCAACCTGTTGTACTATATAATTTGTATAGTAGTAACAATGTTTGTGTTTGGTTTTTTCTTTCCTTTTATTTATTCACTTGCCAATTATGTTTTAATCATTGTTATTATTTTGATAGTTGTTGATGTACTGATTTTATATAGTAACAGGAAGGGAATTTTTGCAAGGCGGGATACATTGGATAAATTATCAAACGGTGATGATAATCCCGTTCAGATTGTTTTGGAAAATAAATATTTGTTTACTGTCCGTGCAACTGTTATTGATGAGTTGCCTTTTCAGTTCCAGGTGAGGGACAAAGAATTCAAATTGACTATTGATTCAGGAAAGAATAAAATTATTGAATATGACGTGCATCCTGTAAAACGTGGTGAATATAGTTTTGGTGCAGTAAATGTTTTTATCAAAAGTCCGATTGGGTTTGTGCAAAAACGTTTTCGTTTTTCACAGGACATGATGGTTCCTGTGTATCCTTCGTTTATGCAGATGAGGAAATACGAACTCCTGGCTATCTCCAATCGACTTACAGATGCGGGAATTAAGAAGATACGAAGAAGAGGAAACAATGCAGAGTTTGAACAAATAAAAGAATATGTGGGTGGTGATGATTACCGAACGATTAACTGGAAGGCAACTGCCCGGAAAAACAAAATGATGATTAATCAATACCAGGACGAAAAATCGCAACAAGTATATTCTGTTATTGACATGGGAAGAGTTATGCGAATGCCTTTTGAAGGATTAAGTTTATTGGATTATGCCATCAATTCGAGTTTGGTAATTTCCAATATTGCCATGCTGAAACAGGATAAAGCCGGTATTGTTACGTTCTCTCATAAAGTACAATCTGTGCTAACTGCCGACAGAAGGAATGCACAACTACAAAAAATATTGGAGTTGCTTTATAATCAAAAGACAGGATACCTGGAGAGTGATTTCGAAAACTTATTTATCAATGTAAAAACAAAAATTACTCAACGTAGTCTTTTGTTGCTTTATACCAATTTTGAAAGTTTATCGGGTTTGCAACGACAATTAAAATATTTACGAAGAATAGCAAAAGACCATTTGCTGGTTGTTATATTTTTTGAAAATACAGAATTGAAAGCGTTTATTGATCAACCTGCTGTCACAACAGAAGAAGTGTATGCTAAAACTATTGCTGAAAAATTAGCATACGAGAAAAAGTTAATAGTAAAAGAGCTGGAGAAGTATGGTATTCAAAGTATTTTAACTGCTCCTCAAAAGCTATCTGTAAATACAATTAATAAATATGTGGAATTAAAATCAAGAGGTTTAATTTAGTTTTAAGTTCAAAGTTTCAAGTTTCAAAGTTATGTTTGAAGAAAACAAACCAAAGAAAAAACTTACACCAAATCAGGCTTTGTTAAAGGCAGAATCTACTTGTGCTTACCAGGAGCGTTGTCAGCAGGAGATGCGCGACAAACTTTATGAATGGGGTTTGCATAGTAATGATGTGGAAAATATTATTGCCAAATTGATTACTGATAATTTTCTGAATGAAGAACGGTTTGCTAAAGCTTATGCAGGTGGAAAATTCAGGATAAAGAAATGGGGAAGGGTTAAGATAAAATTAGAATTAAAGAAAAGAAAAATCTCGGAATATTGTATTAAGAAAGCAATGCAGGAGATAGATGATAAAGATTATATGAAAACAATAAAAGACCTTATCGCCAAAAAGTCTAAAGAAATAAAGGGAGGCAAGGAAATGATTAGAAATTATAAAATTGCTAAATATATTGCATCGAGAGGGTTTGAACAGGATTTAATTTGGGAGGTGCTTAAACTTGAGTATTAAACCAACACCCCCGTTTCCTTCAACACAGCCAATGCTTCCTGCTTGTACATAACTGGGATTATTTTTCTCAACACCTTTCCCTCCGGACCTTCAAAATAAATTACTAACCGCGGATAAGAGAATTTGGGAGTTTTAAAATAAACCGATTTTATTTTATTGCGCGATATAGTAGGAGTGCGGCTGGTTACAAATCCATTTTTTATTCTCATTAAAAAAAGAAGCAACAAAAATAATGCACCATAGTTTAATGGATGCATAAAAAAGTTGACCCCGTAAGCCGACATGGATACGGTAGTGTAAACAAACAAAAAACCAAATAGTATATAATTTACCATACTCACAATTCCCCACCCTTCGCCTAATTCAAATGCTAATGGGATTCTTGAAACTTCTTTGCTATTGATAATAAAAATAGTATCATCAGTAATATGACAGTATTCTTTTTTATTTACTCTGAAATATTTTGTTTCCATAATAGTAATGTCCCTTATTTATTAGACCTCACCCCCTGCCCCTCTCCTTGAAGAAAGGAGAGGGGAGCCGGAATGTGAAGTATGCTCTTTTATTTTTATTCGGATGCAAAAATACCTTTAATTTATATATCGCGTCTCTTTATTAATATTACTTTTGCGCGCATGATTACTACAGACCAGCTAAAGGACCTTCGATTACGCACTGACGCGTTGGAGGGACATCTTTGACATCGCTCAGAAACTGCGTGAAATAACCGAAGAAGAGGAAAAAGCACTTGCTCCCAACTTTTGGGATAATCCTAAACAAGCAGAGGAACTGCTGAAACAAACCAAAATCAAAAAAAACTGGACATTATCTTACGATAAATTAACTCGTGAAATGGATGACCTGGAATTGCTTTATGAATATTTTAAAGCAGGTGAAGCTTCGGAAGAGGACGTGGAACAACACGTTCAGACTACTGTAAAATTGCTGGAAGAAATAGAATTTAAAAATATGCTTTCGCGGAAAGAAGATATTTTGAGTTGCGTGGTGCAGATAAATGCAGGGGCAGGAGGCACAGAAAGCTGCGACTGGGCAGAGATGCTGATGCGTATGTATATTATGTGGGGCGAAAAGAATGGTTATAAAATAAAAGAAACCGACTGCAACAATGGCGAAACTGCCGGAATAAAAACGGTTACGCTGGAGTTTGAAGGCGATTATGCCTTTGGATATTTGAAAGGCGAAAACGGTGTTCACCGCCTGGTGCGCATCTCTCCGTTCGATTCGAATGCAAAGCGGCATACTTCTTTTGCTTCTGTGTATGCCTATCCGTTGATTGATGATACTATAATAATTGATGTAAATCCGGCAGATATTGAATGGGATACTTTTCGTTCGGGAGGTGCCGGAGGACAAAATGTAAACAAGGTGGAAACGGCAGTACGGCTTCATCACAAGCCTTCAGGTATTATTATTAAAAACCAGGAATCGCGCTCGCAATTTGAAAATAAAGACAATGCTATTAAATTATTGAAGTCCCAATTATTTGAAGTGGAGATGCGTAAAAAGCGGGAAGCATCAGCAATTATTGAAGGAAATAAAAAGAAAATAGAATGGGGTTCGCAAATTCGCAATTATGTTTTTCATCCTTATAAGCTGGTTAAAGATATTCGTACAGGTTACGAAACATCGAACACACAGGCGGTGATGGATGGTGAACTGAATGATTTTATCAAAGCCTATTTAATGGAATATGGTAATTCATAAATGAGTAGTAAGTATAAAGTACAAATTAGTAAGACCTATGATTAAAATTTATCACAATGTTCGATGTTCTAAAAGCCGGGATGTATGCACTATTTTGAAAAAGAAAAAAGTAAAAGCAGAGGTGATTGAATATCTAAAAACGCCTCCTTCCCCGGAAGAAATAAAAGAACTTTTAAAAATGCTTGGAATGAAAGCGGAAGAATTGGTAAGAAAAAAGGAACCTCTTTTTATAGAAAAATTTGCAGGAAAGAAATTTACAAATGCTCAATGGATAAAAATACTTTCTAAAAACCCTATATTAATAGAGCGACCAATTATTGTTAAAGGAGATAAGGCAATTATAGGCAGACCACCTGAAAAAGTACTCGAGTTTTTGAAATGATAAATGTAATTATTTTGCTTAAGGTGGGACGCCTTGTTAAACTTTACGAAGCGGGACGCTTCGCCCAACAGCCGCATTCTTTATTTGACCGGGTGCGGTTAACGGAATTCATAAGTGAATAGAAAGTAGGAAGTACAAACATTTTATTATAAAGATTTATTCAAATTGTTTAAATCGTCATTATCCTTCGGACGATTCGATTCTTTTTTCGCTTTTATGAGATGATTGTAATTCAGTACTCTTACTTCTAAATCATCATCATTAAAAATTTGCCCCTCACTAAAACATTCGTCAAATATCAAACCTTTTACTTTTACCATAATATCAATACATACAGGCGGAACACCAAATGAAAAAACATCCCATTCAGGATGATTCAAAAAATTATCTTCTGTCATATCGAAAAGCGATAACCCAAATTGATTAAAAGCTATTTGAAGTTTTTTATAATTTGCCGCATCCCTTCTCACCCAAATATCCATATCTCCGGTTGTTCGCGAATAGCCGTGAAATATTACAGAATAGCCACCTATTAAAAGATAATCTACATTATTTGTATTTAATGTTTGCAGAAAATCTCTGAAATCCTGGTAAAATATATTCCCCATTTAAGATAAACTTCGTGCTTTAAAAACAGTTTTATCCATTCGAGGTTCGGGCCTATCAACTAAACCGAAAGCGATGCTATTAAGGTACATCGTAATTTTTAACCTCTCTTTCCAGGATAAAGATTTGTAATACAAAACGTGATTATCCGCTTCTGCTACCGTATGTGCCTTAAAACTATTTCTATCTAATTTATACATTTCTATTTTTTTACAAAGATACTCCCTTTTTTCATTCTGCCTTTGTTGGCGATGGAGGCTAAGTAAAGGGTAAGACCACCTGAAAAAGTACTCGAGTTTTTAAAATGATAAATGTAATTATTTTGTTTTAGGCGAAACGCCTTTTTTCTCCCCCTTTATTCTGATGTAAAATCTTTTAATATACTCCCATATTCTCAAGTGTTGTTTAGTTTGGAAAAAATGGTTAATTAATTCAAGCGCAATAAACCCAAGCAATATGGCTATTGTGCTTTGTAGCCATTCTGGAATTTCATTAACAGCAACTTTTTTTCGCCCGGTTAATCCAAAAAGATTTTTAAGGCCTCTTCTTTCTAAAACATGATGCGAAAAGATAGTCGTTACCCACATTCCAACAATAAAACCTATAAGATTACCAAGTGCCTGTTTGAGTATAAAGTCTTTAATTTTCTTTTTGGTGAAACGCGCTAATAGAGTTGGTTCTGCTTTCTGCTTTAAGAATTCATCTATACTATTTTCATCATTCCACAAAGCTTTTACTTTATAAAAAAGCGCTTTGTTATTTTCATTCTGATTTAACCATTTTGAAAATATTTCTTTTTCTTCATTAGAATCTTCTTTGCCTAAATGTCTTAAAAGTATTTTCCATGTTTTCTGTTCCTGCATAAATAGCTGTTTTTTAATATTTTGTTTTAAACCCCATTAATAGCGAATAACGTTAAACTGTAACCAAATAACTAATTATCTGTAATAGACTCTGTCATTTTACTATATAAGTGCGAATTATGTAACTAGTTTCTAAAACTCTGTAACAATAATATAGGTGAAGATCTGCTTCTTTGCCGAAGTAATTAAATCATATCAAATGTAATAGGTGGATTTAGTTTCAAATTTTTAATACTAACCTTTAAAATATAATAGAATGAAAAAAATAATTTTACTTTTACCATTGTTAGCTATAGTAGCCTGTAGCGATTCTAAAAAAGTAGCCGAAGACGCTAAACAAACTGTCCTAGATTCTATTAACACTGCAAATTACGCAAGTCAGCTTCGTCAGAGAACCATTGATTCCATGAGTGCAGTTAATGATAAATCAAGGAATTCGCACATAAATAACGCTAAAAACTCAACTGCGCAGAATGGTAATGGAGATAATTCTTCTACTTCCACTGTTGAAAAGAAAAAAATGAACAATAAAACCAAGGGAGCTCTAATTGGTGCCGGCGCAGGAATTGTGGCAGGCGCTGTAACTGGAGCAGCTGTAAGTAAGGATAAAACAAAAGGTGCTGTAGTTGGTGGAATTATAGGTGGTGCTGTTGGCACGGGAGTGGGTTATGGTGTAGGGTCGAAAGCAGACAACAAAGATTCAAAAAAATAATCTAAATCTCTTATTAAGAAAAAACCCCTGATAAATAAGGTTTTATCAGGCGTTTTTCGTTAAGTACCCCCTTCCAGACCAAATATGAACGACATCCTTGAAGATACAAGGGACTTTTTCTATAATTTGGGATTTGTATGGACACTTAATAAAGGAAGACAAAGTTACTGACCGAGAAGATTCCTAACCCAAAAATACAGATTGACAATTTGCTAGGGGATTGAAAATTAATATTTGCCATTTAGACTTTTATTCATAAAAGAGCTACATTTGTTAATGCTGAATATGCGCTACAAACTATCGCCTATCTCGTTAAAACTACCATATAGGCGCTATTTATTAGGCCTATATGGTAGTTGATGGCAAGCATATCGCAACACCCTGAGAATTGTAAGTTTCAATTTGTTGACATTTGCTTTTCACCCCAACTTCTCATTTGACTAATAAACGGAATTAATTCTTTTCCTGTATCTGTAAGTGAATATTCAACCTTCGGTGGAACTTCCAAATAAACTTTTCTAACAATTAGTTCATCAGCTTCCAATTCTTTTAGC
>JANYDQ010000339.1 GCA_025363555.1 Bacteroidota bacterium | reverse complement strand
CCTTTGGCAACACGTTCTGAGATATTCCAGTTGGTTGAGCTATCCCTTCATTGGTTGCTCTCCAGCAGAGCCAATGTCCGTTTTACTCAACGTACAAAGATAAACTATTTTTACCTGACACAGTTTATTGAACAGACCCTAGTAGATTTGTCAAATTCCCAAGGGGCAAAGCAAGCAATGAACCAATAGTGAATCAACTATTGAACTAATATTATTAATTTCGCCCCACCAATGCCAGTCAGTTTTTTACACACCCCTATTGAATACCTAAAAGGAATATGGACAGCGCGGGCTGCCATATTGAAACTGGAATTGCACATATTTACATTTAACGATTTACTGCGGCTTTACCCTTTCCGGTATGTGGATAGAACCAAATTTTATAAAGTAAAAGAAGTAAACGATACGCAGGTATTTGTGCAGTTGCGCGGCAAAATAGTGGGAACACAAATGCTGGGGGAAAAACGGACACTTCGGTTTGTTGCGATGTTTATGGACGATACGGGCAAACTGGAATTAGTTTGGTTTCAGGGAGCAAAATGGTTTTCTGAAAATATTAAACCTGATATGAATAAAGAATATGTGGTGTTTGGTAAGCCTACGGAATTTAAAGGGAAATATAATATTCCTCACCCGGAAATAGAACCTGTTTCGAATGAGAATACGACTTTTGCGCCTGCTTTGCAAGGGGTGTATAACAGCACTGCGAGGCTAACGGCAAAAGGATTGGACTCTAAAGGGATTTCAAAATTAGTGCGAACCTTGATTTCATTGCCAGAATATAAAATTGATGAATGTTTGTCTGCTCAAATTATATTGCAGTATCAATTAATGAATAGAGAAGAAGCGGTGAGGCAGATTCATTTTCCGCAAAACATGGAGTTTCTTAAAAAAGCGGAGTTCAGGTTAAAATTTGAAGAACTTTTTTTTATTCAATTAAAATTATTGAAACAAAAAAACCTGCGCGAAAATACAACCAGGGGTTTTGTGTTTTTGAAGGTGGGAGATTATTTTAATAATTTTTATACTAATCATCTCCCGTTTGAATTGACAGGAGCACAAAAGCGGGTTACCAAAGAAATAAGGATAGACATGGGAAGCGGAAAACAAATGAACCGATTGCTACAGGGCGATGTGGGCAGCGGGAAAACGCTGGTAGCGTTGCTGAATATGCTTATCGCGATGGATAATGGGTTTCAAACTTGCCTGATGGCACCTACGGAGATACTGGCAAATCAACACTTTCAGACGTTCGTGGAATTGGTGAAAGGTCAAAACATAAATGTGGGTTTGCTTACCGGTTCAAAAAAAACGAAACACAGAAGGATGATACATGAGCAATTGCAAAGTGGTGAAATGCACATCCTGATTGGCACCCATGCATTGCTGGAAGACGAAGTAGTATTTAAGAACCTGGGATTAGTAGTGATAGATGAACAACACCGGTTTGGAGTTGCACAACGGGCAAAGATGTGGGCGAAAAACACGCAACCTCCGCATGTATTAATTATGAGTGCTACTCCCATTCCCCGGACATTAGCAATGACGCTTTACGGAGATTTGGATGTGAGCACTATTGATGAAATGCCACCGGGTAGAAAATCGATTCAAACGGTGCATCGGTTCGACTCGCACCGGGACAGGGTGTTTGGGTTTATGCGCGAACAGATTGTCTTGGGCAGACAAATTTATATTGTGTATCCATTAATTAAAGAATCGGAAAAAATGGATTATAAAGATTTGATGGATGGTTATGAAAGTATTGCGCGGGCTTTCCCGATGCCGCAGTACCAAGTGAGCATTGTGCACGGGCAGATGAAACCCGATGCAAAAGATTACGAAATGCAACGATTTGTAAAAGGCGAAACCCATATAATGGTTGCTACCACTGTGATAGAAGTTGGCGTTAATGTTCCTAATGCTTCGGTAATGATTATTGAGAGTGCTGAACGATTTGGATTATCACAATTGCATCAGCTTCGCGGAAGAGTGGGCAGGGGTGCCGAACAATCGTATTGTATATTAATGACGTCACATAAATTATCAGCAGACGGAAGATTGCGAATGGATACGATGGTAAGGACTACAGATGGTTTTGAAATAGCAGAAGTAGATTTGAAGTTAAGAGGACCAGGGGACTTGTCGGGCACAACACAAAGTGGAGTTCTGGATTTATCCATTGCTGATTTGGCAAAAGATGCGCAGATACTTTATGCCGCCAGAAATATGGCGATGGAACTATTAGCTGATGATGCCGACCTCAGCAAACCCGAAAATGCTGCGATGGCACATTATTATTACAGCGTTAACAACCGCAGCCAAACGAACTGGAGTAAAATTTCTTAAACTTACGATAACATTATTTTTACTTACAAGCAACCTTTTACGCTCCAATTGCGTCTTATAGGTAAAGGGGTAATTAAATAATTCACAAGGTTAGCTGCGATAGTTTATGAAATTTATTCTATTATTTATTGTTGGATTTACACTCGCTATTACCCGCAGTTGCGGAGGACAAACAAAATCGGAAGACCGTATTTTCAGAGAAACACTGGACTCTATGGCAACTGAAAGCAGTTTCTTCCTTAATTCAAATGACAGTTTAAAAAATGATTCTTTTACCGCAAATCATTAAATCCTTTTTTCAATTCTTCAAAAATTGTTACAATTCAAAAATTTATTATATTTGTACCAGTATTAATTAAATAAATTTCAAAATAATGAAAACAGGTACAGTAAAATTTTTCAACAATGCAAAAGGTTTTGGTTTTATTACTTCAGATGGTGATAACCAGGAATTATTTGTTCACGTTTCAGGTTTAGTTGACCAAATCCGTGACGGAGACAAAGTTAGCTTTGATGTTGCTGAAGGTAAAAAAGGTTTAAATGCGGTAAATGTAAAAAAAGCATAATCGTAAACATTTCATCTTTCAATAAAAAATCCCGCTTTGAGCGGGATTTTTTATTTCAACTAATTTGATTTATTCTCTTCGCCTCTTACCCATTTTTCTTTTGTAGCTTTCCCATTTTCATCATACACTGTCCAGATACCGTCTTTTTGATAATCAAACATATTGGGATTAAATATCATTGGTCCTTCTGCTTTAATGTTTCCGTTCTCATAATACTCTTTTTTCGAATACAGTTTTTTCTTTTGATTTGTTACTTCAAAAATCTCTTGGGGTTTTCCATCTTGAGAGTATGACTTTCTGTAAATCAAATTTTCCATGTTTTTGGTGCTTTCTTCGGTATATTCTATTTGCCCGTTCTCGTAATAATCTGTCCATACCTGGGGACCCGCTTCGAAATAAGAAATTTGTGATTTTAATTTACCATCCGAATAAAAAATCTGCATGGTGCTTCTTTTATATCCTGTAATCATAAACGAGCGTTCTAGATTTCCATTCGGATAAAAATTTTTGTAGAGTGTTAAATGTCCGTCTTCGTAATACCCTTTATGGATAGTTGCACCACTTTCATATTCATCTTCCACCCAACCCTGAACAGCATATCCTTTTTTATCGTTGCGCACGCTGTCGCCACCAATCTGAAAATTTAATTTTTCATACATCCTGATTCCGTAATCGGGGTCAATTACTTTGGAGGCATTGTATTTTTTCTTTTCGGGAATTTGCCCGAAGAATTGAGCGAAGGAATTATCCAGGGAAATAAGTAAAAGAAAAAGCATTACTATTTTTTTCATCAGGCAAAGAGGTAGGTTTTTAATGAATGCCATTGTTTGCCAAATACCTTTCGGCATCCAGTGCAGCCATACATCCGCTGCCAGCAGCGGTTACCGCCTGACGGTATATTTTATCCTGGGCATCACCAGAAGCAAACACACCGGGAATATTTGTTTTGCTGGTTCCGGGAGTAGTTATTAAATAACCTGTTTCGTCCATATCCAACCACCCTTTAAATATATCTGTGTTGGGCTGATGACCTATTGCCACAAAAAAACCGGTAACTGCAATAGTTCGTTCTTCGCCCATGTTATTCACCAGCAAAGCCCCTTCCACGGTTTTATCTCCCAATATTTCTTTTGTAGAAGTGTTATAAATCATTTCGATGTTGGCTGTGTTCAGCACCCGGTGTTGCATTGCTTTGGAAGCGCGCATTTCATCTTTGCGAACAATCATATATACTTTTTTACAAAGTTTGGCAAGATAAGTAGCCTCTTCGGCTGCCGTATCACCTGCACCTACAATAGCTACATCGTGTCCTCTGAAAAAGAACCCATCGCAAACTGCACAGGCAGAAACTCCGAAACCATTTAGTTTGTGTTCTGATTCCAACCCCAGCCATTTAGCGGATGCGCCTGTTGCAATAATAACGCTATCTGTAGTAACTGTTGTTTTTTCATCTATTACCACTTTGTGTTTTGGTCCTGTAAAATCTACAGAAGTAGCCAACCCCCAGCGAATATCAGTTCCAAACCGTTCTGCCTGTGCTTTAAAATCTTCCATCATTTCCGGACCCTGTGTTCCTTTTGGGTAACCGGGATAATTTTCTACTTCTGTAGTAATGGTTAGCTGTCCTCCTGGTTGTAATCCCTGGTACATGACTGGTTTCATATCCGCCCGTGCGGCATAAATAGCAGCTGTGTATCCGGCAGGACCGCTTCCTATTATTAAACACTTTACATGCTCTGTTGTTTCTTCCATAAATTTATAATGACATTGTTTTTTGTGAAAGCAAAAGTACTATTTGAAAACAATAGATTAATCAGAATTTATCCACAATTGTTTTACTATTGCACTTCTAAGGGTTTAAGCAATACCCTAGTCAGGGTTCAAAATCCAGACAGGGTAAGATATAAAACAAATTAGTGGGGAGGTAATATAGTATCGTAAGTAGCACCAAACCCTGCCCATACCCCTAATCCACCTTCGCCATGAATATTGGTTAAAATAGTAACTGGTGATGCAAAAGGGTTTCCATTGTTTTGCAATGCCTGCTCGTAGGTAGAATAAAATTTTTGCACAGCATAATCAATGGTGCAAAATTTAATATAAATGGTATCGGTAATTTTATAGAAACCTCTTTCCTTTTCCGGTTCATTTTTTACATAGGTGGCTTCTGTGGCATCGTAACCTCTGTCGTATGCAAAGTCAAAACTTTTTCCATCAATAAATTTATCATCGAAAGTACTTCCATTAGGTGAAACAAATCTTCTGTTCAGAATAATAGGCTGCCCGTTAAAAAAGACATGTTTAGTAGGACGTTTGGCAAACCATTTATAAGCATTTCCAAATCCTGCCGGTTCCGACAAATGTGCCCATGCCAATCCAAGGTCGGTGTTTGGAGGTTGTGCTTTCCACCAAACAGAATCTAATTTTACAAGAGCAGGAATGGTGGTGGTGGAAGTAAATGTTCTACCGTCTGCTATTACCGTTAAGTTATAGGATTGTCCTTCCTGTCCCTGAATAATACTTCCACGGTAAGTAAATGGAATAGCAGAAAAAGAATCGATCGTAAATCTCAATGTATCAACAATGCCGCCCCATGTTACCCATGCTTTTGCATCTGTTACTAAAATTTTCTGAAAATCTACTGCCTCTGATAGCGCACTGTTTCTGGTAATCATTACTTCGGCAAATTTGCCGTTTTCAATGCTACCTTCAATCACAATTTTAGCTTCGCCTTTGGCAACTGTTAAATTGATGTCTTCTGAACAACTTGATAAAAGTGTTAAGAGAATTATCGTAAAAAAATAAATATATTTCATATAGTTAAAATTTAAAATTCCAGGTTATAGAAGGAACTATTCCAAAAAGAAAAACTCCCTTCGCTTTTATTTTTAATGAGCCATCGTAGGCACTTCCTTCATTTGCAAAATAAAGTATGTAATAATTATGCCGATTGTAAACATTATAAACACTAAGGTTCCAGCTCGATTCGTATTCCTTTGCCCACTTTCGGGGAAACATAATGTTGGCAACATCTTTTCCTTTACGTTCGTATCGCCTGGTTACACGAGCTTTTTTACGTTCCCAGTGTTTATCCTTATTTGGAGTGTAAGTAACCGAAAGGTCCAAACGATGATAAGCAGGCATACGGAAAGCATTTTTATCACCATATTCTGTTACCAATCCTCCATCAATAAAATAATATGAAACCGGAATGGTAACAGCATTGCCAGTACCATAAACCCAAACTGTAGAAACCGACCATTTTTTATTGAAATCATAATTTAGCACAATGGATACATCGTGTCGCCTGTCGTACTTGGCATAAAAAGATTGTCCCATATTAAGGTCGGGAAAAGTGCGTATGGTGTAAGAAAGCGTGTATCCTATCCAGCCGTTAAATTTTCCTAACCGTTTTTTAATAAAAAATTCTGTGCCGTAAGCCTGCCCTTTTCCAAACACAAAACTATTATCCGAATTATCATTTACATCAGCACCCGGCAGGGAACCTTCTTTATATTCAATCTGATTTTTCAAATCTTTATAATACACCTCCACGGAGGTCTCAAACATATTGTCTTTGAAATTTCGGAAATAACCCAGGGCATATTGTGTTCCTTTTTGGGGCTGAACCAATTCCGAACAGGGCACCCAAGTATCTGTGGGCAAAGTGAGGGCAGAAAGCGAAGCGAGGTGAATGTATTGCAGGTTATAGGTATAAGAGGCTTTGATGGAAGATTTAGAATTTAACTGGAACCGAATGTTCACTCTCGGTTCTAAACCTCCGTAATCAGCTACTTTTTTATTGGAGTTGTAATGAACAATACCTGTGGTTTGCCCTGTGCGAGGGTCTTTTTGATAACGGTCGAAAGGACCTATCTGCATAAAATACGAATAACGAAGTCCGGCATTTATTTTTATTTTTTCTGTTAAATCAAAATCATCAGAAAGATAAAGCGCCATTTCGTGTGCCTTGTCTTTCTTAACCGCACCAAAATCGAAATTGGTGTCGCCCGACTTTGCAGACACGGAAGTAGGGGTAAACGTGTGAAAAATATAATTGGCTCCAAATTTAACCTGGTGACGAATGGTAGGATAATATCCGAAATCCACTTTGGCGTTCCAGTCCCTGATGCCTGAAAAAAGTTTGAATTCGAAGCCGCTTTGCTCAGCACCGAATGAAAATTTGTAATCAGAAAAAATACCCGACACATTCATAAATAATTTAGGAGAGAACAGGTGATTCCATCTAACCACGCCCGTTCCATTTCCCCATGTTATACCCAATTTAAACGCTGCTGCCTGGTCAACAAATCCCATCACATCGCGCCCGAAATACCCGCTTACAAAAACCCTGTCCTTGTCCGACAAGCGGTAATTCAGTTTTGCATTTACATCGTAAAAATAAACTTTCGAATTTTTTTGAGTTGTTCCCGGTTTAGCTGCCGCATTGGCTAATACATCTGCATACGTTCGCCTGGCAGAAACAATAAATGAAGATTTGTCTTTTTTTAAAGGTCCTTCAACAGTTAAGCGCGAAGAAATAATACCTAAGCCTCCTTCAGCATGATAACTTTTATTATTTCCTTCCTTCATCTGAATATCCAGAACAGAAGCCAAGCGTCCACCGTACTGTGCGGGCATACCACCTTTTATCAAATTAACACTGCTAATGGCATCTCCGTTAAAAACAGAAAAGAATCCCAGCAAATGAGACGCATTATACACCACCGCTTCATCCAGCAAAATTAAATTCTGGTCCGGACCCCCGCCTCGCACATAAAATCCCGCATTCCCATCCCCAGCAGCTTTGACACCGGGCAAAAGTTGTATCGTTTTCAATATGTCCACTTCACCCATAAATGCCGGAAGCTTTTTTATCTCCGCCATGTCCAACTTTACAGTGCCCATGTTGGTGCTATATACATTTTTGTCTAACCGCTCTGATGTTACTTCTACCTCTTTCACATTAATGGAAATAGGTTTTAAATCCACATTCAACCGAATATCTTTGTCGAGGCTTACTTCCTGTTCAAAATTTTCGTAGCCCACATACGACACGATAACCTGGTACATCCCTTTTTCGACTGTTACAGAATAAAAACCATATACATTGGTGTTTGCGCCTTTTTTGAGTTCTTTGATATAAATAGTGGCGCCAATGCTGAACTCTCCGTTGCTTGCGTCTTTTACATAACCGCTAATGGTAAATTTTTGTTTTTCCTGGGCATTTACAATAGAAATAAAGCAGAAAAAAAGGAAGGAAAAAGAAAGTGTTTTTAAAAGTGATTTCATATAAAAATGATTGGGGTAACCGGATTTTTAAAATTGAGCGTGCAAAAGTAATGAAAAGAAAGTAATATAATAAGCATTACCTCACCAATGAATTCAATAGTAAAAATAATTTGAGCGGGCAAGCTTACATCTCCGTTCTAACCATCCTCCTGCCCTCACGCGGTATCTTTTTTAGAAATTATTTTTTTCCCTGCGGGGCTATGGATAAAAAAAGGATACTTCGCGCGGGTCAGGCGCAGATTGAACCGATATTGCTTTCCCCAACATTTTCTTTGCCGAGCCTGCCCATGTAAAGTACCACCCCGCCAATCCCCCAAAATCCCACCTTTTACCCCTCCCACAGTCCCCTTTCCTCCCTGGAACACAAAATTCACCCTCCCGGACACAAACTTTAGGCTCCCCAACCAAAGTTTTATCCTCCCGGACGCAAACTTTATGCTCCCCAACCCAAACTTTACACCCTGGAAAACATACTTTACACTCCCCAACCAACTTTACACACTCCCGAACAAAAAATTCACATCTCCGTTAACAAGGTTTGCACGTCCCAAAACACACTTTAAAAATAATTAATCAAATCTATTACCCACTTTCTTTTCAAAATAGTTCAATAAAACACGCAAATTAAAAAAAAACCTGCCATTTGTTAATTTTTTTATACTTTAGCGCTCGATAAGAAAAAACCAATAACTAAAAAAAATAAACAAAATGACAGACCCACAAGCAGACGTACGCAGAATGTTCGGAACCATTTTAAAACTCGGTATCGACAACCCAACAATAGTATCAACCCGCCCCGGACTTGTTACAAGTCTTGGATTATTAAACGACCAATGCGTTTTATTCGATGCAGCAGCCGGAATACAAGGGGTTGACATCACCGGTACTACTACCGACCGCAAAACACTTTACAACAATCTAGTAACATCCGTTTACCACATCACCAGCGGAACTTCAGCCTATGCAGGCTTCATCAGAGACTACACCCTTAAAAACAAAGTAAACAAGTCCGAATCCGACACACAAGACTTAGGCTTCGACCATATCGCAGACTATACAACCTCAATGTTGGCAATCATAAACCCATTGGTTATTGCAACCACTTTAAACGATTGGGGAGTACTCGCCATCGACACAGCCGACACTCTTTCTAAATTAATTGCATTCACAGGAAACATCGCAGTACCTCGTAATGCAGTAGCAATCAAAAAAGCAGAAACCGAAACTCTTCCTCCAATCTTAACAGAAGGAAGAAGAATCCTCAAAGAAATCTGCGACCCTGTTGTAGTTACCCTAAGAGCAACACAACCTACATTTTTCAAACAATATAAAGTGGACCGCAAAATAATCCACACCGGAACAGGAACCACAATAATAGAAGTGCACGTTAAAAATGCAGCAGGAGATAATCTTTATAATGCAGACGTAAATTTTCCATTACACCACATCGAATTTTACACCGATTTAGATGGAACCGGTCGCCAAACACACGTTCACCACGACACATTTGCTGACGGAATCGTAAAACTCATAGGACACAAAGATTACACAATTCCTCCATTCCTTCTAAAACAAGGCAAAACAGCAAGAATAGAAGTAATCCTTCAACCCGCTTAAAAACTAAAAAAAGTTAATAAAAAAAACTCCCTGCAACCCCCGCAGGGAGTTTTTTTATTCAGTTTCCCCGCCCATACATTATCATTATATTTGCACTTTATTTTTTAAAAATAATTTATATGATAAACCATAAAATATCCTTCATAGTTTTACTTTTATTTGTGGCATTGGCTAAAACTACCTGTTGCCAGGACATTAGCTGGAAAACAAACCCGGAAAATTTGAATTTCCTGAAAGGCGGGAAGGATGTGAAGGTGGAGTTTAAGTACGAAATGGAGACCATAAACGGTACGCAAACGGAAGGTGAGTTTGTGGAAGAGCAAAAGAAAACCCGCAATTTGAAAAATGCCAGAATGGGCGACAAATGGGCGAAACACTGGTTCGGAAACCGTTCGTTTTTGTTTAATCCTTCGTTTGTTGATAAATTTAACAAGAAAATGAAAGGCAAATTTCAGTTGGATGAGGTGTGTGAAGGGTGTGTGTATAAAATGGTGGTGCATGTTAAAGCATTGCGAACAGGCAAGGATAACAAGGTTTCTACAATGATTGGACAGGTGCCTGCGGGTGGTAATTTTTATGTTGAAATTGATAAATAAAATAGCTTCTCAAACTTCGTATTCCATTACGGTATTCGACAATAATTCTAAAACTGAATTGTTTACCGAACAGATAGATGCGACTATGCATAGGGGAGGGGCGAAGGCGCATTCGGGTTATACCATCTTCAATATGCTGGAACAAATAAAAAAGAAGGAGTATAAAAACTGGCAAAAGAAATATGCAGGTAAGAAGTAATGGTAGAATTAAATTACTTTTGTGAAATTATTTTCAATTAATCGGAAATCAAAAATCCGAAATCCGCAATATATATTATGGAATCGAGTAAGGTAAGACAAACATTTTTAGAATTTTTTAAATCCAAAGGACACGAAATAGTTGCTTCTGCACCTATGGTGGTGAAGAACGACCCCACGCTGATGTTCAATAATTCGGGCATGGCTCCGTTCAAAGATTTGTTTTTGGGCAATGCGCCTATTAAATATCCGAGAGTGGCAGATACTCAAAAATGTTTGCGGGTAAGCGGTAAGCACAATGATTTGGAAGAAGTGGGGGTGGACACCTATCATCATACCATGTTCGAAATGCTTGGTAACTGGAGCTTTGGAGATTATTTTAAGAAAGATGCAATAACATGGGCATGGGAATTACTGACGGAAGTTTATAAAATAGATAAATCGAGATTATACGTTACCGTGTTCGAAGGCAGTGCTGAAGATGCTTTGGGCTTCGACCAGGAAGCGTATGATTTATGGAAACAATTTATTCCGGAAGACAGGGTATTGAAAGGGAATAAAAAAGATAATTTCTGGGAGATGGGGGAAATGGGTCCGTGCGGTCCTTGTTCGGAAATACATTGCGACATTCGTACAGATGAAGAACGCGCAAAGATAGATGGTAAAACATTGGTCAATGCAAGTCATCCGCAGGTAATCGAAATCTGGAACAATGTGTTTATGGAGTTCAACCGGAAGGCAGATGGCAGTTTGGAAAAACTTCCTGCACAGCATGTGGACACGGGCATGGGCTTTGAACGGCTGTGCGTGGTGCTCCAGGGCAAACAATCGAATTACGACACCGATGTTTTTAAACCCGTGCTGGATAAAATAGAGGAACTTTCGGGGTTGAATTACCGACCTAAAGAGGAAACAAAACATCAAAAACAATTAATCATCAACATTGCCATGCGCGTTATTGCCGACCATATCCGTGCTATTTCGTTCAGCATTGCTGACGGACAGTTGCCAAGTAATACGGGTGCGGGATATGTTATCAGAAGAATATTAAGACGGGCTATCCGGTATGGTTACCAGTCTTTAAATTTGAAAGAACCGTTTATGTATCGTTTGGTGCCTGTGCTTGCCAACCAGATGGGACAAGCATTTCCGGAATTGGTATCACAAAAATTATTGATAGAAAAAGTAATAAAAGAGGAAGAGACTTCTTTTTTCAGGACACTGGAAAACGGGTTGAAACGGATTGACCAGGTGTGTATTACTGTTTCGAATGATAAGAAAAAAGAAGTGGATGGTGCCACCGTCTTTGAATTGTACGACACGTATGGTTTTCCACTCGACTTAACTTCACTAATTTCTCGCGGGTATGGTTTGAGTATTGATGAAGAAGGTTTTACTAAAGAACTGGAAAAACAAAAAAACCGTTCGCGTGCTGCAACAGCTATTGATACCGGGGATTGGGTGATAGTGGAAGGAAGGAAGCCGGAAGAGGGTGGAAGAATATTTTTAGGATACAAACAGTTGGAATGCGAAGCAAGCATTATTCAATATAGAAAAGTAAAAGCAAAAGGCAAAGAGCAGTTTCAACTGGTGTTGGACAAAACTCCTTTTTATGCTGAAAGTGGCGGACAGGTGGGCGATACAGGAATACTGGAATCGGCAAATGAAAAAATAACTATTACTGATACTAAAAAGGAAAACGGAATTATTATTCATTTTGCAGAACGATTGCCGGAGAATTTCTCTCAAACATTTATTGCAAAAGTAAATGCAGGGAAAAGAAATTTAACAGAGAACAACCATAGTTCCACTCATTTGCTTCATGCTGCGCTTCGCAAAGTGCTGGGAACACATGTGGAACAAAAAGGTTCGCTTGTAAACGAGGAACACCTGCGTTTCGACTTCTCCCACTTTGCTAAAGTTACTGACGAAGAAATTACGGAAATAGAAACTATTGTGAACCATAAAATCAGGGAAAATATTTCGGCAGATATAAAGGAAATGTCAATAGATGCTGCCCGTAAACTGGGTGCTATGGCTTTGTTTGGCGAAAAATACGGAGATGTGGTGAGAGTGGTTACGTTTGATAAAAATTATTCCATTGAATTATGCGGTGGCACTCATGTTCCGGCAACAGGACAAATAGGTTTGTTTAAATTGGTTTCGGAAAGTGCTGTGGCTGCCGGTATCCGAAGGATAGAAGCTATTACATCCGATAAAGCAGAAGAGTTTTTTAATCATCAAACAGCGCTGATAAATGAAGTAAAGGCATTGCTGAAAAATCCAAAAGATGTGGTGAAAAGCCTGCAAGGCGTGCTTGAACACAATGCAGAACTCCAAAAACAAATAGAGCTGATGCTTCGGGATAAGGCAAAGATATTGAAATCTGAACTTCTTCATAAGAAGCAAACGATTAATGGAATTAATTTTATTGCGGAAAAAATTGAATTGGATTCAGCCGAAGCAATAAAAGATTTATCTTATGAAATCCGTTCCCAGGTTGATAATTTATTTATGGTGCTGGGTGCGGAAGTAAAAGGAAAACCAACTTTATCCATTATTATTTCTGATAATTTAGTGAAAGAAAAAAACTTAAATGCAGGAACTATTATACGCGAAATTGCAAAAGAAATAAACGGAGGCGGTGGCGGACAACCATTTTATGCCACTGCAGGCGGAACCCATTCGCAGGGTATTAGTAAGGCAATGGAAAAAGCGAAAAGTTATATAAGCTAGTTATTAAGGATGCCTCACGCAAGCATTGCTAATAATGTTATCCCCGATTCGCTCCAAGCAATTTCTTTGTTTAAAAGTAATTTGCTGACTGCCAAAAATACCGATTATAAATTTCATTTTACTCATTACGATTATTTGCCTGCCGGTATTTTATTTTTATCCTTTCTCTTGTTTGTCTGGTTATACGCAGCGTATTTCAAACACTTGAATAATACTATTAAAGGATTTTTTATTAACCGTTTTGCAAACCAACTCTCCAGGGATGAGTTTTCGTATGGCAACAGGGTAACTGTATTTTTGTCTGTTCTGTTTGTATTAACAATGACATTATTCATTTCACAAACATTTCAATTCTATTATGGTTTGGGAGGAATAACAAGTAATTTTTTTCGGCTAAATCTATTAATCGGAACAGTGCTGATACTGGCTTATTTCACCAAATTTATTGTGGTAAATTTTACGGGCTATATATTTCAAAAGTCTAAAGCTGCGTCAGAATATATTCTAACTATTTTTTTATTTTGTAATACGTTAGGGTTATTCATGCTTCCGGTAGTTTTATGTATTGCCTTTGTAAAACAAATTTCACCTAAAGTTTTTATTTACCTCGGGTTATTGATTATCGGAATATTTTTATTTACCCGAATTATTAAGGGACTTGTAATATGGCTAAACGGTTTGCGCGGTTCGGCATTCTATTTATTTTTATATCTTTGCACCCTCGAAATATTGCCGTTTATTATTATAGTGAAGTGCGTAAACCTTCTGATAAAGTAATTGTCCGGAAAGTAATCTAAGATTTAATACGTTTTGTTTCTGTTTAACTAAGACTCAACAAAATTGAAAGTAAAAACAATACTAGTAACCCAGCCCCAACCCGAAGGTGATAAATCACCCTATTTTGACCTTGCCCAAAAATGCAATGTTAAAATTGATTTCAGACCTTTTATCCAGATAGAAGGTATTTCAGGACCTGAATTCAGAAAAGAAAAAATTAATATTGGCGACCACACAGCTGTTATTATTACCAGCCGAAGTTCTATTGACCATTATTTCAGAATGTGTAAAGAAATGCGCGTGAAGGTTCCGGAGGATATGAAGTATTTTTGCATTTCGGAATCAACAGCATTTTATTTACAGAAATATGTTCAGTACAGAAAAAGAAAAATATTTCACGGGAAGCAAACTGTTAATGCACTCATGGATGTCATTAAAAAACACCGATACGAAAATTTTATTCTACCCTGTTCCGACATTCATAAAGAAGAGATTGCAGATAAACTGGAACAACAGAAAATAAAATATACAAAAGCAGTGATGTATAAAACAGTTGCTGCAAACTTAAAAGATTTGGAGAAAGTAAATTACGATGTAGTGGTGTTTTTTAGTCCTTCAGGTATAAAATCATTACTAAAGAATTTTCCGGATTTTAAACAAAACAAAACCCGTATTGCCTGTTTTGGAATCACTACGGCAGATGCAGTAAAGGAAGCCGGTTTGAAATTGGACATACATGCTCCTAATCCCAAAGCCCCTTCAATGACCATGGCTTTGGAACAATATATTATTGCAGCTAACAAAGCAAAATAACGCTACTTATTTTTACCACCCATATAAAATTTTGTTCGCTCATCCGATTTTCTCCAGTTAAATGCTGAAGTTGTTTAAAGTTGACGTAATAAAATAACGGTAAAGGCTAATAAATGTAGTGCTTTCCAGTGAATTTTATTTGTTTCAAAACGCACCAAAAGAGCTTTAAAGGCGTCCAGCCAAGCATTGGTTCGTTCTATTACAAA
>JANYDQ010000023.1 GCA_025363555.1 Bacteroidota bacterium | reverse complement strand
GCTGAATTCTCTGACATTCGATTTGATAAAGATACTATTCATACCACCATTAATTATTTATCTACGCGGGAAAAGTCGGGATTTGTGTTGCAGAACCTTAGCAGTTTTGTAAAACTAAGTTCTGTGGGAATTCAAATGGAGGATTTGAAAATAAAGACCCCGGAAAGTAATATTACTACCGATTTAACTTTTAAATACGACCATTACAGGGATTTTAAAGATTTCATAAATAAAGTAAACATAAAAGCTGATTTTGACAAATCGCGGGTGGCAATGGGTGACATCGCTTATTTTGCACCGGCACTGAAAGGTATTTATAGAAATCTTCTTTTATCAGGAAAAGTAAGCGGAACGGTAAGCGATTTGCGTGGAAAAGACATGAATATTTTTCTTGGTGGTTTTACGCGGTTTGCAGGAGATGTGGTGTTAACAGGCTTGCCGCAGATAGATGAAACACTTATTTACCTGAATGTAAAAACACTTAGCACCAATTACGGAGACCTGAAACAAATCCCGATTCCTCCATTTTCTGACCACAAAACATTGGACGTTCCGCTGGCACTTCTTAAAATGGGGAATATGAAATTTAAAGGTACGTTCACGGGACTTTATAACGATTTTTATGCTTACGGAGATTTCTCGTCTGCATTGGGCAATTTATCTTCCGACCTTTCGGTGAGACACGATACGTTGAAGAAAAAGGAATTTTATAAAGGGAAATTAAAAAGTACTGAATTCGATTTCGGAAAGTTTTTTGGTATAGCTAAACTGGGCACTGCCACAATGAGTGTGGATGTGGATGGTTCGGGGTTAACATTGGGAGATGTAGCAGCTAATTTGAGAGGGAATATACAAAGTGTGGTTATTAACAATTATACTTATCAGAATATAGTGCTGGAAGGAGATATAGCCAACCGCAATTTTGAAGGAACGCTAAATGTGGCGGATGATAACATTGATTTGGATTTTAACGGAGGGATTGATTTTACACAAAAATTACCGCATCTTGATTTTATTGCAACTATAAATAAATTGGATTTGGGGGCGTTGCATTTTTTAAAAACAACAGAAAAAACAAATCTTTCGACACAAATACTGGTGGATGTTACCGGAAATACCATTGATAATTTAGTCGGACTGATTAATTTTGACAATACGATATATCAAAAAGGAACCGATGTTTACAAAATGTCTGTTTTTAACCTCGTGGCGCAGGAAGAGAAGAATGGAAAATCGCTGTTGTTAAATTCCGATTTCCTGGATGCAAAAGTAAACGGCACTTTTAAAATACTGGATATGCCCCTATCCATTGGTAAGTTGTTAAGTAATTATCTGCCGTCTTATTTCAGAAAAACAGAATATGCTAAAACAATTTCGCCACAAAATTTCGATTACCGTTTTCTATTTAAAAAAACAGGGGCTGTTACCCGCTTATTTGCGCCAGACCTGAAAGTTTCTCCTAAAACATTAGTAAAGGGGAATTTTAATTCAGCACATAATGAATTAGTAGTAACAGGTAATTCGGACAAACTGGTGGTGAAAGGGATAGAAATACGCGACTGGCACCTGGATTTGAAAACAAACGGAGTAATGGATTTCAGCACGGGTTGCAACCGGTTATACACTACGGACAGCAGTTGGCTGGCAGATTTTAATATCAGTACCCAAACGCACAATGACAGCGTGAACCTGGCTGTGACCTGGGATAACAAAACAAAAACGGAATACAAGGGCGATATCAAATCGTTCATTTATATTGACCCGAATAAGATAATTAAATTTAAAATTCTGCCGTCTATGTTTGTGGTAGCCGATTCTTCATGGGCAATAAGCAAAGACAACCAGGTAATGATTGATTCCAATTATATTACTATTAATTCTGTGACCTTTGAACACGAAAATCAATCCTTTGCCCTGAACGGAATTATATCTGAAAAGAAAACGGATGAGTTGAAATTGCTGCTGACCAATTTTAATCTTGCAAATATTAATTTGTTTACCAGGAACAAAGGGGTAACCTTGAAAGGTACTGTTGATGGCGAATCTACCATCAGCGATTTTTATCACGGGCTTGTTTTTTCGAGCGATAATACTTTCAAATCTGTTTTTTTAAACGAAAACGAACTGGGCAACGGAAACATAAAAACGGGATGGGACAATGCTGCACAGGCGCTGCAATTAAATGGTACGTTTTCTCTGGGCATTGTTCCTAATATTGTTTTTTCAGGAAATTATTATCCTAAAAAAGAAGAAAACAATATTGATATGGACATAAAAATGGAAGCGCTGAACATGCAATTGTTCGAGCCTTTTGTAAAACAATATTGCTCCAGGTTCAGAGGTTTTTTTGCAGGAAATCTGAAGGTAAATGGCACGTTGAAAAAACCGGTATTGTCCGGAATAGTGAATGTAAATGCTAAAAACATTACCGTTGATTATCTGAATACAAGTTATAAATTTACTCAAAATATAGTGGTTGCAAACGGTTCGTTTGGTATGGAAGACATGACCGTGTATGATGAAAATGGAAACACTGCAAAAGTCAGGGGGAAAGTATATCATGAAAACTTTAAAAATTTCCAGTTGGATTTTGATATTCAAACTAACAAATTTATGTGCCTTAACACCACGGAGGCCGATAACAGCAGTTATTACGGAAAAGCTTTTGTGACCGGTATTGTAAATATTTTTGGTTATACCGATAATATCAGTATCAATGCAAATGTGAGAACTGAAAAAATTACCCCTTTGGACAGAACAGATAAATTCAAATTAAATTCGAAAATAGAACTTACGAAATTTTATATTCCTCTTTCCAGGCAATCGGAAGTAAGCCAGAGTAATTTTGTAACCTATGTTAAAAAAGACAGCACCATAAAGATTAACGATAATTATAAAATTCAGTTGGGTGGATTAAATTTGAATTTCGATTTGGATGTTACACCAGATGCGGAAGTACAATTAATATTTGACCAGAAGGTTGGAGATATTATTAAAGCAAGGGGATACGGCACCATAAATTTAAACGTAAGTTCAAAGGGTGATTTTAAAATGTACGGGGATTATGTGATAGACAATGGTGATTATTTATTTACTCTTCAAAACATCATTAATAAACGGTTTGAACTGGAAAAAGGCGGAACCATAAGGTGGAGCGGTGTACCTTACAAAGCAGATTTGAATTTGTCAGCCGTGTATAGGGCTCGTGCATCGTTGAAACCATTCTTCCCCGAAGACTCTTCCAGTACGATGAAAAAAAGATTGCCGGTGGATTTAAAATTAAATATGACCGGAGATTTATTATCACCTGAAATTAATTTCGATATTAGTTTGCCTACTGTGGATGCTGATAAACAACAAACCGTGTTGAGTTACATAAATAATGATGCCGAACGAAACCGCCAGGTTTTTTCGTTGCTTATTCTCAACAGTTTTGTAACTCCTTACCAGCTTACCAATTCGGGAACAGGACCTACCGTGGGTTCGGCAGCAGGCGCCAACAGCAGCGAATTGTTATCGAACCAGCTTAGCAATATGTTAAGCAGTGTAAGCAAAAATTTTGACGTGGGTGTTAATTATCGTCCCGGAGATGCCATCAGCCAGAAGGAACTGGGGCTGGCACTTTCCACCCAATTGTTTGACGACAAGCTGACCATTGATGGTAATGTGAGTAACAGCCAGGATGCAAATAATCAGAATGCAAACAATATTATTGGCGATGTGAATATGGAATATAAATTAACCAATGACGGAAAAGTGAGGGTGAAAGCATTTAACAAAACCAATGATAATAACAGTAACCAGTATGCTTCCGGACCCTATACACAAGGGGTTGGAATTTTTTACAGGGAGGAATTTGATTTTATCGGTGATTTGTTTTTGCGGTATCTGAATGCTGTGAAACCTAAAAAGAAAAAAGCGGAAGGAGAGAAGTAAGCAGAAGAAGTATCAAACAAAAAAAATCCCGTTGCACCTGGTGCAACGGAATTTTTTGTTTAACCCAAATTTTGTTATTCTGCTTTCTTAGCTGCTTTTTTCGGAGCTGCTTTTTTGGGAGCAGTTTCTTTTTTTGCAGTTTCCGCTTTTGGGGCTTTGGCTGTAGTAGCTTTAGCCACTGCCTTTCCTGTCGATTTTTTTCTTGGTCTTGTAACTCCGTACGAACCCATTGTTATTTTACCTTTGCGGCTTTTTTTATCACCTTTTCCCATAATGAATTTTTTGTTTTTATTAGTTTATTTCGACCACAAACGTACGTTTATTTTGCATACAAACAAAAAATGACAGCAGGAAACTTGCAACCGGCATTCTTTTTTTGATGCTTCACTTTCTCGTTGTTACTTTTAACTTCCTCTTTTCTCCAAAAAATCTTTTTCTATTAATTCTACTTTCCGAATACTGTTGCGCAACCATTTTAACAACAGTTCTTCTTTTTCCTCCTCGTGCAAATGCCAGGCAACATCAGATTGGTGAAGCCTTTCGGTGAGTGAACGCAAACACAAAGCAGCAGAAACGGAAATATTAAAACTTTCTGTAAAACCATACATGGGTATTTTTACAAACTCGGTGGCGAGTTCTGAAACCGTATCGGAAATGCCCGTTAATTCTGTTCCGAAAAATAAAGCGAGAGGGGTGTCTATTGGTAAATCATCAATGGTACATACGTTTTCGTTGGGCGAAGTAGCCACAATGCGGTACCCTTTTTCTTTTAAATTACTGATACAGGTTAATGTATTATTTTCCTGCTGCCTGTATTTGTGCAGGTTCAACCATTTGGGAGAGCCAATTGCTATGTCTTTATTGACTGTATAAGCATGTTTGTTTTCGATAATATGGATGTCCTGGATACCCAAAATATCGCACGAGCGAAGCACAGCCGATGCATTATGCGGCTGATACAAATCTTCTAAAACAATGGTAATATGCCGGGTACGGAAATTTAATACTTCATCAAATTTTGCCCTGCGTGGTTCAGAAATAAATTGAGAGAGGTACTGTATGAGTTCTTTTTTATTGTTCAACGTTTATAAGATAGATGCGCAAAGGTAAAAGTTTTAGCGAAAGGAAAAACTTTGCGATTCTTCGTTTGGCTCAACATGACAGGGTATGTGTTTTAGTAAGGCATCCCCTTTGAAATCCTGTTATTCTTAGCAAAGCGAAGAATTTTAAAATAGCGAAACACGCTCGCGATAGCAAAGGGAAAGTTTATAATATTATAAGTTTATCCCGAACATAAAATTGTGTTGTAAATACTTGTCATTACTTGTTCTAAAGTCAAGGTTGTCTGACATAAAATAACCAATGCCTAAATTGTATGTGAAACTAAAGTTTTTATAAAAATTGTAACGTAGTCCAATGCCTCCGTTAATTGAACCGAAGTTGCCTGGATTAACTCTCTTCTTGTCGTTCCACCAGCGGTTTGATATGTTATTGATTCCACCGCCAACATAAATGTAAGGTGCTAATTTCGCATTCTCTTTTAATAAATAACCGTTTGCAAATTTGTATTTCACTGATAGAATTCCTGTGGTCAGTCTCGAAAGCATATTCAATACTTCTGTTCCGTCTTCGCGATATATTTCATCATCGTGTTCTCTGCATTTTCCATAATCTCCGTGAGTAACAGATGCACTAAAGTCAAAAGATTTGTTCAGGTAATGGCTGTAATGGATGCTAACAAAACCGTACCATTCTTCGTCTAAATGAAACCAGGAATTACCCAAGTCGCCATTGTAACTTTCTTTTCCACCACCAATGGAGATGTTGTTTTTCTTGTCAGATGTTTGTCCGAAACTGTTAGCTGTAATAAGTATTAGTGCAATAATAATTGTTTTTACCAGTTTTTTCATTGTGTTTTGTTCTTAATAGTTTTATTTTTATTCTCTTGTTTTCTCCTTAGTGGTGCTATATTGCGCAACAGCTACTTATGTTAACGGAAGTTTTGTCTTTCGTGTAACGTGTTTCAAGGGTTATTGTATAATTATTTTTTTGTTGCAAATATGTTTCTGTTCGTCCGATGTCTGCACAAAGTAAATGCCTGCTTTCATTTCGGCTTTGTCTATTATTACCTGCCTGTCCCGCACGTGCGGAATTGTTTTTATTTCTTGTCCAAGTATATCTGTTATTTTTATTGTTGTGTTCTTTTGTTCTGAACTGAACGATATTGTTGTTTGTGATGTAAAGGGATTTGGATAAATACTAATGCTGTTTTGTTCTGCTTCATCTTTTACTCCAGCAGGTAAACAAGCATTTAATATGTTTGATAACGTAGTATTAAGTGTGCAGTTCTGTTCTTTACCGTTATTTATAAAGCCATTTATTCCTGTTTGCATTACCAATGCTGATGGGGCAGGTAATGAGGTGTTAGATACCCAAGCCATTGAAGTATTCCATTCGTGTGTTGTATCTATACCATTGTAATAAGGATATTGAAATGTTTGTTTCATTTTCTTCCAGGTCCAAAATGAGCTTCCGCTTACTTTATAAAGAGGGTTGTTTAATATAGTAAGTGTTGTGTCTAAATGGGCGTAATCATTTTCTCCCCATTCGCCACACCATATTGGAACATTGAGTGAGTTGGAAATGTTGGTATTGTAATTTATGTGTGCAACAATAGAATCTGCATTGTTGTAAAACCAACTATATATATGAAATTGGAAATTCATATTAGGGTCGGGCAGGGAAGTGAACATACTAAAGTTTTGTGCATAATTATTTCCTTCTATTGATAGCATATGATTGTTGTCCACCGAACGAACACTATCTATTATGTCGTGATACATAGCAAGCATATCAGCATCGGGAGTTACGTTTGGTTCGTTTAGTAAGTCATAAGCAGCAATGATTCCTCTGTTTTGGTATCTGCTGGCAATGGCTTTCCATAAACGTTTGGTGCGCGTTTTATTGATAGAGCCATTCCATAAATTAATTATAAAGTCAGGGTCGGCAGTAAAGGATGTGCTTTGTCCGCCTGGTGCTGAATGTAAGTCAAGCACAGCATATACATTATAATCTTCGCACCATTGAAGCACGCTGTCAAGCAAATTCCAACCCGATTGTTTATAAACGTAAGGATTAAAATCGTCTTCCAAAATGTTATGATTAAAGGGTATTCGCACCACATTGAAACACTCTTGTGATATTTTCTGAATGTCTGCCTTTGTTATAAAGTTATGGTAAACAGAATCTCTAAAATTACTTGCAGAAGTGCTTCCTACTATTGTTTGAATATTGTTGTAAATATCTTTTTCTGCTGTGAAACCACCGCCCCATAACCATCCTTCCCACATTAACCACCCTCCAAGGTTTACACCGTTTAGTTTTATTATGTTGTTCTGTCCGTCAAGTATTTGTTGGTTGTTGCGATGCACGAATGAATTGTTATTCCAAATGGCTTGTGCTTTACTATTAGAAATAGAGGTTATAAATAATAAGAGTAAAACTGTTTTTTTCATTGCATTTCTGTTTTGTTTGTTTTCAAGTAGTTACGCGCCCTGTAGGGTGAAAAAACCCCAAGGGCGAAAATTAAATGTTATTCTGTTTTTTGTTTAAAGAAATGAAAAAGGGCTTGTGCGTGACCACGTCCTAATTCAAAATCATCTTTCAGCCACTTATATACTTCACTTGCTTTTACAGTTGGTTTAACAGTTCCTCCTGCCATTAAGCCCTTTTTATCTGCAAGTTCCTTAAAGTCTTCAGGAGTTTTACCTGTTTTCTTTTTGATGGTGTCAAAATAAGCTTGAATATTAATACTCATATTTTCTTTTTTTTATTGTTAGTATTTGTGTTCGTGTTGGTCTGTTCCAAATTAGCACCTATTTCGCCTTTCGTTATTTTTTAAGGAGGAGCCCTGTAAACGCTAAGTTAAAGTAAAGCAAAGGCATACGGGCTTAGTGTTTATATAATGCTGTAAGCTATGCTTACAGCATTATAACTTCATTTTATTTTTTAAAAGAGTAAGTGAAACTTACAGTATTCATTTCAAACCTAAAACTTACCTCCTTCTATTTCACGTTTATTAATAAACTCCATTATTTCTATTGCTGCCTGTACTGTTTTTTGAGCATGTCGATTGTCGTCATTTGGCATACCACACACAGCAAGGTAAGCATCTCCTAAGGTTTTTATTTTTTCTAATCCTTTGCGCTCTATTATTGCATCAAATGCTATAAAAAATTGATGTATTTCTGCTACTAATTCTTGTGGTGTAAGTTTTTCGATTATTAATGTAAAGCCAACAAAGTCGGTAAAAATAACGGTTTTCGCCCTTGTTGGTGTTCCCTTATAATTAGCAGAAACGCTGCCTTTGCAAGTGTTTTTTCTCCTGCAAAATTACAAACTTTAAATTAGTAATTTTAGAATTCTTTTTTAATGTTTTTGAGATGTTGATGATAACACCAACAATGGCTTTAATTGTTAACCCTCCGAACTCGCTCGTTTGCGAATTTTGGGGTTATTTTTAAACCTATTTATTTAACCTCCAAAGGGGGCAAATACGCCATCGGAGGATAAAAAAATCCAGCTTAAATATTCACTATTACCTTTATGCAGTGAAAAAAATAATACTCCTTATATTATTAATTATTTCTGTGAATTCGTTTGCACAAAACAATTGCGCAATAAGCAACCATTCCTTTAAAGGCGGAGAACAATTAACTTATAAAATATATTATAATTGGGGATTGATATGGATGCATGCCGCAGAAGCAAATTTTTCGACAGAACTGCAGAAATTAAATAGAATGTGTTTCACTTTATTGTTTAGGAGCCACTTTTCCGAAGTACGATTGGATTTACCGGGTGCGGGATAAATACGAATCGTATGCCGATACTGCTACTATAAAGCCGTTACGCTTTTTGCGTGAAGCGCAGGACGGCAAAAATCATGCTTTTGATGATTATGTTTTTAATCAGCGAAAAAATAAAGTGTATACCACTTCGGGAAAAAACAGCCAGCCTTTAAAGCACGATTCTGTCAGCATTGCTCCTTGCACCATGGATGTGATGACCTCTATATTTTATGAACGCTGCATGGATTTTTCTAAATACAAACCACAGGATACTATACCCATCTCTTTTGTATTAGATGGTACTGTATATTCATCCTCCATTCGGTACCTGGGTAAAGAAATAATTGACAATGATATTTTGGGCAAGGTGCGATGTATTAAATTCCGACCTAAAGTGATTCAGGGAACTGTTTTTAAAGAAGGAGATAAAATGACAGTGTGGGTAACGGATGATGAAAACAAAATGCCTGTGTATGTGGAAGCAGAAATTTTTGTTGGTAAAATAAAAGTATATCTCATAAATTACAGTGGCTTGAGAAATAAAACGAATTGTATTGTCGAGAAAAAGAAATGAGATCAATTATTCATTTTCCATTGATACTAAAAATAAAATTCATAACAGTTTGTGTTTGCATTTTTTCCAGTTTTAAAATTATTTGTATTTAAATTTATACAAATAACTTTTTACTGGAAAAATTATTTTACAAACATACGGACCTATGTTATCTGCTGGGCATCTTTCTTTTTGTCGTTTTTACCGCTACCTATGGAACAATAAGAAAAAAGCTGATAAAGAATTAGCAGGAAGTTTTTAATGAAGTATTTTATTGAATGAAATTCGCAACCGCAGGAACAATCCTGCGATGGTTAAAATAAACGGTTGAGAAAAAGATGAAGAATTTCGATAAAGATAAGAATGATTACAATCC
>JANYDQ010000012.1 GCA_025363555.1 Bacteroidota bacterium | reverse complement strand
TAACTTTTCGAAAATGCTGTTTCCGCATTGTCTTGTGCTTTCATACCTGAAACCACTAAAGAAAATAGTACTAAAATTTTGATTTTGTTTTTCATAAATTTAAATGAATATTGTTTAATTATTTTTGTCAAAAATACTTTTTTATTGATAACCATTATCAATTTTTTTATTTAAAATGCCAAAAGTAAAAGGAAGAATTTAATTATTAGTGATTTTTTATCGAAAGCTTATTTTTATCGACAAACAACAGGAAAAGTGGTGAGTTCAACTTATTTATACAATCTACATACAAGAATTTTTTTAATTAATTTGCAGCATCTATTTTACTGTTTTAATAATAAAAACAATTAAAAATAAATTTCAAGTAAGGTGTTTTTAAAAATAAAAACACCTTACCATAACTTCAAGTATGATGTTTCAGAAATAAAAACGCCTTACGATAACTTCAAGTAAGGTGTTTTAAAAATAAAAACACCTTAAAATAACTTCAAGTATGATGTTTCAGAAATAAAAACATCTTAGGAGAACTTCAAAGTATGATGTTCAGAAATAAAAAATCACACAATTTCAATATAATTAATTAACAAAAACTTTATACACCAATTGTTTACTTTTAAATGTATTCAAAAGGTAATATGCTGATAATTGATTGATAACAGGAACCATTCACCTCAATCAACTTTTGTTTTCATTTAATTCTTTGCCATTTAAAAGTAATTTAATGTATTTTTGTTTATTATAAATTTAAAATTAATGCTCAACATTATGAAATTACAAAACTATGCCATTGGCAAATGGCAAGCCGGGGAAGGAGAAGGACAAACATTATTTAATGCTATTAACGGAGATACCATAGCTACTGCATCCAGCAAAGGACTCGATTTCGGTGAGATGCTAAACTATGCAAGAACGGTTGGAGGACCGGCATTGCGCAAGCTTACCTTTCAGCAAAGAGGAAGAATGCTAAAAGCATTAGCATTGCATCTTCAATCCAAAAAAGAAAATTTTTATAAGCTAAGCTGGGCTACCGGTGCAACAAGGGCTGATAGCTGGGTGGATATAGAAGGCGGAATTGGAAATTTATTTGCTTATGCAAGTTTGCGAAGACAGTTTCCGGATGAAACATTTTGCCTGGAAGGAGATGTGGCAAAGCTTAGTAAAAATGGCACGTTCATAGGTCACCACATTTGTGTACCTAAAGAAGGAGTAGCAATTCACATCAATGCTTTTAACTTTCCGGTGTGGGGAATGCTGGAAAAAATTGCTGTTAATCTTTTTGCGGGAGTGCCCGCAATCGTAAAACCTGCAACGGTTACCTCCTTTCTTACCGAAGCAGTTGTAAAGGAAATAACTGAATCAAAGATACTTCCTGAAGGTGCTTTGCAATTAATATGTGGAAGTGCAAACGGAATTTTAGACCATGTGGAGTCGCAGGATATAGTAACATTTACAGGTTCTGCCAGCACAGGTAAAATGCTGAAAGCACACCCTCGTTTATTGGAAGAAGCGGTCCCGTTTAATATGGAAGCCGATTCACTAAATTGCAGTGTACTTGGTTCCGATGCCTTTCCGGGCACTGCTGAATTTGATATTTTTATTAAAGAAGTGTTGAGAGAAATGACCACCAAAGCAGGACAAAAATGTACTGCGGTAAGAAGGATTATTGTTCCCGAAAATTTGGTGGAAGATGTACAAATAGCATTGGGTAAAAGATTAGCCACTACTATTATCGGAGATCCAAAGGTGGAAGGTGTGCGTATGGGTGCATTAGCGGGAAAATCACAACAAAAAGAAGTTGCTGAAAAAGTAATGCAATTAGCCAAAACACAGGAAATAGTTTTCGGTGATTTGAATAATTTTTCGATAACAGGTGCAGACAAAAATAAAGGAGCGTTTATGTCGCCTATTCTTTTCTTAAATAAAAACCCTTTCAAGTTCCAGGATTGTCACAATCTGGAAGCATTTGGTCCGGTGAGTACTATTATGCCTTACAAAACTATTGAAGAAGCTATTGAACTGGCAAAGATGGGAAAAGGTTCATTGGTTTGTTCTATTATAACTGGTGACGATAAAATTGCAAAGCAATTTGTATTGGGTGCGGCTTGTATGCACGGTAGAATTTTAGTTTTGAATGCTGATTGCGTTAAAGAAAGCACTGGTCATGGTTCGCCAATGCCTATGCTTACGCACGGTGGACCAGGTCGTGCTGGAGGGGGAGAAGAAATGGGTGGGAAGCGCGGAGTGTTTCATTATTTGCAACGTACCGCAATTCAGGGCTCTCCCACTGCTATTACCAATATCTCTAATCAATATCAGTACGGTGCGAAATACATTCAAAAAGATATTCACCCGTTTAAAAAATACTTTGAAGAATTAGAAATTGGCGAAACATTAATTACAGACACTCATTTAGTAACACTTGAAAACATTGAAGCATTTGCAGAATTGAGCGGTGATAAATTTTATGCTCACATGGATGCAAATTCTCTTGAGGGAACAATTTTTACAGGACGCGTTGCTCATGGATATTACATACTTTCCAGGGCTGCAGGCTTGTTTGTTGATGCTCCCAAAGGTCCTGTGTTGTTAAATTACGGAATAGATGAATGCCGTTTTACAAAGCCTGTTTATCCCGGAGCTACTATTGGCGTGCGTTTTACCTGTAAAGAAAAAGTGGAGCAGGAAAAGAAATCAGAAGAAGATATTGCAAAAGGAATTGTAAAATGGCTGGTGGACGTATTTGATGAAACAGGGGAAACGGTCGCTATTGCTACCATTTTAACAATGGTGAAAAAGAAAAACCAGGACTAATAACTTTTCGTATGTTAGACAAAAAACGATTACCCAAAAGAGATTATTACGCGGTTATTTTTATTTCCGAACGTTCTCAGGAACTGGAAGGATATAAAGAAATGGACGAATTAACCATCGAATTAGCGCAAAAACAAAAAGGATTTATTGGTTTTGAAAATATCAAATCCGAAAACAAAGGAATTTTTATTTCGTATTGGGAATCGCTGGATTCCATCAATAATTGGAAGAATAACGATGTGCATTTAGCGGCAAAAAAAATGGGTAAAGAAAAATGGTACGATTCGGTTATCAGTCAGATTTGCAAAGTAGAACATACTTATATATTAGATAAATAATTTTACATCTGATTGCGTTTTCATTCTCTCCATAAAAATAGTGTAACTGAAAGTTCTGTTTCATTTTTTTGAACAACAGTTCAATTCCCCAGCGTTTCTTATATATCAGGGCTATTTTATTAGCATCAAGCTCTAAATTGTTGCAGATAAAAACAAAGTGACGATTCTTTTCATCATTTTATTTCTGTGTCTTTGCTCATGTTGAACTTTATTGAACAGCACCAACAAGTGTTGCAGGTAATGTGCTTACCTATACCGTTGCCGACTTTGGTACATTTTATGGCTGGAATTATTTCGGCATAGATTTACACACCGATACAACTGCCACCACAGGCGACCAGGTTTGTATTAATTCTATCGGCTATATTCAATATAAGAGAGCTTTACAAAAGTCCAGTTTAGTATTTCACTCTACCTTTTTGAGATTTTCTAAAGAATATTTTACCTTTTTTGGAGGGGGCTTTTCTTTTTTTGGGCTTCTTTTTTTATTCGAAGGTTTTTTAACCTCCTTTTTGGGATTTAGCTTGCATTTGCCCTCACCAATCCTGGTGAGCGGTACAGGTTATAAGCTATTGCTTCTAAATGATGTTGGTAATCCATCTTTTGTATTCCTTTGTATTTGGCTACTGCTCCGTTAAACCATTTTTGTATTCCTCCAAATGTCCGCTCTACTGCATAACGTGTTTTACTTACTATTTTATTAAATTGTTTTTCTCTCCCTGTTAATTCTTTTCCTCTTACTGCTTTGTATTGTATTCCGCTTTTTAATTTGTTTGCTTTTAAATATTCTTTATTGCTTTTGCTTGAATAGCCTTTATCTGTCTTTACTCGTGTTCCTTCTTTTATCTTTATTTTCTTTAATAATGGTATAAAATGTTTGGTGTCACTTTCATTTGCCGTTGTTGTTTCTAATCCTAATATCATTCCATCATCATTGGTGGCTACGTGTTTTTTATAGCCGTAATAGGATTGTTTTCCCTTCTTTAGCCATCGTGCTTCTTTATCTGTTCCATTATCTTCTAACCGATTTAATTTTTCGTGATAGGCTGCTTCCTTGTTTGTTTCTTCTTCCCCTCGCTCTTCTTCGTTTCTATCACTTGCTATTTCAAAAGTGGTCGGTTGACTCGGTGTGTAGGGGCTTACTGTTACACTTGCATCTACCAGTACTCCTGTATGTATTATGATTTTATGTTTTGTTAACTGCCTGTTGAGCTCTCCCAATACTTTTTTCATTGCATTTTTCTGACTCATCTCTTTTCTAAACCGACTGATTACACTATGGTCTGGAACGCTGTCTTCTAAACTTAATCCTAAAAACTTAGTAAACTTTATACTATCATTAATTCGCTCTTCAACGCCTTCGTCACTTAATTTAAACCAGGTTTGTAACAAGATTATTTTAAATAACAAGATACCTTCGTAGGCGGGGCGTCCATCTGCACTCATCCCTTTGTTATAGTACTTTTTTACTATTACTTCTAATTTGTTCCAGTCAACTATTTTGTTGATGTTGTCAAAAAAGGTCATATCAATTTTACGCTTTGATACAGCGAAATCCGAAAAGTTCATTTGTGTGTCTGTTTGAATTAACATTCCGCAAAATTACACACCTAATGAGTCTATATAGGCTGATATTATTGATATTTATTAACATTTTGCCTTGCAAAACTCTCGTAACTAATCACTTTTCCAAAATCTCAAAAAAAAATCCCGCCCTTGAAAAAGAGCGGGATTTTGTATTTTTAATAATTCAATATGGGTTTTTCTACCCTGCTACTTATATTTATCTGCTTTTTCCATTTCTCCCAGTTTAAGATACAGTTGTCTCAACCTTTGTTTGGTAGCTTTGTCAGGCGACACTGCATACGATTTTTCGAAATAGTCAGTCGCTTTTTTGAAATACTCTATTTTCTTATCCTCATATTCTTTTGCCTTTTTTGTTTCGTTTAGCGGAAGTGCATTTATTTTTTCGTTCCATTCGTTGCCCGTATTAAAATACAAAGCACCCAGGTTATAATTAGCCACATCATAATCGGGTTTCAGTTCCAATGCTTTCAGGTATTCTTTTTCAGCATTTACCTTATCGTTTGTTTTGTCGTACAGGTTTGCCAATATACCGTGCAACACTTCGTTATCGGGCGAAACAGCAATAGCATCAATCAATTTGCTTTTTAAAACATCTGTTTTCTTTTGAGCCAGGTAAATATTTATTTCCATGTTTATCAAATCCATGTTGTCTTCAAACAGCACTTTCCCTTTTTCGATATACGACAATGCTTTTGCCGTATCTTTATCTATCAAATCTATTTTAGCCATATCTATATAAATAGAAGGGTCTTTAAATTTAATGTCAATCAGTTTATCGGCATACTCCTTAGTTTTTTCTTTATTTCCGGAGCGGGCATAGGTTTTAAAATGAGTAAGCATCAGGTTTTCTTTGGTAATGTTATTGCGTTTCAATCCCTGGTCAAAATCATACGGCAATGCCTGTTCCAGCAAATCCAGGCCTTTTAGTGCTTTTTCGTATTCTTTTATATCAATAAAATATTTCACCTTATAATCCAGCGAAGCGCAGGTTTGCACCAAGTTGCCTTTTACCTGGTCTTTATAAATATTATCTTTATCCAGTTTCAAACAGGTAATAAAACTTTCCACTGCTTTTTCCTGTGCATCAGCATCCAGCTTTTTCACTTCCTCCTTTTTAGATTCATAAATTTTCTGGTATATCTGCCCGCGATACATCCACAGTTTGGCACTGCTTTTTGTAGTTTCATTCAGTATAGCCGCATCAGCAGAAGATTTTGCCTTGTCAAAATCTTCACTTCTCAAATAATTACTGGCATTTTGTATCTGGTTGCTTTGTGCTACCACCAACGTAGTGGCGCAGCATAAAATAATGTTTAAAATTCGTTTCATTTTTTTATATAGATAATTAATTTTTAAAAATTGTAAGTTACTCGCCTCTTCACCCCTCTTCTGCGGGAGAGGGGGGAAGAGGCAAGGTGTCTTAATCCATGTTCAGTTTCTTCAACTTCACGTTGCCCAGCACTTCTTTGTTTTTAGCATCTTTCATTGCCCTTTCCAGTTGCCCTTCAATAATTGATTTATCACCAACAATAACGGTAGTTAATTTATTTAAGGCAAAATATTTTTTTATTTGCTGGTTCACTTCGTCCTTGCTTATGTTTTTCAAAATCTGGTTTTGTTTTACTGTATAATCTTTTTCTAAATTATAACGAACAATGTCAGACAAAAATGATGCCTTATCAAAAGGCGACTCATATTTTAATGCCTGTTCGTTCAGCATCGAGCTTTTGGTAAAGGCTAATTCCGCATCGGTTACCCCTTTGTCAACATAGTTGGCATATATTTTTGTTATCTCCAAGAGAGATGCAGCAGTGGTGGCACGCTTAACAGACGAATTGATAATAAACCTGCCGGTATATTTATTGCCTCCAAAGCGAGAGTAAATGCCATAAGTATATCCTTTGTCCTCGCGCAACGACATGTTTAAACGGCTGTTAAATGTACCTCCTAAACAGAAGTTAGCAATCTGGTTTTTATAATAATCGCCTTCCGCATCAAATTTAAGCGAAGTGTTTCCCATCATTATAACGGTG
Source organism: Bacteroidota bacterium (assembly GCA_025363555.1). Classification (GTDB taxonomy): domain Bacteria; phylum Bacteroidota; class Bacteroidia; order 2-12-FULL-35-15; family 2-12-FULL-35-15; genus 2-12-FULL-35-15. The sequence continues at coordinate 752 of JANYDQ010000012.1, read as the reverse complement.
GAGGGTGCAAATGCTTTATCCGAAATATAAAACTGTTGTTCTGTTGGCTGCACAGGTTCGGCAATAGGTTGTATCTTCACATCCTTTGCTACCCATTTGTTCAGGAAATCTAATTTCGAAGTCATTTCTTTTTCGTCCCCTTCGCCCACAATCACCATACTGGAAACAGATGGAGAATAATAAGCAGCATAATAATCGCTCAAGTCTTTCAATTCAATATTATCTACCGATTTCCAGGTAGGAGCAATGCCCATAATTGAACTTCCGTAAAGAGCAAAATTCATTTGGTTACCAGCCACTGTTTGTGCATTTGTTTTTTCGTTGGCTATGTTTTCCTTGTATTGTTTTTTAGCAATTTTAAAATCTTCCGGTCTGAAACCAGGGTTTAATAATTTCTCTTCCACTATTTTTAAAGTAGCATCCAGGTTTTTCTTCAGGCATTCTATTCTCACTGTTGTAGCTGTTTTGGAAGCATTAAAAGAAATAGAACTTCCTAATTTTTCCAGTTCAGCACTTACTTGTTCGGTGGTATATTTTTTTGTTCCTTCGTTCATCAGTCGTGCGGTAAATTCAGCCACTCCCATTTTTTTAATCAGTTCAGGTGACAATACCAGTGAACCTCCTTCAATGGTAAGTACCAAAGTCATTTCGGGAGTTTCGTTATTGTTGATACCGATAACACTTAACCCGTTTTTTAATTTAAACGAATAGTAATCCGGAACTTTAACTGTTTTAGGTGCGGTTGGTTCAGG
>JANYDQ010000009.1 GCA_025363555.1 Bacteroidota bacterium | reverse complement strand
TAGAGATGGGCTTCATCCGCCTCCGCCTCCAGGCGATTAATTAAAAATTGATAAGTTATAAATGAAAGTTTTGAATAAAAAACAGCTAAATTTGCATACTAAAATACATTTTTTTTGAAATAATTATATTTGTATTGTTTTTTAATTTAACTTTACCGCCTTAACAAATTAAAATAAGGAGGTTTACAAAACAGCGTTCAATACTAAAACACAACATATATATAATGATAACAAAACTAATTTTTATTAACTAAACAATTCAAAAACTAACAACAACATGGCACAAGAAACAACATTTACCGTAGATATTCCAGAAGAATATTCCGCAAGAAGCACAAGTTATGCTACTTTGGACGCAAAAAATACTGCCGGTGCAGGGCATAGTGCCATCCAACCCTTAATAAGTAAGTATGGATGGAACATGGCGAACCTGCTTACCAGCCGAAATTTGGCGGATGGCTTCGAAGCTGACCGTATTACCGCAACGAATGACGCAAGAATCAATTATCAAATCTGTTATTCCGACCTAAAAAACGTAGAACCACACCTTCGGGGCATGTTTAACTTTATAAAAGTGCTCAATGCCCCCAACTACACGCAAGGAAAAGACTGGGGAGCGGACATTAACGCCAATGGCAAGACTACCATGCCCATTGATGCGCATGATTTGTACCTTGCCTTCCAAATTTGCTTGGCAAAACACAATAGCTACCCCGTAGGAACCAGTCCTCTGCTACCTTATTTGACCGAACAAGGCATTGATTTGACTGCCGATGGCATCATTTGGCACAATCTGGAAGGACATTATCAACTTTTCTATATTGACCAAGATAATGCCCTAACACTACTGGTATCAAGGGATAACGCCTTTGCTCCTTGCTTAGACGTAATGGTAAAATGCAAAGAATTTTTGGTAATTTTAAAAAGCCAAAACCTACGCACCCTCACCGAATGGGGTTTTATCGTAAACGGTGCCAAACCTCAAGAAACAATACAAGTTTCTACCATCCTACAAGGCGAATCAAAGATAATAAACAGAATAGTAGTCGGTAGTATTTTTACTAATTTATCCGCAGGAAAAGTAACCATAACGAACGGAAGGGTGCCAAACGGTAAAGAAGTAACCATTGTAGCAGGCGGTACCTTTACTATCAAAAAAGGATACACTTCCAGCTTAGTAACCAATGTAGATAACGTGGCAATTGCCAAAGTAAGCTCAATAACTAAACGTAAACGATAAGAATAACTCGGATGAAAAGGCTATTAATATCCACAATCCTAAAAAGGATTGAAATAATAATAAGGGTAGGGAAGTTCCCTACCCTGCTTTTCAAACAATCGCCCTACGGGACGGATTTTTTGAAAAACAAATTTGCTGCCAAACACATTTTGAACCTTTTTTATACAAAAAATAGCCTGTTTTTGGCAAAAAGAGTAGAATTTGTACAAAAATGAAGACAATTAAACACAAAAATAACACAATTGTAGCCACAAAGAAATTGTTAATTTACTGCCAAAATTACATATTCGCTGCCAAGAGCTATTTATTTACGACAAAGAACTGCTTATTTACCACACAGAACTGCTTATTTACGACACAGAACTGCTTATTTACCACACAGAATTACTTATTTACGACAAAGAACTGCTTATTTACTGCCCAGAAATGCTTATTTACTGCCCAGAGTTACTTATTTACTGCCAAGAAATTATTCCCAACTGCCCATAAATTATTCCTCACTTCCCTGAATTCATTTTTAACTTCCAAGAATTCATTTTTCGCTGCCCAGCTATGCTTTTTAGCTGCCCATAAACCATTTTTATTTGGGATTGTAAGAATGGTGGGCAGTAAAATTAGCATACTGGGCAGCGAAATTAGCATAGCGGGCAGTGAAATAGGAAATCGGTATAGCGATAACGGATTTATTTATGGTGATTAATGAAAATAATTTTGCGAAAGCGTAACTATATATAGTAAAAACGAACATAAAACAAGTGAAAATTAAACTAATTCCTGATTTATAACGCATACTTTAATAAATAAAACAAATGAAACTTAAAAAAAACATTGCAAGTTCCGAAAATGGGTTTGTTTTTAACCCAAGTACGGGAGATTCTTACTCGTTAAACGAAATGGCTACCGAAATTATGCTCATGATGAAAGAGAATAAATCGTCAGAAGAAATAAAAACGGACATTTTGGCACGTTATGAAGTAGATAAACACCAATTAGAGCGTGATTGGGATGATTATATGAGTCAATTGAAAGAAAATAACCTATTAGAATTTTAAAAATATAAAAAAATGGCAAAGAAAAAATTACCTCGTGCAGTTAGGATTATCAGATATTACCTATATTGCTTAGTTAGCCTTGTGTTTCCTTATTAAATTTAGGATAAAATAAACCTATTTAGCTAAAAAACATGGCAAAAGTGAAGAAAAAACACATTACCGTTGCTGTTACCGGCTTAAATGCTATTGATAGCCCAGGTCCGGGCGTGGCAGTTGCCCGTGCTTTGCGCGAAAGTAAAGATTTTGATATAAAAATTATCGGTTTAGCTTACGAAAGTTTAGAACCTGGTATTTATATGCACGATTTGATTAGTAAAACCTATCAAATTCCTTATCCCAGTGCCGGTACGGATGCTTTATTGAAACGTATTGAGTATATAAATGGCATAGAAAAGTTAGATTTAATCATTCCGAACTTTGATGCCGAGCTTTATAACTTTATAAAGATGAGTGTTTCGCTTCAAAAGATGGGAATTGCTACTTTTATGCCCAATCAGGAGCAATTTGATGCCAGAGATAAGGTAAATTTATACCGTTTTGGTGAAAGAAACGGCTTTTTAGTTCCAAAAGATAAAACAATTTATAAGGTAGAAGAACTAAATTTGTGTGTGGAAGCGTTTGGTTTTCCATTAGTTGTAAAAGGTAAGTATTATGAAGCAATAGTTGCGCATACATTAGAACAAGCGCAAAAGGGATTTCATAAATTGTCTGCCAAATGGGGGTTTCCTATCATTGTACAGCAATTTATATCGGGCACGGAAATAAATATTGCTGCTTTGGGAGACGGAAAAGGGAACGCAATTAGCGTAATTCCAATGAGAAAGCTATATATTACCGATAAAGGCAAGGCTTGGGCGGGTATTACCTTAGAAGATAAGAGTTTAATAGAACTGGCGCAGCGTTTTGTTAAAGTAACGGAGTGGAAAGGCGGGTTTGAATTGGAATTAATGCGAACGATGGACGGCAAACCGTATATTATGGAGATAAATCCGCGCTTTCCGGCTTGGATTTATTTAACGGCTGGTGCAGGACAAAACCAACCGGCTGCGTTAGCCAAAATGGCGTTGGGCGAAACTGTAAAACCATACATGGATTATGCAGTTGGTAAGCTATTTATCCGATATAGTTGGGATATGATAGTAGATATCAATGCGTTTCAGCAAATTTCTGCTTTCGGAGAATTGTAATTTTGTGGTTAGTTTGTGGGAGATTTTGGCTAAAAAGGGTGTTTTTGAGGCGAAATGCAGCGCGTGTAGGGTAATTAAAAAATTTAATTTGATTTAAACGAAGTATAAGCAGGATATTAATACGAAAAAGAAGTAGAAAACGGATTTTATTGGCAAAAAAAAACTCATCTTCACCGTAAAAATAAAAATTTGTATAATAATAATAGAAAATAGTAACTAAATAATAAATAATAACCTTAAAATAACGAATATGACTAAATTAAAGTATGAACGCCCCGTCATAAAAAAGATGAATGCGGGATTGATGAATAAATTTGGTACGCGTACAGAGTATCAGCCGGTTACGCATATTGATGGCGTGGGCGTAAAAGATATGATTAAGAAATATGGCTCGCCTTGTTTTGTGATTAGTGAGAAACAAATTAGGCGAAATTCGCAAAATGCTAATCGAGCGTTCAAAACTCGTTACCCAAAAGTGCAGTTTGCTTGGTCTTATAAAACGAATTATATCAATGCGGTGTGTAATGTTTTCCATCAGGAAGGCAGTTGGGCAGAGGTGGTGAGTGGTTTTGAGTATAATAAAGCCTTAGGTAATGGAGTTCCGGGCAATAAGATTATTTTTAATGGTCCAGATAAGTCAGAAAAAGACATTCGTGAGGCTATTTTGAATGATTCGATGCTACATATTGACCATTTTGACGAATTATACTCACTTATTGAACTTTGTGAGGCGATGGATAGGAAACCAAGAGTGGCAATTCGGGTAAATATGGATACTGGTATCTATCCAATGTGGGATAGATTCGGTTTTAACTATGAAAATGGGTCAGCTTGGAATGCAATTAACAAGATTGTAGCCTCTGGTAAACTAAATTTGGTAGGTTTGCACTGTCATATCGGTACTTTTATGCTTGCGCCATGGGCTTATGGGGTTGCAGCAGGCAAATTGTGCGATTTAATGTATCATTGTAAAACACAATTGAACGTTTCTATTCAATATTTGGATTTAGGAGGGGGTTTTCCGAGTGCGAATACGTTAAAGGGGGCTTATTTGCCTGGTTCGGACACGGTTCCTTCCATAGAAGAGTTCGCTGAAGCCATAACAACGACCATTTTGAACTATGGATTCAAACAAGATGAACTTCCGTTGCTAATTTTGGAGACAGGAAGAGCGTTAATTGATGATGCAGGGTATTTATTGGGGTCAGTTTTGGCAAATAAGCGGTTAAGTGACGGCAGAAGGGCAACAATTATGGATTTTGGGGTTAATATTTTGTTTACTTCGTTTTGGTATGACCATAAAATTAGCCCAGCGCAAGAATTTACGCATCATAGTGAGGATATGGTTTTGTATGGACCGCTTTGTATGAACATAGATATTGTGCGCGAGTCGGTAAATTTGCCACTTTTGAACAAAGGCGACCAGGTTGTTGTGCATAAAGTGGGCGCTTATAACATGACGCAATGGATGCAGTTCATAGCGATGCGCCCAAATGTGGTTTTAATTGACATGAAAGGCACTACTCACCTTATTCGTAAAGCGGAAACGCTAAAATATATGGAAGAAATGGAGCTGATGCCCACATTTTTGAATAATAAATAAGCTAAAAACGAACTTGTGCGTAAAAACGGCAATACTATTCTTCATGGCATAATAAATAGTTACA
>JANYDQ010000396.1 GCA_025363555.1 Bacteroidota bacterium | reverse complement strand
TTATCAAATAATATTTCAGGATAAAAGAAAACAACTACTGCAAGAATAATGACCACCACGACAGACCGAAACAGGTGACCACGCAAGGCATCAATATGCCCCCAAAACGACATTTCGCCTGCTGCGTTTGTTTTTTTACCTGAAAAAAGTCCGAATAGTGCCATTTTTTTGAGGGCGCAAAGGTAAAAGAAAAAAAGAAACACAAATTTTAAATACTAAATTCTAAACTCTAAATTGTAAACCACTTGATAATTTGCGACATTTCCTTTTAGTTAGCATTTAGAAATTAGTATTTAGAAATTTATTTATATAAAATTCCTATTTTTGACGAAATGAAAAATAACATTTCAAAACTATTACCAGTTGCAACTATCGCATTTGTAATAATTATGTTGGGTTCGTTGTATTGGGGATGGCTGAATCCTTTTTACTTCGGGGCTGAACATGCACATGTGCAAGGCATAGATTATTTTGCTATTCCTAAATCGTATTTGAATTTGCTGGAACACCGCAGTGTTTTCGATACCTGGGGCGGAACGGCTTATGGTCCATACTCCACTTGGTACCTGGCTCATCCTGCCTTTAGTGTTTTTGTTGCCTCCTGGTTTTCGTTTTTTTCTCCATGGGTGGGATACGCTTTGTTTTCGGTCTTTTCGCTCACTCTTATTATTTATTGTGCTTTTTTAATTTCTAAGACAACAGACAATATCTTCAAAAAACGATTGAGTTATTTCATTATGCTTTGTGCTTTCCCTACCTTTTCCATTTTGTTTTCCGGGAACATGCACGCACCTTTGGTATTGGCACTTACGCTGCTTATGATTTCGTTTTTTGAATTTACTTATGGTAACAACGATAAAAAAGCAAATCAGAAATTGTTTGCCGGTTTATTGATTTCTTTTTTTACCAAACCTATTGTACTATTAATGTTGCCCTTGCTTTTAGTAATTAAAGAAACACGCAAAACAACTTTTAAATGTTTACTTATCTACATAGTGGTATCGGTTTTGTTTTTAATCATTCCCATGTTAAACCCACAAGGAATAGGGTATAACAAGCTAATGAGTGTTGCCTGGGATTTCGATTTTATCAAAGAGAATATGAATATTTATAAAAACAATTTTGTACTCAATGAATATATGAAAGATAATAGTATTCACTGGCTCAACCTGATTGCACAATCGGATTACAAGCTAATGCACATTGATGTATTTTCATTGCCCGTGTTTGTTGATACCTTGTTAGGTAAAACAACTGCTGCCGGTATTTATAAAATTCCGATTTATATTAGTTTGTTATTATCTGTTGGCGTTGGGTTTATTGAAGACAGAAAAATACGACTGGAAAGTGGGTTATTATTAATAATGGCACTATCTCTTACTTTCTTTTTGAGTTACAATACCGTTTGGGAATACCAGTTTGCATCTGCATTACCTATTGTTGCTTTGCTTCCGATACTAAAAGAAAGAAACGTTTTTTATAAAAAATACATTCCGCTAATGTTCTTTGTTGGCTTGCTATTTTGTTTGCCTTCGCTTTATTGCCTGGTAAGGAATGGAAATTTTGAAAGTGTAACTTCATTAACTTTAATCAGACTCGATAGGGTTATTCCTGCCCTGGTGATATTTATTATTATGATTACTCAATTAATAATAGTAGTAAATAAATATGCAAAGTGGAATAAAATAAAAGAGCTGCCCGATTTGCCTACCCGTTTATTTTTTGATTGATGCAGCTTTGTTTTTCTCATCCATTGCCCATGCCAGGTTATTTTTTGCAAGCTGATTGTTAGGTTCAAATTCAATTGCTTTTTTAAATAAGGCTATCGCATCGTCATATTGATTTTTCATCATAAAAGCGGTTCCTATATTATTTAATGCTGCCGTATTCTTTTTATCAAGGTCACCTATTTTGCTCCACACTTCTATGGCTTTGTCGTAGTTTTTTAATTTATAATAACCCATACCATTATCAATATAATAATTAACATCCCTTTTGTTACCGGGAGTTTTTTCCTGTGCCTGAACAGCAGATTGCAATTTAGCTTTTTCATCCATACCCCATTTTAAATTATTTTTTGCAAGTTGAAAAGATGGGTCGATACGGAGTGCGTTGGTGCAGGCGTCTATTCCTTCCTGGTATTGCTGCAACATAATATAAGCCACTCCCAGGTTGTTGCAAGCTATCGCACTTTTAGGATTAAGCTGAATAGCCCGCTGTAAATAATCGATACTTTTGCCAGGCATTTTATTATTAATATATGCCATAGAAAGATTCAGCAAATTATCAAACGATGGGTTTGTTTTCACTGCATTTTCGAGAGAAAGTATATCAGATGGCACTGATTGATTTGCAGGAGTTTGTTGTTTTACTGCTTCCGGTGGTGCACTTATAACAAACAAATACACCAGTGGTGAAAGTAATAAAAGTATTAATATGACGATTTTAATCGGTCGGTAATTAACTCCGGAACTTGTTTCAGAGTTATTATTATTAATTTCCATTTATTAAAGGATTTTTGAATTTAGACATTATTAAAACCAATTATTTTACAAATATAAGTTAAAAACAACAAGTAGTAAATAACCTTTCGGTCTTTAAGAAAAAGAAAGATTTTAAAAAATAATTGATTATTTATATTTATATTTATTTATTTTTTAATTGTCATTCCCTCATTTTTTATTGTTCCTTTTTTTTGTTTATTGGTCATTAGCCGGTGGTTCATTATGTATTTAGTTTGCCTTGTTTTATTAAAAACTCACCTGAAAACAAGGGTTAATTCAATGGAGTTGTTTTTTATTAGTAATATCTTTAAATGTATTACAGGTCAGTTTTGACCATTTTCCTTAGCTTTCGCTTCGTTAAGGTTAATGGTTCAAC
>JANYDQ010000336.1 GCA_025363555.1 Bacteroidota bacterium | reverse complement strand
GATTTCGTTTGAATATCTGAAACGACTTTCTAATCGTCCGCAAACCGATTTAACCCAAACCATATGCATTAACGAGGTCAATATCCCAAAGTGAAAAAGAGTAGCATTAGGAACAGACAAACACGAATTGTTTAAAATATCATCTTTAGTCATAAATCCAATTGGGATATAGCTTCTATTTTCAGACGAATGCGAAGGCACTAAAATGTAGTCAGTTATTGGTTGTCTGTTTTCGGTAAATAGGGTTGGTTGATTTGCCCATTTTACAGTTGCTTGTTTTGTGCTTTTCAATCTCATTTGTTTAACACCTTCAATACGGTGAAGCAAATGGGGAATTTGTTTTAATTCGCTTGGCTCTGCATCGACAAGCCACAAACAGTATCTTTTTTCACCGTTTATAAATTCGTGTGCGGAGATTAGCGGTTTAATGAATTTTTTGGCTTTTGGTTCTTTTGTTAGAAATTCATTTTTTTCTTCTTCTGTAAAAAGAAAATTTCCTCCATCGGTTGGCTGACTACCTTTGAACATTTTCGGAACGCTACAAAGTGGGGTTGTTCTTTTGGTAATAAAGAAATCTTTTGCATCAACTAAATACGGATTGATGTTTTTTGCTTTTATTTCGTGGGCTTCGCCTTTAATATCTTCATATTCAAAAATGCTTTTGTTATTAGTGTCGTAGTTGGCGAAGCCAACTATCACACAATAAACTGCTGCATTTCCTTTTGCTTCATTGCTCCATTTAAAAGTTCGGTGAGCAAAATGAATTTTGATTTTGTATTTATGAAAAAGTAAACCCCAAATTATTCCAACTTGCTCGCCTTGTGCGATTGAATTTGTTGAAACGAAAGCAACTTTAATTTTTGTGTCTTGAATATATTGAGCTGCTTTAACATACCAAGCTGTTACATAATCTAAAGTTCCACCACCTGTTACACTTGCAAATATTTTTTCCATATCCGCTTTTTGTTCAGGTTTTTGAACTTGCTTACCTATAAATGGCGGATTTCCGAGAATATAAGAAAGTTCGTTCTTAGAAACTATGCTTTCCCAGTCTGTTTGTAATGCGTTGCCGTGAACAATTTTTGCGGATTTCTTCAAAGGTAAACGAACAAAGTATTGTCCAAACTCGTTGCTTATTTGCATATTCATTTGGTGGTCGATAAGCCACATTGCAACTTCGGCAATCCGTGCAGGAAATTCTTCATATTCAATTCCGTTCATCATATCAACGTCAAGCCAAATAATATCTCTCACGTCCAAAACGCCTTGTCCTGTTTTGTTTGATGCCCTTAAAATTTCTAATTCCAACAAACGCAATTCACGGTAAGTAATTACAAGGAAGTTTCCGCAACCACAAGCAGGGTCAAGAAATTTGAGAGTGCTTAGTTTTTTATGAAATTCAGGAAGTTTGTTTTTATTGTCTTTGATACTTTCAAATTCTTTCCAAAGGTCGTCCAAGAAAAGCGGTTTGATGAGTTTTAAAATGTTGGTTTCGCTTGTGTAATGTGCTCCTAAGTTTCTACGTTCCTTTGGGTTCATAACACTTTGAAACATTGAACCAAATATCGCTGGCGATATTTTACTCCAATCAATGTAACAACAGTCAAGCAAGGCTTGACGCATTTTTGTGTCGAAACTTGCCGTAGGCAAGTTTTCTTCAAAAAGTTTTCCGTTTACATAAGGAAAGTCGGCAAGTTGCTCGTCAAGATTTTTAAAACGATTTTCTTTCGGTGTATTTAATACTTGAAATAATTCTTGCAGTTTTGATGCAAGGTCGCTTCCGTCTTCGGCTGTCCGTTGTTCTAAATATTCTTGAAATTGTTGTTTATTGAAAATTGTTGTGTCTTCTGCGAAAAGTAAAAACAGAATACGAACCAAGTAAACTTCTAATGGATGTCCAGTATATCCGATTTCTTCAAGCCTGTCGTGAAGTTTACCCATTAACTCCGCTGCTTTAATGTTTGCGGGGTCTTGTTCTTTGTAAACCTTTTTTTGATAACCTAAAATGTATCCGAAATGCTGAACATTATTTATAAGGTCGTTAAGTTTAAAATCTACGGTCTTATCTTCTTCAAGGTCGTAAAGTCTAAAATTTTCAAAGTCAGAAATGAGAATGTATTTCGGTAATTCGTGTTGTTTCAGTCCGTGTGTGTAGTCTTTGGCTTGTTGATATGCTTTGTCAAGGTTTTTGCCCCGACTTTTCATTTCAATTAAAATCGTTCCTTTCCAAAGCAAGTCAATGTAACCGTCTTTGTCGTCCAGTTTTTTCACTCTGTGTTCAAAGGTCGAAACACGTTTGCTACTAATACCAAATACATTAAAAAACTCAACTAAAAATGGTTTTGCGTCTGCTTCTTCGTTTGAAGTGTCAGCCCATTCCTTTGAGAAATTTAATGCTCTATCTTTTATTTCGTTCCAGCTTAATGCCATTCTTAAATTGTCAGGTTGCTAAGTTAATTATTAAAATAACCACTATCGTCATTTGGTGCGGTGGGAAAATTTGGCTCTTTTGGTTTTGCGAAGGGTTGGCTTGTGTGTCGGGCAAAACCAAATGTGCCAAATGTGCGGTTGGCTAAAATTGAATTAAAAAAAAGTGCGGTGGAAAAAAATAAAAAATACAGAAGGGTCGGCAAGGAGTGTCGGCTTACTTGATTTCCGATTTCAATATGGTCTGTATGTCTTTGGTCACTCGTCAAAATGGTTTACTTTTTCTGTTAAATTGTCTGCCTGTCGATGGTTGTTGTGTCGTCCTTTACGCTTTCCCTATCTTCTTGATTAAGGGTTTTTTTATTGCTTAATAAATTTTCTTGTAAAATAATTGTCTCCCTCTTTTATTTTAACAACATAAAATCCTTTGGATAAAGCAGAAACATCTATGGTGTTTTGGTTTTTTATTTCTAATAATACATTTCCAGCCACATCGCAAATTTGAATGGCAGAACTATTCTTATTTAATAATTGAACAGAAACCTGCAAAAAAGAAGTAGCGGGATTTGGAAACAAAGTGATGTTATTTGCATCAAAATACGGAGAGGTAATACCCAATAAACCGCAAACATCGGTTACTACCGTGTTTGTTGCTGATGAACTGTTGAGAGTTGAAACAGCCCCCACAGACGAAAGAGAATATAACGCTGTTCCCGTAAGTAAGACGGGTGTTCCGGTGTTAAGCAGTAAACTTGAATCAACACACGAACCGTTTCCTGAAGTATCTGTTTTTATAAATAGCATATCATAGCTTCCTGCTCCGAAACTTGTAGTGTTTCCTGCTATTGCATAGCCGTCCGTTGTTTTAACAATGGCAACTGCTACATCCGAATTAATAGTAGTTGAAGGATTCGACTTTCCAAAATTTTTATTCCAGAGTTGATTTCCATTTGCATCTGTTTTAATCAATAAAGCTCCATGATGGTCTATTCCGGGTGTTTCGGTGTTCCCGGTAATAGTGTAAGTGTTGTCGTTGTTTTGCACTACAAACCAACCTATGTCTTCTCCTGTGTTTCCATAAGTTTTTGACCATTGCAGATTTCCGATACTATCTGTTTTTAATAATAAAATATCGTAATCACCCTGTCCGAAGCTATAGGTGTGCCCCGAAATAATATATCCATGGTCGAGTGTGCTGGATACGCAATATCCCCAATCATCATTGCTTCCTCCATATGTTTTGTTCCATATCATGTTTCCGAGTGCGTCAGTTTTAATAAGAAACACATCATAACTCCCGGCTCCGAAACTTTGTGTCACTCCGGTAAAAACAAAGCCCGAATCAAGGGTTTCAATTAAACTGTATCCACCCTCGTATTGCAAACCACCAAAGGTTTTTGTCCATAATATAGTTCCGTAAGCATTCGTTTTTATTAAATAAATATCTCCCCCCATGCCTGCGCTTTCCGTATAACCCAGAGCAGCAAAGCCCGAATCTGAAGTTTGAATAACCGAATACGCTATCTCATCTGCGGTTCCACCTATGGTTTTACTCCATTCAATAAACCCGTTTGAATCCGTTTTCAGAAGGTAAATATCTTTTGCTCCCGCTCCTGCGCTTTTTGTTTCGCCTGTTATAATAAATCCGCCATCATACGTTTGCGAGATTGATTCTCCTGTTTCTTCATTACTTCCTCCATATCGTTTTGTCCACAGAGTATCTCCTTGCGCATTTAGCCTTATAACATAAACATCTTTTCCTGTTGTGCCAAAACTATTTGTTTCCCCTGTAATGGCGAAACCATTATCAGAATTTTTGCAAAGCCCCCATGCTTTTTCAGCGTTTACTCCCCCAAACGTTTTAAAATAGTTTGTTTGTGCTTTTGCATTTGTAAAAACAAATGATAAACAAAATAGTAAATAAAATTGTTTCATAATCAATGAAGTTTAAACTCCGGCTTCTAAAGGTTATTTATTATAACAGTTACATTACAAAGGTAAAAAAAATCCGTCCTTCTCCTCTTAACTAAGTTGCTCCTTCCACCATTTCTTAAAGTAGAGTTCTCTTCTGTGTCCCTTGCTCATTAGAAATAGTATAACTAATTCGCTTAGTTATATAATATCAAATATAAATAAAGGCAGTAATTTTGCTTCGTTTCTCCTGGTAAAAAGAAACAGACAGACAATCTTCACTAATAAATAATACTATGCAACAAAACATGAATATTGTATTGGCAGATGATGATGAAGACGACCGCGATATTCTTAAAGAAGCTTTCGAAGAATTAAACATCCATTCCGAAGTGCATACTGTTGAAGATGGCGTTCAATTGATGAATTATCTTAAAGCTCCGGAAACACAACTCCCGGAAATACTTTTCCTGGACCTGAACATGCCTCTTAAAAACGGATTGGAATGCCTTGAGGACATTCGCAATAATCCTGCATTAAAGGATATTATAGTTATTATTTATTCTACTTCCAAATCTGAAGAACATGTGGAAGAAACATTTGAAAAGGGTGCAAACGCTTATTTAACCAAACCCAACGATTTTGAAACCCTAAAAAAAGTATTGACAAAAATTTTAAAAATAGACTGGAGGGAGCAGGAGGCTATCTTAAACAGAGATACTTATTTATTAAGATTGTAAAAGCACTATTTTAAAAAAGTTTTTGAATTTGAACGTAGAGATGAAAGTTTAATTAAATTTGCGCCATGAAAATGGTGCATTACATTTTTTTGTTTTTACTTCCTGTTTCGCAATGGTGGTATTATTCAGGAGCGGAAAAAAGCAAAGTTACACTTGGTGATTTTTCCAACGAAAGATTTATTAGCTATACAAAAAAAAGCACATCAGGAGCAACAACCACTACCTCCTACCCTCCTAAGGAAAAACCGAGTACACATAAAAGAAGAGTTAAAGGAACCGACAGGGCATTATTTTTAATTTCTGCTACTGCTGTTTTCAGATTATTTTCTATAGAAAAACAAACTGAATTATTTACCCGGGAGAATTATATTTCCTTCTTCCATTGCGCAAACGGAAAACGAGGTCCCCCTTTCCTCGCTGCCTGATTACCTGTTTTACCTTAAAATTTATTTATTTATTTATTTATTTAAACGAAACTACGTTATTGTTGGTTTCTGTTTGTAATTTTAACAATGGTCTTTGATTAATAACCAGAGCTATTGCATTTATAATTTATTAAAAAAAAATGGAAATAAGAGAAGTTAAAATTGCCGAATTTAAAAGGATGCTGTGTTTGAATTTTAATTTGGAAATAAAAATTAAATTACATTTTTCTCATAGGAAGGACGATGATTATGTTTATGGGATTTACCAGGGAGATAAAAAATTCTGGTTATGGAAAACATCAGATGTTTGCCTGGGAGAAATATCTACCGCAGATTTAAGCCTTCCTTTTAACGGGGAAGACTGGGAAGATTTAAAAATTGTCATCATAGAAAAGACAGCCGCTGATAATTTCGTTAAGTTCGCAAAGGAGTATGAAATAAAAACAGGGAAAACGGTTGTTGTCGAAAGCATGTTTTAGTAATTATTAAACTTTTAAAAAAATGGAATATCTATTTACATTTATAAAAACAATGGGTGTTATTAGCCTGGTAACTATTGCAGGCTATGCAATTATCCGGCATATTAATAAAAAATACGGTGAAGATGAGTGGGATTAAAAAGCGCTAAGGAATTTCTTTTGATAAGCCAATAGAAATATATGCCTTTTAATAATTACTTTTGTTTTTAATCAGAACATTCTATCAGTAAGATGAAAAAACAATTTTTTCTTTTCTTTCTTATCGCTGTCTTTATTTCTTCCTGTAAAAAAGATGCACCTGTAAACTTAAACCCTGCCGGCTCTGTTATCTTTAAATTTATTAACATGGCAGGCGACAGTAACTTAATTTTAAATAATATTAAAACGTATATCAATGCACATAATGATACGTTTTCGGTGCATACCTTCAAATACTATATCAGCAATATAAAACTAACCAGGAATGATGGAACCATTTTTTCTGAAAAAGAAAGCTATCATTTGATTGATGCAGGAAATAGTAAAAGAACTCAATTTACCCTTGCCAATGTGCCTTATGGAAATTATACTGCTGTATCCTTTATAATTGGTGTGGATAGTGTCCGCAATTTTTCGGGCGCGCAAACAGGAGATTTAGACCCTGCGCTTGGGATGTTTTGGATGTGGGATACCGGTTATATCTTTGCTGAATTAGCAGGCTCTTCCCCGCAAGATACAGCACATGGATTAAACCATTTCTTCTCTTATGCCATCATTGGTTACAGTGGGCAATACAATGCTTTAAAAACCGTGCGGCTTCCTTTTTATTCGGATACCGCAAAAGTTTCTCCTTTAATAACTCCGCAGGTCAATTTAAAAGCCGATGTGCTGGAATGGTTCAAAACACCTACCATTATAAGTTTTGCAGCCGTTCCATTTACTGATTTACCTAACCAAACCACTCTTAACTTTGCAAATAATTATGCTGATATGTTTACTTTACAAAGCATTCGCAACTAACCAATGAAAAAAACAAGAACACTCTTTTTTGTTGCTGTTTCTGTTTTGCTTTTTTCATGTAAAAAAGATACAACTATTACAAAATTTCCGGAGGAGATACAGTTTGTTATTCCCCCCGGTTGGGCATCTGCTCATTATGACTTTTCCACTAATAAATTAACCACAAATGGTTTTATTTTAGGAAGAAAACTGTTTTATGAAACCAAACTATCGCAAAACAATGCCATTTCCTGCGGAAGCTGCCATCAGCAGCAGTTCGCTTTTTCTAATCAATATCATGCTTTGAGTGCAGGAGTAAACGGAGTTTTGGGTACTCGCAATGCACCTGCTTTATCTAATTTAGCCTGGCAAACCAATTTTATGTGGGATGGGGGAATAACTAATTTGGAAGTAATGCCCTTGGCTCCCCTTACTAATCATTTCGAGATGAACGAAACAATAAACAATGTAGTTAATAAACTACAAAACGATGCCACCTATCCTTACTTGTTTAATAACGCATTTGGAACAACCACTATTTCAAGTCAGCTACTATTGAAAGCATTGGCACAGTTTATGGGCATGTTGGTTTCCTCCGGTTCAAAATATGATAAATATGAAAAAGGTGAAACCTCTTTCTCCACAAATGAAATGAACGGATTAAATTTGTTTACACAAAAATGTGCAACTTGTCATACCACTCCTTTATTTACCAATTTACAATTTATGAACTTCGGGTTAGACTCTCTCTTTAACGACCCCGGCAGAGCAGGAATAACAGGTGCCGCTTCCGATTCAGGAACATTTAAAGTTCCTTCCTTGCGAAACGTTGCTTTGAGTTCTCCTTATATGCACGATGGAAGATTTGCCACTTTGGCTGATGTGCTGGAACATTATAGTACCGGGATAGTGCATTCTTCAACGCTTAGCCCTTTGCTGAATACTATTGCTCCTTTAACATCAATGGAAAAACAGGACCTTATTTTATTCTTAAACACATTAACCGATTCAACATTTATAACAGATGCACGATTTAAAAATCCCAACTAATATTCTTTATCCTTCATATAAAAAATGCTGAAAATTAAAACTACCCTATTATTAACTTTACTGGCTGCACTACTTATACTCCCTTTTAGTACCTGCAAAAATGTGATTGTATCGCCCGATTATGGTAATTATCCTGCTGATATTGGTAAAATAGTTGTTACCCGATGTGCTGTTGCAGGCTGTCATAATGATGTAAGTAAAGCATCGGGAATATCTTTCCAGACATGGAACAGAATGTTTGAAGGCAGTAATGAAGGTGCCTGTGTTATTCCTTATCGTCACGACTTCAGTAAAGTTTGTTATCATATTAATACCTTTCCCGATTTGGGAACTGCTATTACTCCTACAATGCCTAATAACGGAACACGATTAACACATGAAGAAGTAAAGTCAATAGAAAACTGGGTGGATATGGGAGCTCCAAACGAATTTGGTGTAGTAAAGTTTTCTGACAACCCTCATCGTAAAAAGTTTTATGTAACTAACCAGGGGTGTGATGTGGTTACGGTATTTGATGCAGAAACATTGTTACAAATGAGATATATCACTGTTGGAAATTCACCTGCCATCGAATCTCCGCATAATGTTAAAGTTTCGCCAGACGGCAAGTACTGGTATATTATTTCAACAAGTGGAAACGCTTTACAAAAATACAGAACAAGTGATGATGGTTTTGCAGGCGAAGCTATACTGGGGGTTAAGAACTGGAACACAGTAACAATTAATGGTAACACAGCTTATGTGGTAGATTGGGAAAGCAGTGGAGACATAGCAGTAGTTGACCTGAATACTTTTTCGGTAACCCATAATATAGGGTTTACCTACCCGCATGGCAGTTGTATGAGTCCGGATGGGCAGTATTTATATGTTACCCAAAACAGTGGCGGTAGCGACCAGGTGTATAAAATACCTGTTTCCGATTTTTCGCTGTACCAAACCATTAATTTATATTCTAACCTCCCTTCTACTCATTTAAACTCACACGAAGTGCTTTTTTCGCCCGGTAACGACAGGTATTTTGTAGCCTGCCAGGGCACTTCAGAAGTAAGAGTAATGGATGCCCTGTCAGACACATTAATTACCATCATTTCCGTTGGAGCTTTGCCCTCCGAAATGGCTGTTTCATCCGGTTATTTATTTGTTACCTGCCAGGAAGATACTGCCATAGCCGGACAAAGAGGAAGTGTGTATGCCATTAATCTTTCCACTTATCAAACCAAGGCAATATACACCGGGCACCAGCCACATGGAATAGCGGTGGACAATACTAAAAACATAGTGATAGTGGCAAACAGGAACCAAACCACAGGCGGACCTGCACCCCATCATTCTAATAATTGTGGGGGAAGAAACGGGTATATTACTTTCATTGATATAAACACATTAACTCTTCTTGCCAACGATTCGGGCAAAGATAAAGAAGTGGAAGTATCTGCGGACCCTTATTCTGTGGCTATTACACCACCCCACTAATGCCCGAAATTAAAAACGATAAGGCAATTATTTTATTTGACGGGGTGTGTAATTTATGTACCGCTTCCGTTAACTTTATCATTAAACACGATACTCACAATCATTTTTTGTTTGCCCCGCTTCAATCTAATAAAGGAAAGGAATTGGCAGAGAAGTATCACCTCCCTAAAGGGGATATGGATAGTTTTGTATTAATAGAAAACAACAAAGCCTATACTAAGTCGTCAGCTGCGTTGCAGTTGGTAAAACACCTGGACAGGTTATACCCCTTGCTGTATGCTTTTATAATTATTCCTCCCTTTATAAGGAATGCAATGTATGATTATGTGTCTCGCAACAGGTATAAATGGTTTGGAAGGAGAGACACCTGCATGATACCGGGAGAGGAAACAAAGAAAAAATTTATTGTTTAGGTGTGTTTTCTTTGCTTACTCATTTTAATCCCTTAGTTTTTACTTTTACTCTGTTTGGGCTGGTTACGAGCGGTAAACTGTAATTAATTACCGAAATTCTATAATAACCAATTGATAGAAATTAGGTACCTTTGTGGTATAGATTTATTATTAATTTCACTTAATACTTAGAAATCATGAATACCACAAAATTGAAAGGCAAGCTGAATGAAAAAAAAGGGAATGCTGAACAAAAAGTAGGTGAGGCTCTAAACAGCGACAAAACCTTTATAAAAGGCAAAACGGATGAAGTAAAGGGCCGCGTGCAACAGAAAGCAGCAGAAACAAAAGAAAAAGTGTTTAAAAAGATAGAAAAAATGTAATAAGGTTTGTTTTTAAAAAAATCGATTATTAAAAACCCCCGGAAAATGATTTTCCAGGGGTTTTTTTTATTCAGCGGGATACCACAGTATAATTGTCAAGAGCTAAACAAGCTCGTTCCTGCAGAACAAAAAGGGAACATAGAGATAAAAAGATATAGAAAAGAAAAGGAAATTAAAAGCACACCGCCTTGTTCCGAAGCAAAAACAGTGGAGTGAAACAGGAGCATCCGGACAAACAAGTAAGAATGGAGCATGCCCACACGCTTTTCCTGCTGGCATGCGAAAGATTGAAAAACATAAATAATTGGAATAAATACTGCGCTGTGGCAATGGCTGATACCTTGTTAACAGATAAAAATGGAGTGCCTGCCAGGGGGGAGCCACAAGTAGGAGATTATATCAGGATTGATATACCCGGTCCGGGAACGGAATCGGGGGACGGGTATGATTGGGTGCAAATAGAAGAAATAGCAGGAAGAAATAGCAGACCATACCGATGAGAGGGTGGAAGAAGAATCGTTTGCCATAAAAGTGCGCCCGGCATGGCAAAAAATATTTCCACCTGCCTGTAACAAATCACCTATACCAATCGTCTTACTATCAAAATTAACAAAAACCTATTGAGTATGAAAATAACAACAACTACCATTGCAGCAGTATTATTAATCTTCGCCACTGCTTTCACTGCAAAAGCACAGCAAACCCGCCAGGTGGGAGATTTTACAGGAATAAAAGCAGGAGATGAATTTGAAGTGCTCATTGTAGAGGGCACTGAAAACGCACTGAAAGTGGATGCCCCGGACAGCCTGCAATCGAAAATTAAAACAGAAGTGCAAAACGGCATTCTTGTTATTTCTGCCGAAGGAAAAATAAGGAATAAAAAACATGACGTTATAGTGGGCGCTGATGGAGTAAAAATAAAAAAGGTTTACGAAAGGGTTTTTGTGAACATCACCATAAAATCGTTAGCCAGCCTGGATGTTTCGGGCTCTGCCAATGTGAAATCTGAAAACGAACTCATCTGCGATAAATTGGTTATTAAATCAAACGGAGCAGGAGACATACACCTGGAAGTGAAAGCCGCAGAAATAAAAACCGACATAAGCGGAGCCGGAGATGTGGCTTTAAAAGGAAGCACACAACTGCTAACGGCTGACATTTCGGGAGCAGGAGATTTGAAAGCAAGTAACCTGGAAGCGGATAAGGTAAAAGTACAAGTTTCGGGCGCGGGCGATGCAAAGGTGAATGTAAAACAAAGCCTGGATGCCGATGTGTCGGGTGCAGGTTCGGTTATTTATAAAGGAAACCCTGCCGAGCGCACGGTCAGCATTTCAGGTGCCGGTTCGGTGCGCGAAAGCAAAAGCGGCAATGGAGAAGAAACAGCGGGCGATACCACCAAATTTAAACTGGGAAAGAAAAAATACATGATTATTGGCAACAGCGATGGTGATAATTCCCGCGACCATTATTCAAAAACCGATTCGCTGAACGATTATAATAGGGGGTTCAAACACTGGCATGGGTTCGAGTTTGGGGTAAACGGGTTGCTGAATTATAACAACTCCCTGGATGCGCCAGATGGTGCTCGTTTTATGGAACTGAATTATGCAAAGTCGTACCAGTTTGGTCTAAACCTGTTTGAAAAAGATTTTCATATTTATAAAAATTACATCAAGCTGGTTACCGGTTTTGGTTTCGATTTTAATCATTATGCCCTCAAAAACCATACGTCCCTGTTTGTAGATAGTACTGGTTATGTTTGGGGAACAAAGGATTCGATGAAATATAAAAAGAATACCCTCAATGTAAGTTATATTAAAGTACCCCTGTTGCTGGAGATTAACACCAGCAAAAACCCGCGAAACAATTTTCACATAGCAGGTGGAATTGAATTTGCTTATCGTATTCACTCCGTTACCAAACAGCAGTTTGATGTGAACGACCATCATTACAAAGTGAAACAGCGCGATGGATTTAATATCGAACCGTTCAGATACAGCGCTGTGGTTCGCATTGGTTACAACCGTGTTTCCCTGTTTGCCGATTACGGATTGAACCGTTTGTTTCAAAAAGATAAAGGACCCCAGGAATATCCCTTTACTGTTGGTCTAACCATAAGTATTTAATTGTTTTTGTTTGTTGATTGCTTACCGCCCGATGAAGTTTCATCGGGCGGTTTTGTTTTTTGAATTTGGGCGTCACGCAGGGCCTTCCCCAACCTCGCTCATAATTGGTGTAAACTCTTGTCAGGTGAACTATGAATTTTACAAAGCTAAGTTCATTTGAAAAAGCAGCGGCTTACTGGGCGAAGCATCGTTTTCAAAACTTGCTATCTGGATATTTAAAAGATACGTTCCGTCAAACACATTGTTGGGAACATAAATCAGTTCGGTTATAGTTCGCTCCAATTGGGTGTTATGAGGATATTGCCAAAAGGCATGGTGTGCCAGTAGTTTTCCGTCATCCTTTTCTTTATCCACCGAAGGCAAATCAATCAACAGGTGAGTAATGCCTAAAGCATCCATTAACCCGGCAGCTTCATGATGAAGGTAGGGAGGATTGGTATTAGAGTACTGTCGGTTTATTTTGGAAATATGATTGTCCAGCGTACGGATAATAAGTGCTTCAGGGCATTTGTCTCCCAAACAATTTTCAATATGCTGTTTTGTAATTATTTTATCCCCGTCAGCAGTTTCGTCAGGCAACACCGTAATCAGTTCTGCCATAAAAAAGAATTTTTTTAAGCATTGATTAATGGTGTACTCTTCTTTACTAATATGTCCCACACATTCAGTATGCGTTCCGTTTCCATGAGGGTTGAACAGTATGTTTTTGAAATTTACCGAACCTCCCTGGTTCACATCTCCTATCCAATCGCCCATCCGGACAGGTTCTATGGAAACAGGAGGAACATACCATGCATTTACATTTTCTTTTCCTGCCCTTAACGGAATGGAAATATCAATTGGTTTATCCAAATCCAAATTGTACGATTTCCCTTTATAAGTAATTTTTGTAATCATTGTTTTCTTATTTAATAATAAACAAATCGCTTGCTATTTTATCAGCAAACAACTTTCCTTCGTCAGATAAAAGTAATTTATTTTTCTGATGCAGCACTTTCTTTGTTTCTACATATTTTTCAGCTTCTGTCAACGAATGTGCTGAATACTCTTTCCCGAATGTTTGTTCAATGTAGTTTAAATCCGTTCCCCACATGGTTCTTAAGGAAGTTAAAATGTATTCATTATACTTTTGTTCGGCAGTCAGTTCTTCTTTCTCAACATTCAATTTCCCTTTTTCAAGTGATTGAATATACAGGGGATTGTTTGAAATATTCCATTGCCGGCTGTGCCCGTTATACGAATGTGCAGAAGGACCTAATCCCAAATAATTTTCTTTCCGCCAGTAATTGCTGTTGTGTTTGGAGTAAAATCCTTGTTTGCAAAAGTTGGATATTTCGTATTGAATAAAATTATTCTTCTTCATTTTATCCAGCATTATCTCGAACTGTTCGGCACTTTGGTGTTCATCCACATTTTTCAGTTGCCCCATTTTTACCTGGTGTGCCATTGCTGTTTTGGGTTCTACCGTGAGGCAATAAGCCGAAATATGTTTTACCTCCAAATCAAAGGCTGCTGTCAAATTGTTTTTCCAGTGGCTGTTAGTTAATGTTTGAATTCCATATATCAAATCAATGGTGATGTTTTCAAAACCACTGTCCTGTGCTGCTTTCACCGCAGTGATGGCTTCTTTAGCATTATGAGCCCTGTTCATCAGTTTTAAATCTTCGTCATAAAAACTTTGAATGCCAATGCTCAACCTATTGATGGGTGTGGCTTTCAGTTGTTTTATTTTTTCTTTCGTTAAATCATCCGGATTGGCTTCCAGGGTAATTTCCGCGTCCGGTGAAATAACAAAATGTTTTTCCAGGGTTTCAAATATATTCATCAGTTCACTTTCTGATAAAAGAGAAGGAGTGCCGCCACCAAAATAAATGGTAGAAATTTTATCTCCCTTTAGATACTCTTTTTGAACTTCTATTTCCTTTTTCAATGCGTTTAAAAAAGCATCTTTAGTAGTTAAAGAGGTAGAAAAATGAAAATCGCAGTAGTTGCAGGCTTGTTTGCAAAAAGGAATATGAATGTAAATACCGGGCATTGTTATTTATTCAACACTATTCGGAAAGTAGTGCCTTTGTCGGGTTCGGAGCTTTTTACAAATATTTTTCCTGAATGATAATTTTCAATAATACGTTTGGTAAGAGACAGCCCCAACCCCCAACCTCTTTGTTTGGTGGTGTAACCGGGTTCAAACACTGTTTTGTATTTCGATTTGGAAATGCCTTTGCCGGTATCTGCAATATCAATGTAAACAAATTGGGTTTGGTCGGAAAGTGAAATAGTGATTGCACCATTTCCATTCATAGCATCCACTGCATTGCGAATTAAATTTTCAATCACCCATTCAAACAAGGGTACATTTAACTGTGCCATCACTTCGTCTTGGTTGCCTGCCTGGATAGTAAATGCCACATTTTTCGAAGTTCTCGATTTCATATAATTAACCGAATCGTGCAGTACTTTTACCAAATCTACATAATCCAGTTTGGGCACCGAACCTATTTTAGAGAACCGTTCTGTAATTGTTTCCAGCCGTTTCACATCTTTTTCTATTTCCGATGATGTTTCAATGTCCAATCCTTTTGATTTTAAATATTCCAGCCATGCAATGAGTGACGATAAAGGGGTTCCCAACTGATGCGCAGTTTCCTTTGCCATACCCACCCACACTTGGTTTTGCTCCACCCTTCGTGCCGTGCTGAATAATAAATACGCTACCAGTAAAAACAAACCAATGATACCAAACATCACGTAAGGATAATATTTTAGTTGAGTAAGCAGCATGGATTCCTGGTAAAAAATATAGCTCTTGCTCCCGTCTCCAAACTCTACTTCAATAGGTTGGTTTTGCGAAGTCATTTCGGCAAGGGTAGATTTTAAATAAGCCGCATCCTTTATTTTCAACGAATCCACATTGCCCGAAGCAAGCACATTCTCTTTGGTGGAGTCGGTATAAATAACAGGCACAGAAGCGGAGTTTACAGCCACTTCCGAAATAAATGATTTAATCAAATCATCCATCGTATTTTTTAATTCCGAAAACAGCTTGGAATCTTTGTAATACAGATAATTTTTTTGTCCTTTGTAGATAGTAATTTCAATGGGCTCCTGCACAGCGCGCATAGCTTCCATTTGTGTTTTCAAATAGGCGTTATTATTCTCTTTGTTTTTATCTAAATTACGGGACGTAACGGGAGTGCCGTTTTCGTCAGCAAGTATTACCGGAACGGAAGTATTATCAGAAACTACTTTGAGTGCAAAACCATAATCTTTGAGCTCCTGCGACAACTGGCGGGTGGCTTCTGCCCATAGTTCTACTTTCTTTCGCTCATCTATCTGCATCCTGTCAAATAGCAGGTGGGTGTATTTTACCAGGTTTGCTTTTTTCTGAATAGCATCCGCCCATAGCTTCACTTTTCTTCGTTCTTCCTGGGCTATTTTACTCACCAGCGTATTGGTGTACCACAGGGAAACACCAACAATAACCACTGCTGTAATAAACAGCCCGAATTTCCACTTCTGCTTTTTCGAATAAATATTCACCTGTTGTTTCTTAAATTTTGGAATACGAATGTAATCTTTTTTGTTGTACTACCTCGTGCTTTCTATCGCTATGTTTTTAAAACACCAGTGTTCATAATCTGCCACGCCTGGTTATACAACCACCCTGCGTGCAACTGACAGTATAGAAAAATTAAAAACAAACCAACAGCAAACCGGGAAGAAGTAGTATAAAAAAAACGTTCAGGTGGCTACCCCTGAACGTTTTTAAATGATAGGTAACTGTGTTGAACCGGTTACAAAAACTCATTTGCCAGGTTCGCCAATTCCGAGCGTTCTCCTTTTTCCAGGGTAATGTGTGCATACAGCGACTGGTCTTTTAATTTATCAATCAGGT
This sequence comes from Bacteroidota bacterium, assembly GCA_025363555.1. Taxonomy (GTDB): domain Bacteria; phylum Bacteroidota; class Bacteroidia; order 2-12-FULL-35-15; family 2-12-FULL-35-15; genus 2-12-FULL-35-15. The sequence goes on along the minus strand of JANYDQ010000336.1, from coordinate 2,613 downwards.
AAGACAAGCCATTACTTTGCGAATCGAGGTAAGGAGTATCTATCTGGTAAATGTCTCCGGTAAAAATCATCTTGGTGTTTTCTCCTGCCCGGCTGATAATTGTTTTCACCTCGTGGGGTGTTAAGTTCTGCGCTTCATCCACAATAAAAAACACATCCGACAAACTTCTTCCCCTGATATAAGCTAGAGGACATACCACCAGTTTTTCGTGCTCCACCATTTCGGTTATCTGCTTGTACTCTTTATCCTTTTCGTTAAACTGATTTTTAATGTATTTCAAATTGTCCCACAGCGGCTCCATGTAAGGGTTCAGTTTTGATTTAATATCTCCCGGCAGGTAGCCAATATCTTTATTGCTTAGCGGAACAATGGGGCGGGCAAGGTATATCTGGTGAAATGTTCTGCGCTGTTCCAATGCCCCAGCCAACGACAGCAGGGTTTTGCCCGTACCTGCCACCCCTTGTATAGAAACCAGTTTAATACTCGGGTTCATTATAGCATCTAACGCAAAAGCCTGTTCGGCATTGCGAGGATTAACCCCAAAGGCAGTTACTTTTTTTACCCTGTCCAGGGTATCTTTGGTAGGACTGTACGAAGCCAACACAGATTTAGTACCGTTTTTGAGCACATAAAAATGATTGGATTTGGGCTTGTTCTTTTTTAATAATACAGATGGCTCGCAAAACCCTTTTTCGTATATCTCATTAATTATTTCGGTAGAAACTTTTTGAATTTCACTTCTCCCGGTGTACAGTTGTTCGGTTACATCATGTATTTTTCCTGTTTTATAATCTTCGGCAGACAGGTCCAGCGACTTTGCTTTTATGCGCAGGTTAATATCCTTGGTAACCAGCACCACTTTTTGTTTAGGATATTTTTCGGCAACATACATGGCAGTGTTTAAAATACGGTGGTCGCCTTTTCGCTCGCCAAATATTTTTTCGGCATCTTTAACCGAACTCTGGTGCATTTCTATCATAATGTTACCATGTCCTTTGCCGTTTATGTTTATCCAGTCGGTGAGGGTATTGCCGGCAGATATTTTATCTATGTAGCGGGTAAATTCTCTGGCTGCAAAATTTTTGGTATCATTTCCTTTTTTGAAGTTGTCCAGTTCTTCCAGAACTGTTATCGGAATCACCACATCATGTTCTTTAAAGCTTTTGGCAGCCATGTGGTCGTAAATGATAACACTTGTATCAAGTACAAAAATCTTTTTTTCTTTCACCATCTATCAGAACGATTGTTTTAAAGCGTTAATTAAACAGGTTAATATCTTGGTGGTAAAACTATACAACAAAAAGATGGTTTTGGCAGGTATCACCATAAAGTAATCAACAAACGAATGTTTAAACCTCACTACCTCTTCCTCTTTTTTTGAAATGAATTACCCGGCAATGCCCTGCAAAAGTTATTCCCTTTTAAAATGCCACCGCAGTAAGCACTTTACACATAAAAAACAGGCTTCCTGCCTTTTTTTTACTCCTTCACCACCTTTTTATTTATGCTTTGAGTAGCAGTTTGTATATTTATAAAATATAGCCCTTTTGGGTAAGGGCTTACATCTACTGTAGTTTTTGTGGTGGTTAGTTTTGAATTATAAACCGTTTGCCCCAGCACATCTTTTATTTCTATTCTTGCTTCTTGTAGCTTGGCTCCTGTTTCTTTTATCTCTATTGTTAGGCTTGTTGTTGAAGGGTTTGGGTATAGGGTTTGGGTATATTGCTATTTCCTCATTATTATTTCCTAATTCATCTACCCCATTTGGATTGCTACCCCAGCAAGCTATTAAGTTTGCTTGTACGTTACCCACTTTTGTAAACTGCCCTCCTACATATAAGTTACCATCTTTAGCAAACAATGCTCTAACCTCCCTGTTGGTTCCTCCTCCTGTTTCTTGCCAGTTGGTGCCTGTCCAACTCTGCTAAATGTTTTGCTTATATGCCAAGCCCTGTTTGTGTAAATCCTCCACCAGCGTATAGCTTATTATTTAAGCTATCTACTGTTAATGTAAAAACCGTATCATTTAATCCTTCGCCTACTTGCTGCCAGGTAGTGCCTGTCCATTTGGCGATATGGTTACTGCATCGTACCACCAGCAAAATGGGATACCAATCAGTATTGTTCCATTTTTCAATATTACTCACTAAATGAGAGGGGGAATTAATTATTGTGCCTCCCGCACCCTCTGCCGTACCACCAGAATACAAATAATTATGATAGGAACAAAATGTTTGACATGCTCCGGAACTATCTACAAATCCCCCATCTCCCCACCAAATGCCAATACCCATGGGCTCCCAATTATTAAAACTCCATTGGGCTACACTATTGAAAACAATTGAACCTGTTTTTTTAAAATAACCACCTATTGTTATTTTATTATTAAAATAACCAATTTCTAATATTCCTCTTATAGAATTAGAATTTCCAAGTGTATCAATAAACCCCATTGGAAACCATTGCTGTGAATAAGAGAAATTAAAAATAAGAAGGAATGTGAAAATTGTTAATAATTTTTTCATTCTAATGAAGGTTTATAAAAACCGATGCACAATGCTTTAGCATTGCGCATCGGTAAAATTACATTTTTATTTTATAATTATTAATTTA
>JANYDQ010000390.1 GCA_025363555.1 Bacteroidota bacterium | reverse complement strand
CAATTTTATAAGCGGGTACATTTAATGTTTCCAAAAAGTCAACTGCTGTTTCATCAAACGGAGAACTGAATGCCTCCATTCCTTTTTCCTTTGCCCTGTCGAAGATTGCTTTATGCCATTCCCAGGGAGTATGAGCAGTGTTGTATAAATCGTGAAGCTCCTGTCCATTCCATAAAGAATTTTTATCTTCAATAGTATGAACACCTTTCATAGTGATAGTATCAGCAGTGTATGTTTGCAACTTCAAAGCATGAGCACCTGCTGCTGCTGCTGCATCCACCAGTTCTAAAGCACGTTCGAGAGATTGATTGTGATTGCCACTCATTTCGGCAATGATGAATGGCTTATGGTTAATACCTATGGAGAAGTTTCCTATTTTAATATCGTTCATTTTTTTATTATAAAACTGCTTGCAAAAGTAATTATTTGAATTGATAGTTGATAGAATATAAAATACGTACTTTTGTAATATGAATTTAAAAAGTGGAACAATAGAACAGATTAAAACCTGTTTAAAAGTAAGCCCGGTAACAAGGGCGTTTTTGTTTGGTTCTTTTGCTCGAGGAGAAAGTAATAGCAATAGTGATATTGATATTCTTGTAGAATTGGAAAAGAATACTGACATCTTCCAGTTTATTGCCATTAAACTTAACCTTGAAAAAATACTTAACAAAGAAGTTGACCTTGTTTCCTCAAAAGGTGTTTCTCCCCATCTTCAACCTTTTATTGACCGTGATAAGGTTTTGATTTATGAAAAATAAACAAACTGATATCACCCGTCTCAAACATATTATTGAATCTATTGAAAACATTGAAAAATTCTGTGATGGGGTTAGTTATCAGGATTATTCAAATGATTTAAAATTGAGGTTGGCAATTGTGAAACTTCTTGAAATTATTGGTAAGCTGCAAATGGAATTACAAATGAAACACAGGATAAATTTGATGAAGTAGAATGGGCGACTCTAAAAAGTGTTCGCAATATTTTAGTACATGAGTATTTCGGTATTGATTATGAAATAATCTGGAACGCTATCCAAAACAAAATCCCGCACTTAAAAGTAAAGATTCAAAATAGTATTCATTCTTTAGAATAAATACTATTGCACATTGATTGACCTTTTCTTTTTTTTCATTAGATGATCAATTATTTGCGATTAAATTAAATATCTTTAATAAATTTCACAAAAAAAATCCCCCTGTTTTTTAGCAGAGGGATTTTTTTTTGAACATTACTTTATTTTAAAAGAGGTCAATGGTAATCATTGCCGACCACGGACCTGCTATTTTAGAATTTTTGGTATTGTACCAACGTACAAAAATATATAACTTTCGCGGTGAAGAGGAGGTGCCGCACGACAAAGTGAATTTTGCTTTTGTATGTACTTCTTTTTGTGTTCCATCATTTTCGTCTTTCGGAACAATACCAATTACATAAGCTATCTGAACACTATCGGCTCCCAGTTCTTTTGGAATTCGCGAACGTTTGGCATCTGTTTCAGTTCTCGAACGGAATACCACTTCCCCTCCCCCTATTGCTTTTATGAGTGCATACACTTGTGCAGTCATTTTTTCTGTTTGATGATGGGCTGGTGCTCTGCCCTTTTTAAAATTATAAAGTACTTCATCATCACTTGTTGAACCGGTGCTTGCAGCAGCCCTGTCCAGCAACGGATTATTAGTAGTTCTAAAATCTTTAATAAACTTTTTAACCTCTTTTTTAATGGCCGGAGTAGATTTTGTTTTATCACCGTACTTCGGATAAAGTGTGTCTCTCCAGTAAAGCCGCTTGGTATGCCAGGCTGCTACTTCCAGGTCGGTCCAGCCGAAGCGGGTTTGTACTGTTGGTATTGTTGTTGATTGTGCGTTGTCGTCCGTACTGTTAATATAAATATTAAACTTTGTCGGAGCGATTGAAATTCTTAATGTTTCTGCCATTTTTTTTTGATTTTTTTAGTTTATATAATTGTTAATTGTAATTTCATTTGTCTCATTCGTTAGTTGAAACTATGCACTTTCAGTGCAAGACTTTCAGTTTCTATAAATTTTTATACCAGCGTCATTGCGAGGAACGAAGCAATCCATAAATAGTGGATTGTATATTGGGATTGCTT
>JANYDQ010000387.1 GCA_025363555.1 Bacteroidota bacterium | reverse complement strand
GCTGTTGCCAAGAATATTATTATTCAACATGCTGATGGGTCCCCCGGTTGCGCCCTGTGCCGAAAAATGATTGGGGTTAGGAATGTCCACTCCTTCTAATCTCCAGAGAACACCTAAGGGAGAATTCCCTCTCACAATAATATCATTTCTTGCATCATTGCCTGAAGAAACTCCTGCATAGTTTGTAACCATTTTGCTTGGGTCGCCCCTGCTGCCTGCATACCTCCCGGTTTCTTCTGCCTGGAAGTTGCGCGAACTCACTGTTACCAAATCGTTGTTTGCTTTTGTTTTATCTGTTTCCGCAACTATTTCAACGGTTTCTGTTGTAATTATTTTTTCGCGAAGTTCCACTGTCAACACCACTTCCTTGCCCGAAGTAACAATAATATTATTAAGCATTGCAACTTCGTAACCAATAGAAGTAACTTTAATTGCCTGCCTGCCCACGGGTATTTTTTCCAATCGAAAATTACCATCTGCATCCGAAGCAACTGCAATCATTGGTTCGGAATTAAGCAGGATAATAGTTGCCCCCACAATGGTAGATTTGGAATCTACATCTATTACTTTTCCTCTAATGGTTTGGGTAAATGTTTGGGCTTGGGCAGAGTTATTGTTGAAAACACCAACAATGGCAAGCAGCATAGATAATACAAAACGGGAAAAGATTTTTTTCACTCGGCAAAAGTAAAAAAAAAGAGGAAGTAAGAATTGCTGAAAAGGGGATAAATTTTATTTGCTGGAAATGGTTTTTAACCTGTACTTTATTCTTTACTTTTTTCTACTTTGGAGCGATGTTTTAATACTTTGGCTTCTATATAAAATATAATTTCTTCTGACATATTTTTTGCCTGGTCGCCTATCCGTTCTAATTTACGGATAATAGAAAGCAGGTATAATGCAGGTTCTATATGGTCAGGATGAGTGCGCACATAATCGGCAACAATTTTATTTGCTTTTATATTTATATCATCCAGCAAATCGTCCTGTTGAAAAACTCTTCGGGCAATACCTGTATCTTCTTTATCAAATGCTTCCAAAACATCTTCCATCATATTGTTTGCAGCTTCGTACATTTCCACAGCGCGGGTAATTTCTAACAATTGTTTATCAAAAGTATTATCCACATTTAATACAAATTTTGCAATACCTTCCACAATGTCTCCTGTACGTTCCAGGTTATTATTTATTTTCAGAACGGCTAACACAAACCGCAAATCAACAGCCACAGGGTTAAACAAGGCAAATATATTTTCGCAATCTCTGTCCAGTTTTAATTCATAAGCGTTCACTCTTCTTTCGGAAAGAATTACTTCACGTGCTAAATCTTTATCCAACGAGAGCAAGGAAACTTTTCCTTTGTTCAATTGTAAATTCACCAGCGTCCACATTTTAATGGCTTCTGCTTTCAGGTGTTGCAGTTCGATGTCTAAGTGTGTCATTTTATTAAGTTAAAAGTTGTAAAGTCAAAATGGAAAAGATATATTGATTTGTAAATTCGTATTTATTCGTAATTTGTAAACACCTATCCAAACCTTCCAGTAATATAATTCTGAGTGCGCTCTTCTTTCGGTTTTGTAAACAATGTTTTTGTTTCATCGTATTCTATCAATTCTCCCAGGTAAAAGAAAGCTGTTCTGTCGCTTACTCTTCCTGCCTGTTGCATATTGTGTGTTACTATAACGATGGTATATTTTGTTTTCAATTCATAAATCAGTTCTTCCACTTTTGCGGTAGATATAGGGTCTAAAGCAGAAGTAGGTTCGTCCATTAAAATAATGGAGGGATGTATTGCCAGCGCCCTTGCTATACAAAGGCGTTGTTGTTGTCCTCCCGAAAGTTCAAACGCAGATTTTTTTAATTTATCTTTTACCTCTTCCCACAAAACAACTTGTTTAATGGAGGTTTCCACCCGCTCTTCAATAATTTTTTTATCTGTAATTCCATTCACCCGCAAGCCGTAAGCCACATTTTCGAATATGGATTTGGGAAAAGGATTTGCTTTTTGAAACACCATGCCCACATTCTTTCGCAGGCTATCCACATTTATTCCCCGCCCGTAAATATCTTCTCCTTCTATCAATACCTGCCCCGATAGTTTAATGTTATCAATCAAATCATTCATACGATTGAATAACCGCAGGTAAGTAGATTTTCCGCAACCTGAAGGACCAATTAAAGCAGTTACCGTGTTTGCCCGGATGGCAATATTAATATTTTTTAAAGCTTGTGAAGGACCATAAAAAAAGTCCACATTTTTTGATTCTATTTTATACATCGTTTTGTTTTTGTTACCCCTTTCAGCACCACACATGCGGTACTGAAAGGGGCACTTGTAATTTAGATATTAGAATTTAGAATTTCCATGTTAGTTCATTTTAACTTTCTTACCAAAATACTTCCTTAATCCATTAGCAAGTAAATTGGCAATCAAAACAATTATAATAAGTACCAATGCAGTTCCGTAGGCTATTGGCCTGGATGCTTCAATATTGGTTCCGCTGGTAGAAATTACATATAAGTGATAAGGCAAAGCCATTGCCTGGTCGAAAATACTGGTAGGTAATTTTGGAAGAAAATAAGCCGCAACGGTAAATAATATAGGCGCTGTTTCGCCAGATACCCGCCCGATAGAAAGAATCAACCCGGTAATGATATTTGGAAATGCAATAGGAATAACCACCTTGCTTGTTGTTTGCCATTTGCTTGCTCCTAATCCTAAACTCGCCTGGCGAAAGGTATTGTCAACTGCTTTTAATGCTTCTTCTGTGGTACGAATAACAACAGGTAGCGCGAGCAAACCGAGGGTAAGAGAACCGGCCAAAATAGAATCTCCGAAATGAAGTTTGTTTACAAATAAGGACATACCGAACAGCCCGAAAACAATGGAAGGAATACCTGCCAGGTTGTTGGTCATTTGTTTTATTATTCGTTTTATTATTCCATCTTTCACATATTCATTCATATAAATGGCTGCCAATACACCTATGGGAAAGGCAAATATCATACTTCCTGCAACAAGACATAAGGTACCAATAATAGCAGGATAGATACCTCCTTTGGTCATTCCTTCTTCCGGCATTTGGGTAATAAAATTCCAGTTGATGACAGAAGCACCTTTAAATATTATAAAAGAAAGGATGATGAATAGAATAGCAACAATGGAATAACTAAGCAACCGGAATATCCAGAAAGCAATTGCCTGGCTTCTTTTTTTTCGTTTCGTTATTTTAATTTCGTTTATCATGCTTACCACCCCCTAACCCCCTCCTTGAATGAAGGAAGGGGAGGCTGAATATATTTAATGTTTATTATGTTTTTTTCGGTTTGAAATAAATTCAACCGTTAAATTGATAAATAAAGTAATGAGAAATAAAATACAACCCAATGCAAATAAAGCTTTGTAATGCAATCCACCGTTCGAAGTTTCTCCAAGCTCTGCTGCAATGGTGGCAGGTATGGTTCTTACAGGGGCTAATATCGTATGCGGAATAACAGCAGCATTTCCTGTAACCATTAATACAGCCATTGTTTCTCCAATTGCCCTGCCAATTCCCAATATTGCTCCTGCCGAAATACCGGAAATGGAATAAGGAATTATTACTTTGTATATGGTTTGCCATTTACTTGCACCCAATGCTAGGCTTGCTTCTTTCATTGCTCTTGGTGTGTTTCGCATGGCATCTTCCGAAATGGTTATGATGGTGGGCAATGCCATAATTCCTAAAACAATACTTCCTGCCAATCCTGTTTCGCCAACGGGGAGATTAAATGTTTTTTGAATAAGCGGAACGATAATTACCAATCCGAAAAAACCATATACCACAGACGGAATACCTGCCAACAATTCAATCAGGGGCTTCATTATTCTTCTCACTTTGTCGTTTGCTATTTCACTCATATATACTGCTGCCGCTAATCCCAATGGCAGTGCTAACAATATAGCTCCCAAACTTACCCACAAGGTGCCTAGTATTAATGGTAAAACTCCTAATTGGGCAGAAGGCTTTGCGGTCGGAATCCATTCTTTGCCCGCGAAAAAGTCGGTCAACGAAACCTTATCCACTTCCAGTATGGTTCCTTTAAAATCTTTAGCAAGGTACTTATCCGGGAAAAAGGCAATGATGTTAGGTAAACTATCTACTAACCGGTTGAGACAATAGGAAAGGTTCTGCATATTATCTCCTATCTGTTCGTCAGAATAATAATTACCGATATCTTCTAACTGAAACAAAACAATTGAATCGTGCGTTCCACCCACCTCACTCCAGTGGGTTATCTTTTGGTCATAAATATTTTTTATCTGGGCGGAAGACAATTCCTTCACCTTATTGCTTTTGTTGATAGTAATTACATAGCCGGGTTCAACAGGCTTTTGATTGAACAACCCGATGCCTTCTTTAAAAAGAAAAACCACAATCAGCACCACGGTTAAACTGGTAATGCTGCTGCTCAACATTAACAATCCTTCAATAAACCGCTCCGAAAATTTTTTATAAAATGTTTTCAATTCTTTTTCAAATCATCATTTATAATGCTTTGCAAAGTTACTTTTCAGGGTGGCTGTATCTGTTGGTTCAATATTATGCTTATGTTAACTTAATGTTAACGTAATATTACACCAAAGAATTTGGTAAATAAAAAAAACGCCACACATTGCTGCGTGGCGCTTCTTCCAACTAAACTAAACAACTAGTTTATTTCGACAATGGAACGTAACCTACCTGTTCCACAATTTTTTGTCCTTCTGCTGACAACACGTAATCAATAAAAGGTTTCACGGTTTTTTCTACTGATGTTGCATAATAATAATAAAGCGGGCGAACCACAGGATAGGTTTTGTTTTTAGCAGTTTCCATAGAAGGTGCAATGTATGTTTTACCTGCATCATACGATACTTTCAAAGCTTTTACCTGTTTGTCCATATAAGCCAAACCGATGTAACCGATTGCGCCTTTTGTCTGGCTTACCGATTGAACAATAGCACCTGTAGCGGGCATACTTAACACAGATGAAGCATAGTTCTTTTTATTCATCACGTGCTCTTTAAAAAATTCAAATGTTCCTGAACTTGATTCGCGTGAATACACCACCATCGGCATATCATCACCACCTACTTCTTTCCAGTTTTTTATTTTTCCCGTAAAAATCCCTTCCAGTTGTTCGCGGGTAAGTTGAGATACTTTGTTATCATTATTTACAATAACAGAAAGTGCATCAAATGCTATAGTAACTTCTTTAAATGCTCTTCCGGCATCCTGCAATTTAATTTTTTCATCCATTTTTATTTTCCTGGATGCCATTGCAATATCCGTAGTATTATCTACCAATGCTGCAAAACCTACACCGCTGCCGCCACCTGTAACAGTTAGCTTAGCCGTCTTGTTCGACTTCATGTAGGTTTCTGCTTCTTTTTGTGCAAGGGGCAAAACCGTATCGCTTCCTTTAATTTTTTGTGCAAAGTTTACACTTGTATAAACCATCATTGCAATTAGAATTGTTTTTCTTATCATTTTGTTTTTTTTAATTTGTTTTTTTATTATTTGCAAATGTAATGCCTTTTTTAGCCGGATACATTAACTTAATGTTTTGTTAATATGGAATGTTTTCGGGCGTTTAAAATTTATACTGAACTCTTGCTGTAAGCACATTGTCCTTCAAATCATTTTTGTAAGAAAATTTATTGCCATCAATAAGGTTGGTGCTTTTTTCATTGGATACCATATCATAGTATAAAGTAAACTTGGTGTGCTCATCAAATTTAAAGATATACCCCAAACCAATTGTTGTGTATTTCAAATCGGTTGTGTTAGTGGCGCTATAAGATCCATTCCAGGTATTTTTAACTGCCTTGCCAATATCATCTCCGCCTACCTGGGTATTTGGGTCATACCAGTCGTATTTCAAAACAATGGCATGTTTTGATTTCATAATGTTTTGTACCACACAAATGGAACCTCCGCTGAACTTGCGGATATAAGTATCGGCATTGGCAGTAGTAGTGGTTGCTGTTGTTTTGCTGCTACTTGCACTGGTGCTGGTTACTAAATGAGTTATTGAATCGTAAACAGAAGTAGTTGTGGTAGTGGTGGTGGTAGCATAGCTGGTACTGGTGGTGGTTGCCATTGCAGAAGGGCTTACGCTTGTACCGTTTGTATAAGAAGGTTGTTCTCCCATCATGTATTCCGCACGAAGCGTGGTAATTCCAAAAGGGAAATCAATTGCAATTTGCCCGTCAGCTCCCATGTAATGACGTCTTGCCGTGGCACCTTTGTTAAAATAATTATCATCTTTTACAAAAGCATTTGTTCCGTTCGAATCGGCTTTCATACTAAATACTTTTGTAGTTCCCTGCATAATGCCGCCATCATAATAAGAAACACCAATACCATATTTTATTTTTTCGTTTTTGGTTACACTGTTCCAGTGTATGTTCCCGATAAAATCTTTGTAATAATCAAAATCGTTGGCAGCATTACCGGTACCGTTAAAAATTCCTCCTTCTATTTTAAGCGGATGCAACCTTGAATTGTTTGGCATCTGGAAAGTTAACATAGCGCCACAATCACGTTCCCCGGGCATAAGCACCTGTATCATTCTTGCTCTTTCAGGAGTTTCGAGCAAACTGGATGAATAAGTGTTTTCAAATCCAAAAGGACGATTGAAAATCCCCATGGTTAACGAAAACATTTTCAGTTTTTGTTCCGAATACTTTCCGTATGCATCTTTAATAGTTACTCCATCCTGGGAAATATTAATGTTTGCCACTATTTGTACTTTACCATTATCATACATGGTTTTAAACTCGGCTCTGCGCACCTTAAAACGTTGGTCTGCTGTAGCAGGAAAATCTCCACCGGCAAACGATTTTGCGCCCATAGAATCGGCAAGCTGATACTGCGCCTGGATAAACCCGGAGATTTTAATTTTTTTAAAAAACGAAACATCATCGTTCAAACGATTTACCGCCCTTGCTAATGTGTCAGTTGGTGTTTCTGTGGTTTCCTGTGCTTTTAGTGTACTTGTGTTTACACATAAACTTAACATTGCTGCTGCAATGGTTAAAATAAAGTTTCTTTTCATATTCATAAAAGTAAAGTTTGAGTTAATTAATTTTTATTTGCGACAAAAGTATTGCTTAGCCCTAAGGTAAATGTTAAGAGCATATTAAGTGTGTGTAAATAAAATGGGTGAGAAAGTCTCTTACCAATTAATTATTCCGGATGTTCGGAAGAGTTTAACCTAAGTGATAGAATTATAAACGGTAAGGTTCTATCAGTATAACATCCTCCTCCATATAAAATAATAAAACCGGATTTATTGCTTCTGCAACAATAATACTCCAAATATTAAAAAGGTTGCCCGAAAAATTGTTATTTTTACAAATAAATATTTTTTGTTTTTACAGGCAACCTTTTTTAAAAACAGAGTTATACTATTAAACAATAATAAAATTATTCACCTTAAAAAAATTAAATCATGAAAAAATTACAACTCATTACCCTTGCTTTGCTGGTTGGAACAAGTGCTTTTGCACAATGTACTGCCGGTTTTACATACGTTGTCAATCCTGCTAACAATGGCAATGTAGTATTTACAAATGCCTCCACAGGCACTACTTTAAATACTTATTTTCAATACCATTTTGGCGATGGTACTTATGACTTTTACAATTCCAATCCTAATCACACCTATGCAACAGGGGCTTATTATGTTTGTTTATATATTGTAGATTCGGTAAACAGTTGTAACTCGTATTTTTGCGATACAGTTCATGTTATAAATAATTATCCTTCCTGCAATGCAAATTTCACTACAGTTATTGATAACATTGGTAATGGTTGTACATTCACTTCTGTTTCCACAGGTCCTGCCACTACCTATTCCTGGAACTTTGGTGATACCACTGCTCTTTCTACATTGCAAAATCCTTATCATTTGTATAACTATGCGGGAATGCATACTGTTTGTTTAACGGTTTCTTCCACCACTGATACTGCTTGTCACAGTACTTATTGTTCGTATGTATCCGTTGGACCCAATCATAATTGCAACGCATATTTTACAGCTACGGTTGATACTTCCAATGCAGTGCAGTTTTTTAATTATTCGTGGGATTCTATTTATGCCGGAAGCATTTCGTGGAATTTTGGCGATGGTACTACCGGAACCGATTCTTCCAATGTCTTTACCCATGTATATCCTACAGGTGGTATTTATTTAGCTTGCTTAACAGTTAATTCGCTTAATTGCACCAGTACTTATTGCGATACTATTTCCATTTCTAATTGCACAGCCAGTTTCACAGCTGTTACCGATACTTCAAATACTTTTTGTGTGTTTACTGCCAACACTTCCGGCTCTCCTAATACCTATAACTGGACTTTCGGAGATGGTAATACTTCTACCCAGGCAAACCCTACTCATACTTATGCAAATGCGGGAACCTATAATGCTTGTTTATCTGTTTCCTCAACCATCGACACGGCTTGTTTTGCAACCTATTGCCATAGCGTAACAGTTGGCAATTTCTGCTCAGCCAATTTTACTGTACTTATGGATACTTCGGTTAGTATATACTCGTATCTGGTATATAATAACGCATATTCAAACACTACTATTAATAGCTATTTGTGGAATTTTGGTGATGGAACTACCTCCACTCTTCCGTATCCGCAGCATACATATACTAACTCAACACCTCTGTTATTGTGCTTAACCATAACAACTGTAAACGGATGCACTTCTACTTATTGTGATTCTATTCACCCGGGGCATTCGGTTAACCACATTACTACTATTAACGTAATAAACCCCGCATTGGGAATAAACGTTATTAAGCCGAACGAGGAAACGCTCGATAATTATCCAAATCCTTTTACCGGAAACACTACTATTGCTTACACACTCAATCAAAATACAGCCATAGAAATAAATGTTTTTGATTTGCTTGGAAATAAAATAGCGGTGATTGAAACCGGAACTAAAACTGCCGGCAGTTACACCACCAACTTCGATGCCTCTGCTGTTTCGGCTGGCATTTATTTACTTCAATTAAAAACAGGTACTAAACTGATGACAAAGAAACTGGTGGTTTCAAAATAATTGCCTCTTTGTTTGGGTTGATTGATAAGCGTCATGCAGAAGTGCATGGCGCTTTTTTTATTTATCCGGTCCTATTCGAGCCCATGTTGGTGGTATCGCCAACAAACGTGTATTGGTATTATTTTAATTAAAGAACGTATCTATTTTCCAGGGATATGTTTTATTTTTTTGCGGTGGCGGGACGCCACCAAATAATAGACATGAGTTAAACAAACTCGCGGGCTGCGGGAGGAATAAAAAGTACCCGTTACTGAGTATTCAGGTCGTGGGTTATCTTTATTGCATTTACATTTATCAAGACTAATAACCGCTATACACACAAATGTATAAACAAAGTATTTTTTTAGAATAGGTCTTAAAGTAATATTTACGGAACATTCACAAACACGCTATCTTTATAGCCGCATCCCCTGTAATTAAAAGTTACAATATGATAATCAGCAACAGATGGAGAAATGGAAGCAAGAGACATTTGATAATCACTATAACCCAAACCCCATAGCATCTGACCCGTTTCAGGAGTATTATAATTAGCATAACCGCCACTTAATGTTCCTCTATATAACATAACACTATCATAAAAATTACTAGGAAATGAGCCAGCAATAGTTTTCGCTGTCATTGCAAATCTAATTGAATAATATAAAGTATCAGAACTACTATGAGGGGTTGCAAATTTAATTTTCATATAAATATTCGCTTTATTAGTTTTATAAACATTTCCCAAATCAATATTCTGCTTACTTGGAATACCTTCTATCCTTGCCGAGCTAGCATCCTGTAAAATTAAAGGCGCATCAGCATCTGGTTTTGTATATTTAATAGAAAATCTTCCATTCGCATCGGTAGTTGCAGAATAACTTTGTGCACTTTGTACACCAGAAATAGTAGCAACCTGCATTTGATACAAAACAATTGTTGTATTTGACAATACAGAACCATTGCAGGCAGAATAATATGTTCCAGTTACAGTATATTCAGGCTTTGGGTCATCATCCTTGTTACATTTACATTTTGCTAAACTTATTACAATAATAAATAGTAAAGCATATTTTATATTTGTTTTCATTTTATTGAATAATTAATTTTTG
>JANYDQ010000368.1 GCA_025363555.1 Bacteroidota bacterium | reverse complement strand
CCTAATGCTGAAAGTCCGGAAAAGGTTGAAGCGAAGATTTTAGAAGCCAGTAAATGAAGGACAGAAATGGATAAACAGAAACACACTAAAAGTAAAATCCCGTTACACATCTATGCGTAACGGGATTTTTAATATCACCGGTGGTTAGTAATGCTTATTCTGCCAGTACAATCACTTTATTTTTTAATACTTCTACCACACCCCCGTTTATTTCAAAGTTCTCAACGTGTTTTTTACTATCCGTAACTTTCACTATTCCTTTTTTCAGGGCAGCAATAATAGGAGCATGGTTATTTAAAACACCAAACGAGCCATCAGCACCCGGAAGCTTTATGGATTCTACTTCGCCACTGAATATTTTTTTTTCGGGAGTTATAATTTCTAGATACATTTTGATTAGCTGATGTGCTGATTAGCTAATGAAAATAAAATTATCCTCATTGGCTAATTAGATAATTAATTTTTATTTTGTTTCCGCCATTAATTTTTTACCTTTTTCTATCGCATCTTCAATAGAACCTACAAGGTTAAATGCAGCTTCAGGATATTCATCCACAGCTCCATCCATAATCATATTAAATCCTTTGATGGTATCTTCAATAGGAACAAATACACCTTTTAAACCTGTAAACTGTTCAGCCACGTGGAAAGGTTGAGATAAGAAACGTTGAACTCGTCTTGCTCTGTGAACAACCAATTTATCTTCTTCAGATAACTCGTCCATACCAAGGATTGCAATAATATCCTGTAATTCTTTATAGCGTTGTAATATTAATTTTACTTTTTGTGCAGTACCATAATGTGCATCACCTAATACAGTTGGTGTTAAGATACGAGAAGTAGAATCCAAAGGGTCAACCGCGGGATAAATACCTAACTCGGCAATCTTACGGTTCAATACAGTAGTAGCATCCAGATGAGCAAAAGTAGTAGCCGGAGCCGGGTCAGTCAAGTCATCAGCAGGCACATACACCGCCTGAACAGAAGTAATAGAACCTCTTTTGGTAGAAGTAATACGCTCCTGCATCAATCCCATCTCTGTAGCGAGTGTTGGTTGGTAACCTACTGCTGAAGGCATACGACCTAATAAGGCAGATACCTCTGAACCAGCCTGGGTAAAACGGAAAATGTTATCAATAAAAAATAATATATCACGACCTCCTGATTGTTCATCACCATCCCTGAAATATTCAGCCATAGTTAATCCTGATAAAGCAACACGTGCACGCGCTCCGGGAGGCTCATTCATTTGTCCGAACACCAATGTAGCTTGCGATTTTTCCAACTCTTTCATATCCACCTTGCTCAAATCCCATCCGCCTTTTTCCATATCGTGTTTAAACGCTTCACCATATTTAATAACGTTCGATTCAATCATCTCACGCAACAAATCGTTTCCTTCTCTTGTTCTTTCTCCCACGCCTGCAAACACAGATAAACCTTCGTAACCTTTGGCAATGTTGTTGATTAATTCCATAATCAATACGGTTTTACCAACACCTGCCCCACCGAACAAACCTATTTTACCACCTTTTGCATAAGGCTCTAAAAGGTCAATTACTTTTATACCCGTATATAATACTTCTGTAGAAGTACTTAAATCTTCATATTTAGGAGGCATACGGTGAATAGGTGCTCCACCTTTGTTTGATACCGGTCCGATACCATCTATAGCTTCACCTACCACGTTAAACAAACGTCCTTTTACCTGCTCGCCAACCGGCATGGTAATACCTGCACCTGTTGCTCTAACTTCCAGTCCGCGGTACAAACCGTCAGATGAGTCCATTGCAATGGTACGAACAGTGTCCTCACCTGTGTGTTTTTGTGTTTCAAGAATAACTATCTGCCCGTTTGGCTTAGTTACTTCCAATGCTTCTAATATGCTTGGCAACGAAGTTCCACCTTCAAATGTTACATCTATTACCGGTCCAATTACCTGTGCTATTTTGCCTGTTTTTACTGACATTTTATTGTATTTTCAGTGTTGTTTTTTAAAAATCGAGCGCAAAAGTAACAATAAATAGGATACATGAAAATATTGTTAACATTATGTTGAAAAAATACGCTGCTCCGGAAAATAATAAAAAAGTAAAGGGTGTTTTATTTCATGGAATAAAGCTTATTATAGAAGTTATCAAAAGTTGATTTTTAATAACTCCCAAGGGTATCTATTAATTGTAAAACAATAATATTTACCATTGGGAGAAAAAAGAAACAATGATACGAAAAAGTTTAATAAAAAAGAGATT
>JANYDQ010000331.1 GCA_025363555.1 Bacteroidota bacterium | reverse complement strand
GTGCGGAACTTCCAGTTGTTCTTTTAATGTAACTATTAATAATAGCCCAGTAATAAGTGCCTGCCCTGGCAATATCACACAGTGTAATAACCACGTTGCTACCTGGACAAACCCAACATCAACCAATGGAGGAACAGTTGTTTGTTCACCCTCATCAGGTTCAACCTTTGCAAGCGGAACAACCGTAGTAACCTGCACAGCTACTAATTTGTGCGGAACTTCCAGTTGTTCTTTTAATGTAACTATTAATAATAGCCCAGTAATAAGTGCCTGCCCTGGCAATATCACACAGTGTAATAACCACGTTGCTACCTGGACAAACCCAACAGCAACCAATGGAGGAACTGTTGTTTGTTCACCCTCATCAGGTTCAACATTTGCAAGCGGAACAACCGTAGTAACCTGCACAGCTACTAATTTGTGCGGAACTTCCAGTTGTTCTTTTAATGTAACTATTAATGATAGCCCAGTAATTAGTGCCTGCCCTGGCAATATCACACAGTGCAATCCGGTAGCAACTTTCAGCACACCAACTGCAACAGGCTACCCTGCTGCAACGGTAACTTGCTCACCTGCATCAGGAAGCACATTTGCTGCGGGAGATAACACAGTAACCTGTACAGCAACTAATACCTGCGGAAGTTCATCGTGTACATTCAATGTGCATATCAACAGCGCACCTGTAATCGGAGCATGTCCTTCGAATATTACACAGTGCAATAACCACGTTGCTACCTGGACAAACCCAACAGCAACTAATGGAGGAACTGTTGTTTGTTCCCCGGCATCAGGTTCTACCTTTACAAGCGGAACAACCGTAGTAACCTGCACAGCTACTAATTCGTGCGGAACTTCCACTTGTTCTTTTAATGTAACTATTAATGATAGCCCCGTAGGTTCAGCATCCAACGTTGTAATATGTAATGGAACATCTTCTAATGTACCTTTAAATTCAACAGTTGTAGGCACAACCTTCAGTTGGACACACGTAGTAACAGTCGGGTCAGTAATAGGAGGAAACGATTGTTCATCCAATTGCGGAACGAATATTTCCGATATATTAACAAACCTGGGAAATGTTCACGGAGTGGTAGAATATACAGTAACTCCAACATCTCCACTGGGATGTGTGGGGACACCGTTTATAGTAGATGTAACCATAGGAGCGGCACCTGCAACACCTGTAATAACAGGACCAAATACCATTTGCGGATTAACCACTGCAACATATTCTGTTGCAGCAATTCCTGAAGCAACCAATTATAACTGGACGATAACTACAGGAGGTTCAGCGATGACAATAGCTTCGGGACAAGGAACCACTTCGATAAATGTAAACATTTCGAGCAATAATATTAATTTGTTTGTTGTTTCAGTGGTGGCATCTAATGATTGCGGCAATAGTGGAACAACCACATTGAACATCACCAAAAAGCCACGAGTACCAGGTGCTATCACCGGACCAACATCTACTTGCGGACAAAATACAGCTACTTATTCCATCGCTCCTGTATTCTCGGCAACATCTTATTTATGGACATTGCCAGCCGGAATGAATGTTGTTAGCGGAACAGGTACTACGTCAATAACAGTAAGCATAGCATCCTCATTTGTTGTTGGTTTAGTAAAAGTAGCAGCTGTAAACGCCTGTGGTTATGTACCCGGAGTATCATTATCTGTAACCGGAAATGTAACAATAGCACCGGTAGCTATATTCGGAACAGCGAATGTTTGCGGAGTAACATCAGGCACTTATTCAGTAGCCGCAGTATTCGGAGCAACAGGATACCAGTGGACAGCAACGGGAACAGGAATGTCAATATCAGGTCCTTCAACCGGATTATCAGTAACTGTATTGACGGACGGAGTTCACGGAGGAACATTATCGTGTGCCGGAACTAATGTATGTGGTACAGGTTCGCCAAGAACACGTGCGTTATCAGTAGCTGCCATACAGCCCGGAGTTATAGCAGGACCAACCAACACTTGCGGAATGACTACGGCAACCTATTCAGTAGCATCAGTAGGAACAGGATATATCTATAACTGGTCTTTAGCAATGGCTGGATGGTCAATCACCAGTGGCCAGGGAACAACGAGTATCACTGTGACAGGACCGGCAACAGGTACCTCTGCATCAGGATTGTTGAAAGTAACCTCAACCAATAGTTGCGGAAACACTAGTTTGTACAGAACTATGGCAGTAACTTATTGTCACAATTCCATAGCAATGGACAATGCAGGAGAGTCAGGCAGTACTTTCTCAAACATTTATCCAAATCCAACATCATCTGAATTTACAATTGATGTAACGATAGATAAGCAACAATCATCAATCTACAATCAGCAATTGATAATGGAGATATATGATGTATTGGGCAATTTGGTTGTTCATCAAAAACACGAGGTTGTAAATGGCACTAACATATTAAAAACAAACATCGAACAATTTAATAACGGAATTTATTTTGTAAGGCTGATTGATGTGGATGGTAATGTGATTTATACAGAGAGGATGATGAAGCAATAGAAATGAAATGCTAAATCCTAATATCTAAATTCTAAAATCCTGTTCTTTAAAAAGAACAGGATTTTTTTTGATGCGAATACTCTTTTTTAACTACCAAAATAGCAGAAGAAGACCTTTATTTCCAACACATTTTATTGAACAGACCCTCAGATGAAGATGCTATTCCCCCTAAATGGAATTGCTCATACTTAGCGGCACATCATTTTACAGATTGAACTGACTTTTGAAGACGATTTGCGCAATTAAATGTATATTTGTTGCAGGTATTTAAGTATCATTATAAAACTAAAACCATGAAAAAATTTTACTTACTTTCAATTATAGTAACATGCAACATAATTGCAAATGCCCAGCCCGCAATAGATACGTTTCTTCAAAATTATATGTTCACGCATCATATCCCCGGTATGAGTGCCTGCATTATAAAAAACGGAAAAGTTGCCTGGGCAAAAGCTTACGGCCTGGCTGACATAGCCAATAACAAACCCGTTACCACCAATACCATTTTTATGATTGAGTCTGTCAGCAAAACTATCACTGCTGATGCGCTGATGAATGTGTGGGAGAACGGAACTTTTAATTTAAACGATTCCATTAATTCGGTGCTTCCCTGGAATGTTCACAATCCGTGGTTTCCAAATGTGCCAATAACTTTTTCACAACTACTCACGCATACTTCCAGCATCAGGGACAGCTGGCATTTGTATAACTACCAGGTATTGGGAGATTCTCCTTATTCCCAATACAATGCATGATTATTTAATACCGGGCAGTGCTGATTATGATTCCACTTTAAACTTTTACCATACATATCAGCCAGGAGATAGCAGCAGTAAGTATCAAGATGTGGTAATTGAGATGTATGATGTACTGGGAAATTTGGTTATTCATAAAAAACACGAGGTGGTAAACGGTACCAACATCTTAAAAACAAATGTGGAGAATATTGAAAATGGAATTTACTTTGTAAGGTTGATTGATGCAGATAATAATGTGATTTATACAGAGAGGTTGGTGAAGCAATAGAAATGAAATTCTAAAAACTAATAGCTAAATTTTAAACAGCCCTGCTGCGAGTATTTTCAGCAGAGTTTTTATTTAATTGTATCATTTTATCGGGACAACTTCATTGTGGGTTTTTCGCGAAGCGTTTCAAGTTGCTTGTTCTGTTCACTAAAAGATAACTGAAAAAGCAATCATAAATGTTATCAAAAGACGAATACTAAACCACCTATGAAAATATTGCCTGCAATTCTTTCGTAACGGTTTATTAGTTTCTGGTTTTCTGATCGGATGGATAGAAAAGAGAAAAAACTACTTAACACCAAAACAATACAAGCTACTCCAGTAAACTCGTCTATTAAGGATGTTTCACTATACTTCGTTACTTTCAAAGAGGTCAGCACGACAAGACAAAACCCTAATAAGTTTGATGATGTGTTTAAGATGTGTTGTGAATTATTTTGTTTCATCATGTTTTGTTTGTCTGTTTCCGTTCCTTATTGTTATATCTCTGATTTCGGTGGCAGAAACCCTATAAAGAACTGGCTGCCTTAATCATCATTTAACCCCCATCCTGCCATCAATTGACAAGTAAGTTTATGTACTAATGAACTATTTCTTCAACCAATTATAATATGGTTTCTTTTTATCCTTTGCAGGTTCATCCGATTTAGGTTTAGGAGAAAGTTTCCAGCCGATGGTTATTTCGTGTGTACCCGAAGATTTGGAGGCTATACCTGTGGAAGAAAATTCGTAAGAATAATTAAAAACAAAACCCCCGAATATCCTTGCTCCTATGCCTATTGCTAGGCTCGATTTTTTGTAAGCCGGTGTTAACCATACTTTTTGCTGATACATAATGGGCACTGCAATTTCGTAATAAGCGGGAGCATTTTTAGGAAGAGATACTATGCCCACAGGCTCTATAGCCCAGGCAGTGTTGAAAGTTAATTTGTAGCTGATATGCCCTTTGTATTGTGGAGAAAGGTAATACAGGTTTTGATCTTTATCCTCTCCAGAAATCAAACGCGGAGCAGCAAAACCGATGTGCAGGTTTTTATTGTGATATAAAATGCCAAAACTTGCATCTATTATATTCGAAGTTCGGTCTGCATTCATAACCACAGGGTCGTCCTGTGCTGCTTTACTTGATAAGTCCAGGTGGTTTTCTACCACACCCACCCCTATACCTAAGCTCAACCACTGTGTCGCGGAAAGGTGAACATGATAAGCATAATTCAAATTTGCTGAAAGGTTAGTAAATATTCCTGCTTGAAGGGAAGTAACACTTCCGCCTAATCCCATATTTTTACAAAGTTTTCCGTTTACATTAATAGATTTTGTTTCCGGTGCCCCGGCTATTCCCAACCAGTCTCTGCGATAGGAGCCAAATACTTCAAAAGCATCGCCCGCACCCGCATAAGCAGGTGAGATGGAAAATTTGTTGACCACATATTGATTACTTAATGAAAATTGCTGTGCCTCTCCTCTATTGGGCAACAAGAGAATAGAGAATAAAAACAACAAGAAAAGAGTAGCGGCTTTTTTCATTTCTTATTTAAGTAAAATGTTTATGTTTCCCTTTATCATTGGCTTATCATCGCAGGTAACGATGTAATAGTAAGCACCATCGGGCAACGGTTTATCATTATATGTTCCAGCCCAGTCGTTATTATATCTTTCCTTAGAAAATACCAGGACATTCCACATGTTATATACCTTGAGCAAACAACTTTGATAGGCTTCTTTATTTTCAATAGTAAAATAATCATTTATTCCATCTCCATTAGGAGTAAGTATAGAAGAAGAAACAGCTACCGTGTCAGGAATAGTTTCTTTCGTTACCTTGATATAAGCAGACGAACTGCACCCTTTAGCATCTGTCCCCATTACAGAATAAGAACCTGATTGCATAACTGTAATACTTTGAGTAGTTGCCGAAGTGTTCCACAAATAACTGTTTGCGCCCTGTGCAGTAAGTACAACACTGCCGCCTTCAAAAAAGCTGGTGACACTACTGGTATCTATAGTAACGACAGGCAGAGAATTAATGGTTGCAACTATTGAATTGCTGGTATCTCTGCAACCATTTAATGTTACCGCAATTAGAAAAACATTATAATAACCTGGAGAAGCATACGTGTGTGATGCATTCCCCGAAGTTGTAGTTTGTGTTCCATCGCCAAAATTCCAACGGAAATAATCTGGAGAAGTGATAGTGGAATAATTGGTAAACATAGTATTATTATTTAAACAGGTATCGGCAATTGAAAATGCAGCGGTGGGTGTTTGAAATACTGTGATGCTTTTTGTTGCAAATGAACTGCATCCTGAATCTGAAACACAAGTTAATCGTGAAAAATAAGAGGTAGGTGTGCCGCCAACGGAAAAGGTAACTGTATCATTAGAAGTATTGTCAACATTTCCGTTATTATCAAAATCCCATTTCCATTGAGTAATGTTTCCCGAAGAAATAGTGGATATACTATAATAAGTAGCAACTGATCCAGTACAAAGATTATCAACAATAAAATTTACATTTGGCAAAGGACTAATAACAACATTATGAGTTATAGAATCAGCGGAACCGAAGTGGGGGGTGATTTTTAATTTTACAGGAAAAGTGCCTGCCGTTGTAAAAAAGTGAACAATTGAATCACCTGTTAATTCATATATTCCATCATTATTTAAATCCCATTGCCACATCTGTATGGCTGTATCCGGAAGGGAGGACGAAGCAGCGAAGATTGTTTGGTCACCAAAACACTTATTCGTGTAAGTGAAATCTGGGGCTTGACCGAAAGTGGAATTCACCAAAAGCAGGAATGGAATAACTATTTTTTTCATTACAATTGAAACTTTAACTCTTTTCAGCATGTACAACCTAAAAAGAAAATTTTATCTCATTTTTGTCGCAACAAATGTAAATAATTTTATATATGAAAACAAAAAAATAATTTTCCGGTACATTATCTATTTGGTATAACCTCTTCATTTTTGATAATTTTTACTATTTTTGCTTGCTCATTCGTTAACCAATCAACTCAATAAAAGATGAAAAAGAAATTATTGCTTTTCCCGGCACTGCTTACCTGCTGCATTCATTCCTATTCGCAGGACTTATTAAGAAATAAAGAGAATGCGCATGGTGCGGAAATTCTTTGCGCAGCAATTAACGGAGATGGAACCAACATACTTACGGGAGGAGCTGACAAACGCGCCTATGTGTGGGACGCTAAGACAGGTGACAAACTTCCCAAAGCTTTTGCTTCAGGTACCCCTGTAACAGCAGTAGCGTTTAGTGTCAGCGGAAAATTATTTGCAACAGCCAACGATGGAAAAATTACCATATATGATTCGAAAGAACTTAAAATGAAAAAGGGCTTATCGAAAGAACATACATTGGATATTACTTCTATTTCCTTCAATCCTATCAATGATTATTTTGTTACAAGTTCGAAGGATAATACTTCTAAAATATGGGATGGTGTTTCTGGTGGCTCTTTGTTTACCTTGAGAGGACATACCAAATCGGTAAATGCAGCAGTGTATAGCCCTGACGGGAAAAGCATCGCTACTGGTTCTTCCGACAATACCATCAAGATTTGGGATGCAGCCACAGGAACAATGAAAAATTCGCTGGATGCAGGTTCGAAAGAAGTAACCGCACTTGCCTGGAGTTCAGACGGAAAATATATTATAAGCGGGGGTTCTGATGGTATAGTGGGTATTTGGGAAGCTGCATCAGGAAATAAAATAGCAGATACCAATTTCGAAAATCATATTAACAGTGTTGCCATTAGTCCTGATGTACAGTATTTCGCTGTTGCAGGAGTATGTAAGAAAATTGCAATTTGGAATATTGAGACCAAAGAACTAGTAAAAGAATTTGATGCTCATGAAAAAGATGTGAATGCCATTGCTTTTTCTGATAAAGCAAATCTTTTTATTTCTGTAAGTAATGATGCTGGTTTGAAAATATGGGATGTAAGCAATTTAAAAATCGGGAAAAAGAAATTTATGAAAGATGCGGGTGAGCCTAAATTATCTGTTACCGGATTAAACCTGAAAGATGACAACCACAACGGCATTATTGAAAACCCGGAAAAGCCTACCATTAATTTTATTATTAAAAATGCCGGTAAAGGGCAAGCCTATAATTTGGTTGCAAAAATTTCCATTGATAATACAGTAGTTGGTTTGCATTTTGAAAAGGAAATGCAGATAGGAAATATGGAAGCAGATAAATACATGAGCGTTACTATTCCTATTTCAACCGATTCTACCTTGGAAACTGCGGGCGGAACTTTTACAGTGGACATACAGGAAGCAAACGGATTTAATCCTGCTCCGTTAAAAGTTAATTTCCAATCGCGGGGTGGAGTGAGCTATAGTTATGTAATGGTAATGAGCCACGCTTACAGTTCGGCAACAGGCAAAGCCGAAGTGGGCGCTCCTATTACTTTGAAATTAAAATTAAAAAACACTTCGAGTGGTGAAGCAAAAAATGTGAAAGTAAATTATGTTTTTCCTCCAAATGTATTGGCTGTAAATAAACTTTCTGAATTAATTCCAACCATCGCTTCGGGAGAAGAAAAAGAAGTAAGCGTGGAATTTTATGCCAACAGGGAATTTACAAAACCTAAGGTAAATATTGGTGTGAGCTTGGAAGGGGTTTATACCAATGCAAACGATTTGGTGCTGGAAGTAAAAATGAATGAACCGCTTCCTACCACAGAGATTGCTGTTGCACAAGCCACAGCACAGATGGAATTGCCTGAAAAACCAATGTATCGCGGAAGTGGTGACCCCCTGAAAGGACTTAATGTAAGCAAATTGAAAGAAATGGTGATTGGAAATTATTATGCACTTATCATTGGCATTGATAATTACAAAGGTGCTTATCCTCCATTAAAAAATGCAGTGAACGATGCAAAGGCAATAGAAACCATGTTAAAATCGAAATACAAGTTTGATAAATTTAAAACTTTATACAACGAGCAGGCAACAAGAGGAAATATTATTACTGAATTTGAAGCATTGGTAGCTACTGCAAAAGAGCAGGACAATGTATTTATTTATTATTCGGGGCACGGGGAATTAAAAAAAGAACTGAACAAAGGTTTCTGGATACCGATTGATTATATAGCTAATTCAACTGCGAACAATATTTCGAATGCGGATATTCAAACTTATCTTGGCGGTATAAAATCGAAACATACATTGTTAGTAGCCGATGCTTGTTTCAGCGGAGATATATTCAGAGGCAATACTGTTTCTGTTCCGTTTGAGGAATCAGAAAAATATTATAAAGAGGTTCATGGGTTGCCTTCCCGTCAGGCAATGACATCGGGAGGCTTGGAACCTGTGATGGATGGTGGGAAAGACGGGCACTCTGTGTTTGCTTATTATTTTTTAAAAACATTGACAGAGAATGACAATAAATATTTTGATGCAGGGCAATTGTATAACAAAATAAAAATACCTGTTATTAATAATTCAGAACAAAGTCCGAAGCTTGCCCCGGTAAAAAATACGGGGGATGAAGGAGGGCAGTTTTTATTTATTAAGAAATAAGAAACAATTTCTTCCCAATATTTAAAAACCTGGCGATTATGTCAGGTTTTTTTGTTTTCTTTACACCAGATTTTTAAAAGGAAAATCTTAATGAAAAGAACAAAAACCATCCTTTCCTTTATTTCAACTCCGCTTGCAGGTTTCCTGCTTATTATTGCCGGTTTGTTGCCTTTCTCTATTTGCGCACAAAGAAATAACTTTCAAACTTATTCCTTATCTAACGGTTTACCACAAGCAACAATTTTCTGTGTAACACAGGATAAGCGTGGCTATTTGTGGCTGGGTATGGAAGGCAGTGGTTTGTGCAGATTTGACGGAATACATTTTAAAACATTTGATAAAAAAGATGGATTTAATGCAGAGGTAATTCGTTCGCTGATGGAAGACAGTAAAGGAAGGATATGGGCAGGTACAAGTGGTGAAGGAGTGATACTGTATGACGGGCAAAGTTTTAAAAAAATCGGAAAGAAAAATGGTTTAAATGGTTCCACTGTTCTTTCGCTCTTGGAAGATAAAGATGGAAATATATGGGCTGGAACAGACGATGGGGGTGTGAACGAAATAAAACAAATAAGCAAAGATTCGTTTTCTATAAAAGTTTTTGATGAAAAAAAAGGAATAAGCAACAATGGAATTTTGGATATTCACCAGGACAGACAGGGACATATATGGCTCGCAACTTTTCAAGGAATAAGTGTGCTTAAGATTACTGGTGATTCAGTAAAAATTAATAAACTGCTTTCACCCAGAGATATTCCGTTTGAATCCATTACTTCCATTGCCGAAGACGGTAAAGGGAAGTTATGGTTTGGCGCTGCCGAAGGGGTATTTACCATTTCTCCGCAAAAAGAAAAATATTCGAATACGGATTTCCAACTGGATTTAATTTCAAGAAAAGTTACTATTTACAACGAATCGAACGGGTTTAATGC
>JANYDQ010000319.1 GCA_025363555.1 Bacteroidota bacterium | reverse complement strand
AGTGACGGACAGACATTTAATTGTATCAGTATTAATGTGAGTCCGCTGATGGTGTTCGATCTTACAGGAGCCTCCCCTGACCCTGACCTGGTATTTTTAGGAAGTGATGGTACCATTGCATTATCAATTGCCGGTACCTTTAATTTCGGGACAGGTAACATCACTTTTAAAGGAGGAGTGAATCAATTGATTACAGGAACAGCAGCAGGTTATACTTTCAATGATATGACCGTGAATATGACTGCGGGGTTCACCACTTCAACCGGGGGAGCCATAACTTCTTTAACAGTAAAAAATTTTACTGAAACACAGGGAAACTGGACTCCTCCAACCAACTTTACTGTATCAGGAAACTGGACGCATGATAATGGAACTTTTACTCCGGGAATAAATACTGTTACTTTTAACGGAGGCGGAGCCGAACAAATAAACGGTACCGGAATTTCTGAAACCTTTTACAATGTTATTGTCAATAAAGGCAACACCCTGAATACCGGTGGCAACAAGCAAACCATAACTACAAATGATTTGACGGAAACTGCCGGCAATATTAATTTTTCCACATTAGCGGCTCCTTCCACCTTAAATATTAACGGAAATTATGTATTAAATGCCAATACTTTTACCGCCCCTGTTTCTACCAACATCAAAGGAAACTGGACAAAAAACGCGGGAACCTTTACTCCCGGAACCAATACCGTTACTTTTACTGGCAATGCTGCTCAAATCATAAATGGTTCGCAACAGACCACCTTTTATGTTTTAACAATTAACAATTCTCTGGGAAGTGCAGGAGGGGTTACATTAAGTGTTTCGCCTGCGGCAGCTACTAAAGTAACAAGCGTGCTAACATTAACTTCCGGATTAATCACTACTGATGCAACCAATATTTTGTGGATGCTTAATGGTTCTACAACAACCATTGGGAGTGCAACAAGTTATATTAATGGTCCCATGAATTATGATATGGGAATTAACGCTACCTCAAGGATATTAAATTTTCCAATAGGAAAAATTCCTGATTGGAGGCCTGCCGTGTTAACTGCAAAACACTCCAATAATACAACCTTTACTTACAACGCAGAAATGTTTATTTCCTCTGCAATGGCTTTGGGGTGGACCATGCCCGTTACAGTTGATACTGTTTCGTTTATCAGGTATTGGGACATAAACAGGTATTCTGCTTATCCCGGCACACAGTCCAACAGCAATATCAGCGGAAATCAAACCATGCAATTGTACTTTGATACCGGGGATGGTGTAAGAGACGGGTCTAAACTTACTGTTGTTAAAAACACTACAGCTGCTCCAACCACCTGGTTTGATATTGGAGGGGCAGGTGCACCAGCTTATGCCGGAGGAGTTGATTTGGTAGGTAGTGTCACCTCCACTTCGGCACCAACAGCATTTACCGGTTTCAGTCGTTTTACTTTAGGGAGTTTATTATTGGGCTGGAATCCTCTGCCTATTGAACTTTTAGATTTTACTGCGTTGGGCTGTAATAACAATGTGTGTTTAAACTGGGCTACAGCCAGCGAAACAAACAACGATTATTTTACGGTGGAGAAAACAAAGGATGCTCAAAATTATGAATTTGTAGCAAAGGTGAAGGGTGCAGGAAATAGCACTACACTTAAAGATTATTCGTCAATAGATACACATCCTTATCATGGAACTTCCTATTATCGGCTTAAACAAACAGACTATAACGGGGCATATACCTATTCCTCGTTGCAGCAGGTGAGTTCTACTTCCAACGTGGATTTCTCTTTCAATCTTTTTCCTAACCCCACCACAGGCGAACAAATCAGTATGTCCATCAATGCAGAAAAAGGGAAAGAAATATTGGTGGTGGTGTATGATATTGCAGGACGCGAAACGTATTCTAAAGTGCTTATTACCGAAGAACGGGGTGAAAATGTTTTTGCTATTGATGCTTCGGGCAAACTCGCTCCGGGCATTTATTTAATTACTGCTACTTCGGATGACACTATAAACAGTAAAAAACTTATTGTGAAATAAAGAATTAAGAATAACGAATTTTCACCAACAACGAATAAACAATCTGTGAATCTTTAATTCATTTCTTTTCTACCAGCACAAAAATTTCTTCATTATCTCTTTTCATATAATACTTTTCTCGCGCAAACTTTTCGAGTGTTTTGGTGTTGGTGCTCAACTCCCTTAAATTAATGGTAATGCTTTTTATTTCATTTGAATAATAGTCGTGCTCTTCCTGCAATGCTTTTACCTGTTGATGCAAATCGTTTTGAGTAGGCAAATCATTTTTATCAAAAAAGGAAATCCATACCCCTAACCCGATAATGGTAAGCAGGTATTTGTTTTTGATAATTGAAATTATTTTTTTCACTTTTTATAAAATTAATTCATCCAAAGGTAATGAGTTATTTATTAATAATTAGTTTTGTAAAAATAGTTTATCAACTTACAAATTAACAATATGAATAAGTCATCCCGGAAAAAATGGATATTAGCAGGTACTTCATACATAGGCTTCCCTCTCCCCGCCATCCTGAACTTGTCGAAGTATTCAAGGAGAAGGGATAGGGGTAAGGTCTCCATGCTATTTGCTTTTATTTTCTTCTCTTCATTATCCATTGCCCAAACCTTCAAAACAACTCAATTGAAATGCGAACGGGTAAAAACAGCTTATTCCGAAAAATGGGAGATGCTGCAAACCGAATTAACCAAACAAAAAATAAACAAGGACCATTTCGAACTTTTTATTCGTGTTTTCAAAAATGATAAGATAGTGGAGGTGTGGTTAAAACCGAAAGCGGAAAAAG
This sequence comes from Bacteroidota bacterium, assembly GCA_025363555.1. Lineage (GTDB taxonomy): Bacteria > Bacteroidota > Bacteroidia > 2-12-FULL-35-15 > 2-12-FULL-35-15 > 2-12-FULL-35-15. The sequence continues at coordinate 152 of JANYDQ010000319.1, read as the reverse complement.
AATATAAATTATCACTACTAAACGACTAATAAATGACTTATGGGCTAAAGCCCTTATCTGGTGAGGTTTCATTAACCCCAGCCTTAAGGCTGGGGTTACAAAACAGAACTACTTGTATTTAGGGACTTTAGTTCCATTAGTCGGTTTGTAGT
>JANYDQ010000318.1 GCA_025363555.1 Bacteroidota bacterium | reverse complement strand
TATGTATGTCATTGTTCTATTATTATTTGTGCAACAAAGATACTAAAAATAAAATTTCAAAACTCCAATTCGCAATTATTCATTATCCATTTTCAATTATTTACCTACATTTGCACCCCAATAAAAACGGAGAGGTGTCAGAGTGGCCGAATGAGCAAGCCTGGAAAGTTTGTATACTCGCAAGGGTATCGCGGGTTCGAATCCCGCCCTCTCCGCATGATTTATTTCATTTTAAATAATCATTAAGTAACCCATTCGTTCCTCCCCCTCTCCTTTAGAGAGGGGATAAAGGGGTGAGGCGACAATGAATAGCAAATTATCTAAAGACAATATTCTTTTAATCGCTATCCTTCTTATAGCGGCTATTCTTCGTTTCTGGAACTTTGGCAATATGCCTTATATGCACGATGAGCTAAGTGCATTATCCCGGACTCATTTCAATTCCATTTCCGAACTTATTACCAATGGAGCCCGTACAGACGGTCACCCGATAGGCATCCAAGTATTTCTTTATTACTGGACCATGCTGTTTGGCGAAAATGAAATGATAGTAAAACTTCCGTTTATTCTCTGCGGATTAGCATCCATTTTCATTGCATATAAAATTGCCACCCGTTGGTTCAATACCAGTGTGGCGCTCATCGTTGCATCGTTTATGGCAATACTGCAATACATGATAACCTACAGCGAAATAGCCCGCCCATACATTCCCGGGGTATTGTTTTCATTGCTCATGGTATGGTACTGGAGCAATTATTTATTTAATGAAGATGGAAAAAGAAACAAAGCCTTAATCGGTTATGTTAGCTTCGCTGTCCTTTGCTGCTACACCCATCACTTTGCCACTTTACTAACTATGGTTGTTGCCGCCACCGGACTTTTCTTTCTTAATAAAACCAATTGGAAAGGATATGCAATAGCCATTGTCAGCATAGTTATTTTATACATTCCACACATCAGTATTTCATTGTACCAGTTCAGCAAAGGTGGCTTGGGAGGCAATGATGGCTGGCTGGGCAAACCGGACCCTAACTGGCTACTGATGTATTTTCAATATGCGTTTCATTATTCTTATGGAATGTATGCACTGCTGATTACCTTATTAGTTGTAAGTTTAATAAAGTATAACAACAGAATAAGAGAAACACAAAAATTCAGAATGATTTGTGTAGTGTGGTTTCTTGCAGTATTTTTTATTGAATATTATTATTCGTTAAAAGTAAATCCCATCATCCAGTTCTCTACCATGATATTTGTTTTCCCGTTTTTATTAATGTTTTTATTTTCCCTAACGGGAGAATTAAGTACTGTTTTTAAAACAACACTTGTTTCGCTTATAGTAATTGTCGGTATCGTTTCATTAGTAGTTACCCGCAAACATTTTCAAATCTTTTATCACCAACCATACCAGGAACAGGTAACCAACACATACAAAGTATTAGACCAAATAGGCGGAGAGAAAAATGCAACCATCGAATTATTAATCCCACCTTTATATAAGGAGCATTATTTCAAAAAATATAACCGCGAATTCGAAAGCATTTATTTCAATCCCTTCGATAGTAAAATAGATACCAAAGCATTTCGCAAATTTGTGAACGCACAAACCACCGATTATTTTATTTTTGGAAATCCGCCATTAGAATACATTCAAATTATCAAAGAAAAGTATTCTTATATATACCGCAAAGAAGAAGGGTTTACCTATTCTTTTTATTGCTTCGCAAAACAAAAACCGGTAAATGAAATTCACGAGCAAATTGTTTCTTCAAAAAAACTTGACTTAACTAACGGAACCAACAAGATGGATTCGACCATGGAATACGGTCCGGCTTTTTCAGAAAAATTAAAAAACAGTACTAACAGCCGGCATAATATACTTACCATATCTGCAACTCTATCTTCTAACGACAGCACTGCCAACCCAACCATAGTGGCAGATATACAGGAAGATGATAATTCTTTATTTTGGAACGGTGCAGATTATCAGAACTACAATACCAATGCAACAGGCAGCAACACCATGTATTGGTCGAAACTATTAACTGACTTTAATTTGAAAGGATATCCCCGTCCTCAAATAAAAATTTATTTATGGAACAGGAACAAGAAAAATATTAATGTGGAGAATGTAACTTTGGAAGTAATAAAAAGCAATCCTGTTATTTATGGTTTGTTTGAACCGCTTGATTAGCACTCTATCATAATTGCCGAAGGCATTAATCGTAAATCATTTTTTATCATAAAAATCAGCGTTATCAGCGTTCCATTTTTTTATTTATCTATTGCCTCCACTCCCGGTAAGCTCCCGCTTTCAATATATTCCAGCAGCGCACCACCTCCTGTAGAAACATAACTTACCTTATCAGCCAGTCCATATTTATTTATCGCAGCAACAGAATCACCTCCTCCAATTAATGAATAAGCCCCTTTTTGAGTTGCAGTAACAATAGCATTGGCAACAGCTCTGGTGCCACTTTCAAAATTTTCCATTTCAAAAACACCCATCGGTCCGTTCCACAAAATGGTTTTAGAATTACTGATTACTTCTGCATATTTTTTTTCTGTCAATGGTCCGATGTCGAGCCCCATCCAACCATCAGGAATGTTATTAATATCGACAGTTTGTTTGTTAGCTTCATTGGCAAAAGCATCTGCAATAACAGTATCCACAGGAATATAAATATTCACTCCTTTTTCTTTTGCATCTTTCAAAATCTTTAACGCAACCTCCATCTTATCTTCTTCCACCAACGAAATTCCTATATTTCCACCCTGCGCTTTTACGAAAGTATAAGACATGCCGCCACCAATAATCAGGTTGTCTATTTTATCTAACAGTTTATTAATAATTAATATTTTTCCTGAAACCTTTGCCCCTCCCATAATTGCTGTTACCGGTTTTTCGGAAGCATTTAATACTTTGTTAATATTTTCGAGTTCATTTGCCATTACGTAACCAAACACTTTATCGTTCGGGAAAAATTTTGCAATGATAGTAGTAGAAGCATGTGCCCGGTGTGCTGTACCAAAAGCATCGTTCACATATACATCACCCAATGATGAAAGTTCCTGTGCAAAAGATTCTGTTCCTGCCGTTTCCTGTTTATGAAAACGAAGATTTTCAAGTAACAATACTTCGCCCGATTTTAATTCGCTGGCAGCATTCTTTGCAGCATCACCAATACAATCACTTGCAAATTTTACTTCCTTACCAAGCAATTCGCTTAAATGTTTCACAATGTGCTTCAAAGAATATTTTTCTTCATATACGTCTTTTGGTCTTCCCAAGTGGGACATTAAAATAACAGCACCACCATCATGCAGTATTTTATTAATGGTTGGCAATGCCGCACGAATACGGGTATCATCAGTGATGTGAAAATCCTTATCGAAAGGCACATTAAAATCAACTCTTAATAAGGCTTTTTTGTTTTTGAAATTGTAATTATCAACAGTCTTCATCTTATTATATAATTAGTTTTTACGGTTTGCAAAAGTAGCTTTTCTATTGATTCATAAAAAAGAAATAAAAAAAATCCCCCGATTTTTCGGAGGATTTTAATCTATTGCCTATTCGCTATTCCCTGTGCCTTTCTTCTAATTTACTTTAAAATCAAGAATAACAGTTGCACCGTTATCCTCAAACGAAACTTTGTCGGCAAGGTTGCGCATCAAAAACACACCTCTTCCATTAGGTTTGTCTATATTATCAGGATTTGTCGGGTCGGGCAATGTGTTGAAGTTGAAACCAGGTCCTTCATCTTTAATGATGAAAGAAACATGTTCGGGGGAAGATTTGAAAAAGATGTCAATCCACTTGGCGGGATTGGCTTCGTTACCATGATAAATGGCGTTATTTACCGCCTCCGTTATCGCGACAAGAATATTGCCGTAATAATCTTTGCTGATGTTATATAAATCACATACATCCTCTATCATGCGCTCTACAAGTATAATGTTTTCGGCTCTTGAAAGAATTCTTAACTTTTGATTTTCTGAAAGTACCATGTTTTTTTTATCTTTATTAAACTAATTTTACTATTCGTTATATAGAGTTATACGTCAAAAATTAATTTAGGTTTCAATTATTTTCAATTATTTTTCTAATTGATTAAAATAAACATTCACTTTTTCTTTATAGAAGGGATTTAAAGACGGGGAAACCGTTTTTAACAACTCCGTTTCCTTTTGCTTTAACTTATTATACTCCAAAAATTCGTTCGGGTTGCGTTTAGCTTCATCTTTCGCCTCATTCGATTGTCTTTTTTCATCCATCTCCCTTTCTTTCTCGGCTTTTTCGCTTTCCAGCAGGCGGGTTAAAATTTCTTCCTGCCGCTTCATGGTTTCCTGGCTAATCACTTTATTTACCAAATCGGTCTCCGTTTCTTCCATTTTGTCAGCCAGCTTACCCATACTTCCGGCTCCTTTTCCATCTTTATTAATATTATCTGCCATTTTTTGGATCTCCTGGCGTATGGCAGCTTGTTGTGCTGCCAACTTTGCCAATTCCTGGCTCATGCCCTGTGTTCCCGTCCCGGATTTGTTGCCTGGCTTATTTCCGTTCTTCTCCATACCTTCTTTCAACTTCTTGATTTGGGCATTCAATTGTTCCTGCATCTTACGAACACTTCCTGCTGAAGGTTTTTTGCCTTTCCCACCCGGTTTCTTACAACTTCCACTTCCCGGAGGTCCGTTTTTAGGTTTCGCTTCCGCCTGCATTTGACTCAATGATTCATTCAATATCAATGCAAGATTATTTATAGAAGTCATTGCAAATTGCTGGCGACTTCTTCCTTCTTCTTTGTGGTTTCGTCCATCCATCGAAACGGTTTCTGATTCCTGAATCTCGCTCACTGCCTTTTCCATATTCATATTAATTGAAGATATTTCCTTGTTAACGGTTTCTTTAATTTTCGGATTCCGTTTACTTAAAGCAAGCAAACTATCTTCAATCATTTTTGAATCATCCTGAAGTTTTTTCTGCTTCTGTCCCACTTTAGCTATTTGCGGGTCGTTCGGTTTTGTTTTGCCAAGTTCGCCCATCAAGTCTTCCTGCCCAAAAGAAAGCTGAACCAGATTTTCCAATATCTGGCGAAGTTTATCAATATCCTCTCCTTCTTTTTCTTCTTCTTCCTTTTCTTTCGCTTTAGTTAATTCTTCCGCCATCTTTTGCATCTTGTCCCCTGCAGATTTTTGAGATTTGGAAGCCCCTTTCTTTTGCCCGCTTTTCAGTTGCTCACTTGAGTTTTCCATATCTTTCTTGATGTCCTCACTCTTCTCTTCCGTATTCTCCATTTTTTTAGGCTCTTCCAGTTCCTTGTTTTTCTCCTCCATCTCCTTCATGTCTTTTTTTAAATCGTCCATTTGTTTGTTCAACTCATCCTGTTTGTTCTTCTGTTCATTCGCATCCGACTTTTTTTCTTCTGTTTTCTTTGCTTCGTCATTTTCTTTTTTCGCCAAATCATTCAATTTATCAATGTTCTCCTGGAGCTTTTGTTCCATCTCCATTTGCTTGAACAATTCCAGGTTACGGTCGAGTTCTTTCATAATGTCTTTATTATCCAACTTCATTTTATCCAAAGCATCCTGCACTTTTTCTTTGTCCATCTTCTCCATCAATTTTTGTAACTCCTCATATTTTTCTTTCAATTCGGGAGTCATTACTTTATCAAACAATTCCTGGAGTTGTTGTTGTTTCTCTAATATCTTCTCATCGGGCTGTTTGTATTCGCTTTTTTGTTCATTGTTCTGCTGATTTTCATTCTTCACATTCTCCACTTTCTTTTGCAGGTCTTTTTGTTTATCAAGCAAATCCTGGAGTTTCTTTTTTTCTTCCCATGTCAGTTCTTTCTTCTCTGTTACCTTGCGTTGCAGGTCAGCTAATTCTTTCTGAATATCTTTTGCCTGCTTAATGCTTTCCTGCAAATCATCCTTAATTTTATTATTGTTCTTCTCTGTGTTTTCAGCCAGTTCTTTTAATGAAGGTGCTTTAAAAATCATCTTTTGCGAGCGGGTAGATTTGCTTCCTGTTACTCCATCGTTATCAAATATCTCGAAATAATATTCTACCTGGTCGCCCGGAGAAACGCCTAATTCATTCATATCCCAGTAATGATAAAACTGGTCTTGTGTGGCTGCTTTATTTATTGCAATGGCAGTGGTTTTTACTTCCAGTTTTTTATTCTTATCACTTTCTGACATGGAAGTATCGTTATTGGAAATAAAGCGATAGTTAAAAGTAAGTCTATTAAAACCGTAATCATCTTTTACTTCTCCCCGGAAAGAAATCTTTTTGGTTGACAAAGTATCTTTTTTCTCATCTACAACTATCTGAGGATACGCATCGGGAATTACATTGATATTATAAGTTACTGAATCTTTGCTTTTCAAAAACTGGTTGGCAGTAGTAACGGAATACGTTTTGTCCCTGAAAAAGCGCGAAGAATAAGTGAACGCATTTTCAGAAGTTGGAGAAACGGCAAACGAAGTATCATTAAAGTTCAATCGTAAGTTCTTTGTGTTTTTAGTAATAAAGCTCCATTTCACTTTTGTTCCGGCAGGGATGACGAGGTCTCCGGTATTTTTAATCACCTCATCTTTTTTTCCTAAATAAGCAGGATAAGTAAGCGCAATATCAAAGTTTAAAAGAATAGGGTTGGGCAATGCCACCAACTCATATTCCTTTGATTTGAAACCATCGGCAGACAACTGAAAATTTATATTCTTCTGAACATTTTTAAAAACATAATTAAAATTAACGATGTTTTCTTTGTCCAATTTAAATTCGTTTCCTTCAATCTCTACATATACATTGGCCGGAACCTCATTGCCTGTTAGTTTTACTTTCAATTCAAAATCCTGTTGTGCAACTGTTTTCAACTCTTTATTGGTTATAACAAATTGAAATGGTGCTTGTTTTTCGAAATACTCATCGTGTTTTACCAAGCGTTTAGCTCCGTCAGTAATAATGCTTGGTGCTGCAAACAAAATAATAGTAATAAGCAAAACGGGAATCAATGCATACTTCAGATACCTTCTGTTTTCTTTGAAATCAACTGCTGAAGTAAATGGGATTGGCTTTAATTCTTTTGTTTTTTGATTGATGCTTGCTTCTATAAGAGAGTATTGAGTATTGGGTATTGAGTATTGAGATGTTGCTTCCCCCTTAGCCACTTGTTCCTGCAACTGAAGCACATTCAGCAGTTTGTCCTGAACATTGGCAAAGTGTCTGCCTATTATCTTTGCGGCTTCGGTGTAAGAAATGATTTTGCCCATTTTATATAAATGAGAAACAGGAATGAAAATATATTTTACAAACACAAAACCTGTTGCAACAACAAAAGAATAAAACAATACAGTACGAACACTAATATTGAAATGTGCATAATATTCAAGGGCGGTAACGGTAAGGAAAAACAATACTACCAAACCTACGGTATATATAACACCTCGAATCAGTTGGTTTTTATAGTACTTGCGGATGAACCCATCCAGTTTTTCTATTAATGATTGGTAATTATTGTCTGACATCTTAAAAAGCAAAGCAAAAATTGTTCCTGCATTACAGAACCCCAAAGGTACGGATTCTTATTTGTTTATTAAAAACAGGGAGTTTAATATTTGTTAAAATACAAGACGCGGAGTTACGGATTATATTAGAAATTATTTCCTCGCAGGCCTTCTGTCTTTATTAAAACTTTTCTTTTTCAAAAAAGGCTTTTTTATTTTCACTAAAGGTGTGTATTCTGGTCCTATTCCAACGCTCAAAGGCAATGGAATCTTTTTTACTTCAGCTCCAATTAAGGTTTCTATTTGAAGAAATTTTTGCTGGTCGTATTCATTAATGAAAGTTAATGCAACCCCTGTCGAAGCTGCACGGGCAGTTCTTCCGATGCGGTGAATATAATCTTCGGCATCTCCGGGCACATCGTAATTAATTACCAAACCTATATCTTCAATGTCTATCCCTCTCGAAAGAATATCGGTGGCAACTAATATTTGTAATTGTTTGCTTCTGAAATTACGAAGCACCTCTTCTCTTTCATTTTGCTCTAAATCCGAATGAATAGCTTTTGCTTTTAGTTTTGCTTTTTGTAAATCACGTTCCAGTTCTTTTACTTTTATTTTAGTGGAAACAAAAATGATTACGCTTGTCAATTCTTTTCCTTCCAGCAAAGATTTGATTAAAGCATTTTTTTGAGTATCGTAAACTAAATAAGCACCCTGAATTACTCCCTCTGCAGGCTTTGAAATAGAGATGCTGATGTGTTCAGGATTGTGCAATAATTTATTGGCAAGTGTTCTGATTGCAGAAGGCATGGTAGCCGAAAACATCAGTGTTTGTCTTGTCTTTGGCAGATAAGTAGTAATCTTCAAAATATCATCCACAAAACCCATGTCGAGCATACGGTCTGCTTCGTCTAAGATTAATGTTTCTACTTTATCAAACTTTACATAGCCCATGTTTAAATGTGCCATCAACCTTCCCGGTGTTGCAATTATAATGTTTGCACCATCTGTTAAAGCTTTTCTTTCTTTTTCGAATACTATTCCATCGCTCCCGCCATAAATGGCAATGGAACTTACGGAAGTAAAATATGAAAACCCCTGCAACGCCTGGTCGATTTGCAATGCAAGTTCACGGGTAGGAACTACAATTAATGTATTAGTAGAGTGCGATGGATGCACCGACAACTTATTTAGAATAGGAAGCAGGAATGCAGCCGTTTTGCCGGTACCTGTTTGTGCACAACCAATTAAATCTTTGTTGTTTTGAATAATCGGGATTGCTTGTTCTTGAATTGGTGTTGGGTTTTCAAAACCCATTGAATCAAGCCCTTCTTGTAGATTTGATTCAAAATTAAAATCGGTAAACTTCAAATTTTTTGTTATTATTTATTTCCACGAAGGTAGTGTTTTTTTTTGAATTGGCAATAAAACATGGGCATTCGGAGTAAAATACTATCGGCCTCTTGATAACTCAAAACCACCGGCACCCAGTGCATAAGCGGTTACATCCCCATTATCATTGTATTTTGGCTCTACTTTTACTTCGCGTCCTGTAACTTTACTTACACCTTTTGCAACTAATTTAGCTAAATCCCATCCACTGAACTTTTTCAATCGTCCGCTTTTCTTTTCTGCTTCTAGGGTGTTTTCATCCAGGGTGTTTTCTTTTAATTTTTTTACTGCTATTTCTTTTAAAGAAAGAAACTCGTTAGGGTCAGAAGTCCGAAGTCCGATGTCTGATGCTGGCTCTTGGTTTTTTGAAATTGGCTCTTGGTTACCGGTTGCTGAACTTGTCAAAGCATTGGTTTCAGCAATTGGCGGTTCTTCCTTTTTAATAATTTCAGGTTCATTCTTTACTATTTCAACTGTTATAGAATTAGTTATATTCTCTTGTATATGTTTTGTTTTTTTTGCCACTAAGCCACTAAGATTTGAAGGAACACTATGATTATTATTTTTGGGTTCGATAGTATTTGTTTTATCTGCTGATTCGAGGGGTACATTAGTTGCAACATGATTGCTTTTTGTTGGAACATTATTTTTTGCAAATTGTTCTCCTTTATTATTATTGAAAATAAAGAATAAGCCAATCAATAACAATATGGCAGCGGCAGCATCCATGTAATAATACAATGGAATTACTTTTCTTTCTTTACGTTTTAAATCATTTTTGTTTTCAAAAACAATGGCAGTATCTGCCACTAATTTTGTTTGCTGATACAATGCCAGTTCCTTTTGCAATTGAACATCTGTAGCAATTTGTCTGGTCAATACCTCCTCTTCTTCTTCAGATAATAAACCTTCTGCATAAGAAATTAGTGCCTCATTCCGTTCTGTCACCCTGAGCTTGTCGAAGGGCAATAATACAGGGGTAAGGACTTTTTTTATTCTATCTTTATTTTCAAAAACAATACTAGTATTAGCCTGTAATTTTGTTTGCTGAAATAAATGATAATCAACTATAACATGGGGATGTTGCTTTATGTAATCGTCTAATAACTGCTTTTCCGCAGGAGTTAATATATTCTCAACTGCCTTGATAAAATATTCTTCCCGGTTGGCTTCCGTAATTTTTTTCTTTAAATCCGCTTTGTTTTCGAAAAGAATGGTTGGATAATCTTTGATAGAAAAGTTTTCGAAGCTTTCCAGCTCTTCTTTTAATTCAGGATGGTTCTGAACAAACAATAACACATCTGCCACCTCTTGAGGTGTCAGGTTCCCTTCATGATAATCGAGGAAATAGGCTTCGTAGTTATTTTTGTTGATGTTCATAACAGCCCCTCCAACCTCCCCGAAGGGGAGGCTTTTGAAGTACTTTGTTTAATTATTATTTTTCTATTTCTTTTTTAAGTTTCTCACCTATCACCCCCTCTCCTTCGGAGAGGGGGATTAAGGGGTGAGGCCTCTTTAAATCACATTCTCCATTTTACCGATATATTCTTTCAAAAATTCTCGTGCTCTGAAAATATAAACCTTTACCTGCGATTCTTTTAATCCTGTTATTTCTCCTATCTCTGCATAGTTATATCCTTCGTAATCTCTCAATAAAACAGCCGTACGTTGTATTTCGGGTAATTTGCTTAGTGCTTCGTTTAGCACTTCTTTTAAATCACTGTATCTATTGTTGCTTTGCAAGGTATTCATTCTCGCTTCTGACATATCGCCTCTGTGGTTTTTCTCCTTCTTAATGAAATCCAGCATGGTGCGGTAACCTGTGGTAAACATATATGCTTTGGCATTGGTGCTTTCCACATCCGAAACTTTCATCCACAGTTTTTCGTACGTATCCTGCACAATGTCCCGCGCCTTATCCACATCCTTAATGTTACTAAGGATAAATCGGTAAAGATTATCAGCATATAAATCAACTGTCTGGTTGAATTCTTCTACTGTCATAGATAGCGTTTTTTGTGCAAGGTTTGTAGTAAGACGATTGAGATGGGGGTAAAGTTACACCGAATTCAAAATATATTTTATAGACTGTATAGATTAATATTTCGCGTAATTAAATACTATCGAACCTCTGGAAGCCTCGCATGAGGGATTGGAGCGGAAATCCATTTTTTGTTCTTAACAAAAATGATTGGAGCGAAAAGCACGGTACCCTATTCTTCATCGGGCACATGCCCAAATAAGTATCATTATAAATTAGAGAGAGTGGTTCGGAACGGGGAAGTACAATTTATTATCAAATTAATTCATTAAGACCTAATCTATATAATGACTAAAGGTAACTCAAGGCAGTTTGGTCTCAAGGAATATAAAATTACATCAACTCACTCAATTCCATCCAGCGAAAAGATTTATTATCCAATTCGTTTTCCATCTTCCCTATTTCTTCTGCCCATTTTATCATTTCTTCGTGATTGTTACTGCCGGCATTCAGCAGCACAGTAAGTTTTGATTTTTCTTCCTCCAAGGCAGCTATTTCTTTTTCCAGTTGTTCAAACTCAAACTTTTCTTTAAAGCCTGGCTTCTTTTTAGTGGTGGCGGGTTCGGTTGTTTCTTCTTTTATCTCCGGTGCTTTTTCTGCTATAGCAATTTTTGTTTCTGTTTTCTTTAACAATCGTTCTTCCATTTCTTTTTTATCTCGGTATTCTGTATAATTCCCGGGGAAGTCGCGCACAATTCCGTTTCCTTCAAACACAAAAAGATGGTCCACCATTTTATCCATAAAATAGCGATCGTGAGTTACTATCAAAACACAACCCTGAAAGTTGGTAAGAAAATCTTCGAGCACGCTTAATGTTAATATATCAAGGTCGTTGGTTGGTTCGTCCAGGATTAAGAAATTAGGATTCTTAATTAAAATGGTCATTAAATACAACCTTCTTTTTTCACCTCCGCTTAGTTTAGAAACAAAATTATATTGCACATCGGGATTGAACTGGAATTTCTGCAACAGTTGTGCTGCCGTAAGTTTGCTTCCATCTGCCAAGGGAATAAAATCAGCAATGTCTTTCACTACTTCTATCACCCGCTTGTCTTCGTTCAATACCAAACCGTCCTGCGAATAATAACCAAATACAATGGTTTCTCCGGTTTGTATTTTTCCGGCATCTGGTTTGTCCTTTCCCATTATCATGTTTAATAACGTGGTTTTTCCCACCCCGTTTTTTCCGATAATGCCTATCTTTTCACCCTTTTTAAATGTGTACGAAAAGTTATCTAATATCTTAAAATCTCCATAAGCTTTCTTTATTTTTATCAATTCCAGTATCTTCCCTCCCAGACGGGTCATCTTCACAGAAAGTTCCAGCTTCTCTTCCGTCTTTTTGCTGAATGCCTTATCTTTTACTTCATAAAACGAATCTACCCTATACTTCGCTTTTGTTCCTCTTGCTCTTGGCATTTTTCTTACCCATTCCAGCTCTCTGCGGTATAAATTTTTTGCTTTGTCCACTTCCGAATTTTCCATATCCTCCCGTTCTGCTTTCTTTTCTACAAAATATTGAAAGTTGCCACGGTAATGAAATATTTTGCCGGCATCTATTTCTATAATTTCACTGCAAACACTGTCCAGAAAATAACGGTCGTGCGAAACAAGCAGCAAGGTAAGGTCCCTGGAAATTAAATAATTCTCCAGCCACTCTATCATCTCCACATCCAGGTGGTTGGTTGGTTCATCCAGTATTAATAAATCAGGTTCGTCAATCAATACTTTGGCAAGTGCCACCCGTTTCTTTTGACCACCCGATAGCACCCCGATTTTTTTATCCAGGAAAGCAATTTTTAATCGCTGAAGCACTTCATGAATTTTTGCTTCCACACTCCACGCTTCCAGTTTATCCATCATGGCGGTGCATTCCTCCAGCCTCACCGAAGTCCCTTCATTATAATTGTTTTCAAACTCCGTCAGGGCGGTTTCGTAATCCCGAACAGCATTCAAAGAAGGATTATTGGTATTGTATATAGCTTCTATAACTGTACTTTCTTCGTCAAACAATGGGTTTTGGTCAAGGTAAATAATGCTGATATCCTTCCGGAAAGTAATGATGCCTGCGTCCGGAATTTCTTTACCCATAATTATTTTGAGTAAAGTAGATTTTCCTGCCCCGTTCCGGGCAATAAGTCCTATTCGCTGACTTTTATTTAGTCCGAAACTTATTTTGTCAAACAAATTCTTTGGTCCGTATGCTTTCGAAACCGATTCTACTGATAGATAATTCACTTCTTTAATTTTAAATTTTTAAGGGCGCAAAGGTAACAAAGAATTGGTGAATTGGAGATGTTGAGAAACACAGAAGTAGTTGTTGCTGTATCAATTTACTTCCACTATTAAAAAAACCGGTGGGATGTAACAAAATATTTTTTAAGAACACAGAGAAAAAAGGAGAAGGCAAAGAGTGTTACATAAAAACAGTTTTTCGCTTAGTAATTCGCAGTAGCTATTGCACCACCATCTTCCTGTTTGCTAAATGGGTTGGCGAGGCTGCCAAACCATCTTCTACTATTTTCACAAAATAAATTCCCTTTGCAAAACCGGTCATATCCAGCGTTGCGCTTTTGCCCGTTGCTAATTGCCTTTTTACTTCATTGCCCAAAACATCTGTAATTAATAAACAAGTATTTTTTTGTTCTTCTGCAAAACTTACGGTAGTTTGTAAAGACAGGGGGTTGGGTGCAATAGTGAAATCATTTTGTGCCGCGTTTTCCAATATGCCAACTGTGGACACGCCACCAGTGGTGGTCTTTAATATCGTACCCGCACCACCGCAAACATAACCAATACTTGCATTTGCAAAACATACGGAGCGTAATGTATTATTACCCCCTATGCCCTGGTAAATCCAACTGATGCCTCCATTGGTTGTTTTTAAAATATTTCCGGCAGTCCCCGTAACAAATCCGGTGGTAGCAGAAATAAACTTAACGGAAAACAATATATTAGTAATTCCGCTGCTTTGGGCGGTCCAGGTAGCACCGCCATTCATGGTTTTTAGTATCGTGCCCGTATATCCAACAGCATAACCTGTATCTATAGAAGTAAAATAAACTCCCCTTAATTTTTGAACCGTTCCGCTCGTTTGAAATGTCCACGAAGTGCCTCCATCCATGGTTTTTAAAATAGTTCCGGCATTGCCTACTGCGTATCCCACCATAGAAGTGGGGAAGTGAACAGAATATAAGTGGTTGGTACCTATGTTTTGAATCGCCCAGTTAGTGCCGCCATCGGTGGTTTTCAATATCGAACCGTAGGTGCCTGCACAATATCCGTTCAAGGTATCTAAAAAATAAACTCCATAAAGGGTATGAGTGGTGGTCGAATTTTGCAGGTTCCAGTTCATCCCGCCATTGTTAGTTTTTATAATCACTCCTGTGTCCGCCACTGCATAGCCCGTGGTAACAGATGGAAAACTCACTCCGTAAAAAGGTGAAGTGGTAGGAACCGCCACCCCCATCCAGTTGCTTCCCCCATTCACTGTACGCACCATAGTACCCGTCAACGTATCATTTCCCACAGCACAGCCGTGGTTAGCATCCCCAAAAGCTACAGAATATAAATAATAAGCAGTTCCGCTGGTTTGTGCTGTCCATTGTGCATTTCCCGGCATCCAATTCAATGCCCCGATTATTATTAGTAGTATTTTTTTCATGATTTTTTATTTTTTATTTTCTGTAAAGGTATATTATTTTTTACAAACCAAAACATCCCCGTTTCCCAACTTTTTCAGGATTTATCCTTCAACAAGTTCAGGATGACGATTAGAATTTAGAATTTCTTTTTTTACTCCACCACTATCTTCCTGTTCTCCACCTTGGCTGGTAAACCAATTGAACCATCGTCTTCTATCCTTACAAAATAAATCCCTCTCTCCATTTCTCCTTTTTCTATCACCACGTTCTTCGCTCCGCTCAAAACCAAAGTTTTTATTTCTTTGCCAAGTACATCTGTTATTTTTATAGTAGTATGTTTTTGTTCTTGAATAAAAGAAATAGTGGTTTGCGATGTAAACGGGTTAGGGGATATTAATATTCCCTCATTAGCAGTAACATTCGAAATAGCTGTTGCCAATGGTGGCGGTGGACCGGCAACCACAGTGAAAGCGATAGGCTGAAGGTGCGAGTGCAATGAATCTACAGCAAACAGCGAATCGCAATAGGTTTGAGTGCAGCCCGCTCCGTTATCTACTGTTAAACATAGCTGATATGGACCCGCGCCCAAATAATTATGCACCGGGTGCTGAAGGGTGGAAGTAGTAGTATCGCCAAAATCCCACAGGTAGGTTAAGTTAGAACCATACGATAAATCGGTAATGGTATAAGCGTTCGGGTTAGTTCCTGTTGTATCGTGAGAAATGTTGTACAATGCCATGCAGGTGTTTGAAGTGCCCGAAACAGTTACATTGTGGCATACGGTATTTCCGCCTGCTCCGTTAGAAACCGAAAGGCAAACGTTGTAAGTATTAGCGGTAGCGTATGTATGCATTGGCGATGATAACGTAGAAGTGGAAGAAGCAGAAGTGTCGCCAAAAGTCCAGTAATTACTCAAATTGCCACCAGTAGAAGAATTAAACATCCAGAAATTATAAGGGTTATTTGCGTCAGGAACTATTGTAAAATCAGCCACGGGTGCCTGGGCAGTTACAGATGAGTTTCCGAAAATATGATAATAAATAAGCGGGGCAATGGTTAAATTTCCCCACACAAAACTATCCCTGGCTGCATACCCGGGAAAAGCATACCTAACCTCTTTTGAATAACTTTCGCCCATGTTCCAACCCGTAGGGTCTATTTGTAATGGCTGGTAATCAAACATAGAATTTACCTGCGGAAACGTTTGACTCCAGATACTACCACCAAACCCATTTACTGTTTGAGGGGTTAGAGAACCCGGGTAGGCAAAACTGCAATCGCCTGTTGAATGTGTGCCACCGGGAACAAAAGTATAGTAACAGGAAATAATATTACCTGCCGGAACATTAACCACAGAAGGCAACGGAATAGTAATCAATTTTACAGCGTTAGCCAGACCAACGGTATCCGTAATTTGTAACACATACTTTACCAACATGCTATTGGAGCCCGGAACGCTGCTGCTTATTCTATTCCCTTGAGCGGAAGTGGCACCGATTACTTTAGGTCCTATAGCATCTGTTCTGAAAGTAGCGATGGGAGCCACCCATAAATTAGCAGCACTTGTTTTGGTAAAGCCTATGGAACTGTTGCTGGTATCGCCCCATACAAGCCAGGTGTACAAAGTATCTACTGCATTGGTTGCTTTAACATAAGCACCCGAAATCATTATCGAATCCACACTATAAGCATCCCCGGAAGTACAAATAGGTAACAAAGACGGCTGTAAAAACGAAGAAGTAACATCTAAAACAGAGCCAACCATCATTGTGGAAATAGAATTAGTATAATTAGGATCAGAAACAGTAACAGTCGAATCCTGGTAGATAGGATTTAAAAATATGCCCTCGCTATTTACAGAACTCGAAGCTGTTTCATCAATTCCATTTTGTAACATAACAGAACCCACCGGCTCTATCCATAAATTAAACGCTGTTGTTTTTGCCTGCCCGTTACAATTATAAAAAGGGGGCTTGGCATTAGCAGGCAGCTTGGCTTTGTGTAAATTGTTGAAGGGCCTGGGCGTTGCCAATTGCCCGTTATGTAATGTTTGCGAAAAACCATTGATAGTAATCAATAAAGTGGCTAAAGTAATTGCAAATAATTTTTTCATTGTGTTTAAGTTTTTTAATTTTCGGTAAAGATATAATTTTCTTTGCAAACAAAAAAAGCTTCACGTTTTCTGAGAAGCTTTTTTGTGTGTAAGCAACTCCCCTCTTGAGAGGGGTTAGGGCTATGAGTCCCGAGCTATTCGGGAGTGTGTTATTGCACTACTATCTTCCTGTTCACCACCTCGGTTGGCATCCCCGGTGGTTGAGCCTGTCGAAACAATCCTTACAAAATAAATCCCTTTTGAGTATCCTGTCAGGTCAAGTAATACGCTATTATCTGTTGCCTGTTGGCTATTCACTATATTGCCTAACACATCAGTTATTTTTATAGTAGTATTTTTTTGTTCTTCTGAAAAAGAAATAGTGGTTTGTGAAGTAAAAGGGATTAGGAGAAATGGTAAAATTGCAAACAGCAGTATTATCACGAACCGACAAAGTGGACGAACAATTATTTGTAAATATTTCCTGCATAGTAGTGCCTATATAATAAAATGTGCCCCCAACATTTCTATATTCTTTCATCGTTACATCAATAATATAATTACATATCACATTAGGTTTATCCCAGGTTAAGTGTTGGTAAATGTGCGAACTGTGAAACGATACGCATTGCCCCAAAGATGAGTATAACTTATATCTCCGAACATATTGTGTGTTGCAAAAGCACTTATTGTTATCAATAGTGCCACTGTACTAATTATGAGTTTTTTCATGTTAATATGGTTTTAATGAATTACAAAGGGTATATTTATTTGTTAAACAAAAAAAGCCCCTCGTTTCCGAAGAGCTTTTTTCATTCCTAATTAATTTTATGACGGAGTTATCGCTTTTGAAACCAGCCATTCCCCGGTTCCTTCTCTTGTAGTTATCCTTCTGCGAAACACTATTGTTTTTCCTAACACCATATCTACCGCAATAGTGGTTGAAGAAAGAGTAACCGGAAGTCGTATCCAGGTAGCCATATTATCTATTGAATATTCCCACTCGTAAGCTGCGTTCACCAATTTTCCATTTTTGCGTGCTGCCAGCGATATAAGTTTAATGCTGCCCGAAACATTGGTTTGTAATATTGTAAAAGCGGGTTTCCTTATGGTGCCTGCCCCCACAGGTTCCATCAGTGCAGCTTCTATCATTAAAAGGGCTAAAGGCTGATTGACCAATACCAGGTTATTTACAAAATTCAACGCTAATTTAAGAGTAAGTTTTAAATTTTTCATTGCTGCTTTTTTGAGTGCTTCTCCGTTAGCATCTTTGTTTTCAATAGCATCTAATGCCGTATCCAGTGCAATGTTTTCGGTTGCCCAGGTGGCAAGGCGGTTAAATGCAGGGGAAAAATAACCGGAAGTGTTTAAAAAAATAGCATCCTGCATGTTAAACGATTTACGGTAATACTCTTCGTCATTTGCAGGCATTGCCAGTTTGGCTTTAATCGTTCTTACCGATGCTACCAGCAAAATCATCAGTTCGCGCTCCCTGCCCGGTTTCATTGCCAGTGCATTGTGCATATAATGTTCTGCACCTTCCCGGCTTTTAATGTTGTTGATTTTTTTTGTTTCTTGTTTTACAAATCGTTGCTCTGCTTGCTGAAGAGCTTGTTTGTCTGCCTCTTCCGAATTGCCATTTATTAAATCAACATAATAAACGGTTTTCGATTTTCCACGGCTTTCTTTTACCTGGTTTTTAATTTTCATTGTTTTTAAGTATTAGTTAATTAATATCCCTGTTATTTTTGTTAAGGCACAGAACGAAACAGGAACTCGTTCCACACTATTCATTTATTTTTGATAATTAGCGATTGCTATTCGCCATATACTATAACTATTCGCTATGCAGTAGTTACTATCCGCCATCCAGTAGTTACTATCCGCCATGTAGTAGTTACTATCCGTCATCCAGTAGTTACTATCCGCCATGTAGTAGTTACTATCCGTCATGTAGTAGTTACTATCCGTCATGTAGTAGTTACTATCCGCCATGTAGTAGTTACTATCCGTCATGTAGTAGTTACTATCCGCCATGTAGTAGTTACTATTCACCGGATAGTTGCTTTTTGCAACTAAATATCAACCTTTAAGTTACTTGCTTTCCTTTATTAAAGCATCTTTTCGGGGTTTACTAAACTATGTCAAAGAACTTGGGGTGAAAAGGTTTGCTTTAAATCTTGTATAAAAGTAGTGGGTTGAAAAGGGGTAAATGTTAAAAAATGCCCATTTTGGGCAAAAAACAGAACAAATAATTGTTAAGGGTGTTTTTTCTTTTTAAAAGAAGTTTTAGAAACACCAAAAAATTCACCTAACTGAATAAGTGTAATCTTGTTGGAAACATTGGGGTATTCAGCATCAAAATATTTTCTTTTTGTTTCACAATCCCAATCAATATATTCTATTAATAACTCTTTTCTGACAGTACACGAATGGTAAATCATTCTGCGACATAAACTATTGATACAAGGTATTTCTTGGCACAGTTTTTCAAACTTGCTTTTGGAAATAGAAAGGACCACACTTGTTTTAACCGAAATGATGTCGTATTTCGATGCTTCGCCCGACAAAAAACTTTGCCAATCAACCACAACAAAATTATACTTTGGAAAAAACAAATCAATTATTTTCGGCTTATTTAATTTAGAAGTTTGTACACATTTAAACAAGCCCGAATAAACCAAACCAATGGCATTGGTTTTTTGACTTTTTGCACTATACACATCCTCATCATAATAGGTATCGCTTTCAAAACAATCCACCACCCGCCACAGCTCACTGTCAGTAAGTAAACTGCCACCAAATTGGGTTTTGAAAAACATAATTAAATAAGCAATGTGCTCTTTAAGCATGACGCTACTTTTTTTTTAATTTCCGGCAAAACAATTTCCTGGTAAAGAGATTAAACTCCAAACAACATCAGAAAAAGAACATACAGGAAACGATTAAAAAAGTAGAGGTGTTGTCAAATCAGATAAGGGTTTAGCGTTAAACATAAAAAAAGTAGTAGGTAAATGAGAGTAGTTTTTAATCATGCTATTTTTATATTTATATTGATTTGTGAGAGCAAAAATAAAATATAAAAATGAAAATTACAAATTTGCGAAAAAATAATGTTTAAAATCACCTCCGCCAGCGGTGGTGATTTTGAATGAAATTTTTTATAGCAAATTAATCCTTACATTCGTGGTATAATAAAACATACCAATGTACGCTCCGTAGGAGCAAACTGTTTGTAGAAAATAAAAACAAATAACCTTAACAAGCTCCGTAGGAGCGACCTGTAAAATGCCAAACACCTATTCCCAAATATATATTCATATTGTATTTGCTGTTAAAGGAAGGCAAAATTTAATCCCCCGGCAACACAGGGAACAACTCCAAAAATACATAACCGGAATAGTTCAAAATCGAAAACAAAAAACGCTGTCTATCTACTGTATGCCCGACCATACACATATATTGATTGGATTAGACCCTTCTTTCCATTTCAGATTTAGTAAGAGATATAAAAGCCATATCATCAAAATTTATAAATGAAAAACAATTAATAACCTGGAAGTTTAATTGGCAGGAAGGCTTTGGTGCCTTCTCTTATTCCCGAAGTCAAATAGATACTGGTATAAAATATTACTACTAAACGACTAATAAATGACTTATGGGCTAAAGCCCTTATCTGGTGAGGTTTCATTAACCCCAGCCTTAAGGCTGGGGTTACAAAACAGAACTACTTGTATTTAGGGACTTTAGTCCCATTAGTCGGTTTGTAGT
>JANYDQ010000316.1 GCA_025363555.1 Bacteroidota bacterium | reverse complement strand
ACTACAAACCGACTAATGGGACTAAAGTCCCTAAATACAAGTAGTTCTGTTTTGTAACCCCAGCCTTAAGGCTGGGGTTAATGAAACCTCACCAGATAAGGGCTTTAGCCCATAAGTCATTTATTAGTCGTTTAGTAGTGCTTATATATATAAGTTATAACCCAAAAACCTTCTTTTCCAAAAAAGCCCCCAAAAAGGTCACAACTCCCCCGAATGAGGTCATGCTAACAAAAAAATTATAATAGGACAGTAAAAAGTTACTAAAATACGATAGAAAAGCATTATAGCCGAAGCAATAAGCATTAAACCTTCGGCAAAAAGCATTAAAGTTGGACAAAAAAGCATTATAGCCGAAGCAATAAGCATTAAACCTTCGGCAAAAAGCATTAAAGCAGGACAAAAAAGCATTATAGAGGAGACTTTAGGCATTTTTGCCGAGGCGGGAGGCATTAAACCGGGAAGGAAAGTACTAAAACAGGTAGAAATAAGCGTTCTCATTTTAATTTCCTACCTTTGACCCACTAAAAAAATGAATTTGTATTTTAATAACTGTTTTGTTCCGTTTGACTTTTCCCGCTTCAGTTAAATTTTCTCATTCTTTCTTTAAACCTTTACAAAGGGATTTTCCCGAAATCATTAATTATACTAATGACTTATTTTTATTTATAAAAAACAATTTATGACGTTCGAAAATTTAAACATTATACCGCCCATTCGGGAGGCATTGAGCAAACAAGGTTACCTGAACCCTACCCCCATACAGGAAAAAGCCATCCCGTTTATCCTCGAAGGAAAAGATGTGTTTGGCTGCGCACAAACCGGGACCGGGAAAACAGCAGCATTTGCATTACCAATTTTACAACTATTTCATGCCAAACAATTAAAAGGAAAAACTCCCGGCATCAAAGCCCTGATACTGGCACCAACGCGCGAACTTGCCATTCAGATTGGTGAAAGTTTTACCGATTACGGGGCAAACATTAATGTAAAACATACTGTTATTTTCGGTGGCGTTTCGCAGGGCAATCAAACAAGAGCGTTGCAGCAAGGCGTGGATATACTCATTGCCACTCCCGGAAGGCTGATGGATTTGATGAACCAGGGATTTGTAAAACTTCATACCATCGAATTTTTTGTGCTTGACGAAGTGGACAGGATGCTGGATATGGGCTTTATCAGGGACATTCAAAAGATAATTACCAAGCTGCCTGTGAAAAGACAAACTGTTTTTTTCTCGGCAACTGTTCCGCCCGAAATAAAAAAACTGGCAAACGGATTATTAACTAACCCGGTGTCGGTGCAGGTAGCATCTATATCCGCTCCTGCCGAAGCAGTAAAACAGTCCATGTATTTTGCCGAAAAACAGGATAAAAAAGATTTGTTGAAATTTGTGTTGGAAAAGGAAAACATCAATCATGCGTTAGTATTTATGCGAACCAAACATGGGGCAAATAAACTGGTAAAAGATTTGGTAAAGTTTGGCATTTCTGCCGAAGCCATACATGGAAACAAATCGCAAAGCGCAAGGCAAAAAGCACTGGAAGGTTTTAAAAACCGTACCATCAAACTTTTAATTGCCACTGATATTGCGTCAAGGGGAATAGATGTGGACAAGCTTACCCACGTTATTAATTACGAATTGCCGGAAGTTGCCGAAACGTATATTCACCGCATTGGCAGAACAGGCAGGGCAGGAGAAGGCGGTGCTGCCATTTCTTTTTGCTCTTCAGAAGAAAAAGCATATTGGAAAGATATTTTAAAACTTGTTGGCAATGTAGTGATTGTGGAAGACACTCCTAAATTCAGCAATGCGAGAGCCGCAGAACACGATGAACCGGAAAGAAAAAGAAATTTCAGCAACAACAGGAGATTTTCGGGGAAAAGAAAATTTTAAACCGGGCTTTTCAGGTTTTCTTTGATAGTGAAATAAAAAGTGGTTCCTTTTTCTATTTCCGACTCTATCCAAATTTTTCCACCATGGCGTTCCACAATTTTTTTGCAAATAGCCAAACCAATTCCAGTGCCCGGATATTTTTCTTTGGAATGTAATCGTTGAAAAATGACAAATATTTTTTCAGCATATTCTTTTTTTATCCCTATTCCGTTATCTTTAATAGAAAATAAAAACTCATCATTTTTCTTTGTATAAGAAATTGTTATTTCAGGATCCCTCTCGTCCTTAAATTTAATAGCATTGCCTATTAAATTGGTAAATAACTGGCTCAATAAAACATGGTCGCCAAATACAGTAGGCAGTTCATCCACTTTTATTGTTGCTTTGTTTTCAGAAATTCGGTTTTTTAAATCCTGTAATACCTCTGTCATCATTTTGTTCAGGTTCACCTGCTCAAAGGGTTTTACCCTGTTAATGCGCGAATACGCCAGCAAACTATTAATCAGGTTTCGCATTCTGTTACTTCCATCCACAGCATATCCTATAAAATCATTAGCGTCCTGGTCTAATTTATCCTTATACCGGGTTGATAATAACTGAACATAACTATTTACCATTCTAAGCGGTTCTTGCAAATCATGAGATGCCACGTATGCAAATTGTTCCAATTCGGTATTGGAGCGGGCAAGTTCGACAGATTTCTCTTTCAACTGTTCTTCCATTTTTATCCGGTCGGTAATGTCATTTGAAATTCCCAATAAATATTTTGGTCTGCCTCCCTCATCAAACAGGGGAATTTTTTTTGTTTCTAAAATTCTTATCCCTTTGTTTTTGGTATGAATTTTTTCTTCCGGTATTTCAAACAGAACGCCTCCCCTCAATACAGCTTTGTCTTTCTCGGTAAAAAAATCAGCTTCTTCTTTCGGAAAAAAATCATAATCGTTTTTTCCTATCAAATCATTTCTTGAAAAGCCAAGCAGTTCTTCGCCTGCTTTGTTAAACCCTACAAATTTTAAATCTCTTGCATCTTTTATAAAAAGCATATTGGGTACGTTCTCCACCACAGAATTTAAAAACTCCTGCGAACGTTTTATTTCTTTTTCCGCATTTTTTATTTCTGAAATATCTCTTACTACCGAAAGATAGCCAATCATTTTCCCAGTTTTGTCTTTTAATAATGAATTAGAAGAAAGTACAGGAATGCGTTTACCTGCTTTTGAAAAATGATAAAGTTCCCCGCTCCATGACCCCGTTTCATTAAGTTCTTTCAATGCCGATTCCCTGGAACTGGTTTCGGGATGTTCCGATTTTATTATTTCTAAATACGATTTGCCAATCACTTCACTTTCATCAAACCCGTATAATTTTTCGCAGGCATTGTTCCAAAAAGTAATAATTAAGTTTTTATCACTTGCAAAAATAGCATCCGTTGCATTGTTTATCATGTACGATGTATAATGCAATTTTTCTTCCGCTTTTTTGGCTTCGGTTATATCTCTTGCAAAGGCAATGAACAAATATCTGCCTTTCATTAAGGTAGGAGAAATGTTTAGGGCAATTGTAAATAAATTTCCATTTCGGTTCATTACCTCTATTTCAATCGGAGTATTGAGCACATGCCTTTTTTTTCCAACCAGGAAATGTTTTATCCCCTTCAAATATATTTCCCGCTGATGTGGGGGTATAACAAACTCATGAAAAGGTTTTCCTATTATTTCATTGGAAGTCCATCCGAAAATTTCTTCAGCTGTTGGGTTCCATCTGTCAATAATTCCTTCCGCATCCATTACTATTACTGCTTCAGGTGCATTTGCAAAAATAGTTTGAATTTGCTGTTCACTATCCTGCAACAATGAATTCAGGTTCTCCAGGTTTTCGGTATATTTTTTTTCTGCTGAAATGGAATATTGCAATTCCTCCCCCAGTGTATTGAGCCCGGCAGATATGGCATCTATTTCATCTGCTCTTTCGCTAATGGGGGCTTTTTCTGAAAAGTTCATTACCGTATATTTAAGTAGCACATTAAAAATACTATCTATTCTTCGCTGATAATCTTCCACTTCCTTCAGGGTAGTGGTTAATTTTGTTTTCCGCTCTTCAGCAATTGAGTTCAGTTCAAGATGCGCTTTTCTCAATTCCAGTTCCGATTCATAACGTTCACTTGTTGCTGCCCGTAACGAAAGAATGGTAATACTTACAATAGAAACATATATTTGCGAAGAAAGAAAAGAGTCATCTATTGCTTCGTTTGAAAACGGTCCGAGTTTTTTAAGTGTTCCTAAAATGGCTACTGTAGATGAAATGGCAATGGCGGTTACTACTTCCCGTTGTTCAAATTTCTTTGCAGCCCATAACAATAGGGGCAGGGTTAGGTAGGCTTTCTTAAAATGAATTACACCCGGAAACCAATTTAAAAAAATAAAACCGCTCACGCAGAAAACAAGACTGTATAATAATACAGTTTCAAAAACATAATTGTTTTTATATTCCCTTGCGGTTGTTTTTGTCCACCCTAATAATAAAGGAGTGATAATAAGCAAGCCGGTAATATCGCTAAGCCAGTTTGAAATTATTGTATCATAAAAATCACTGTTTGTTTTTATTTTAAACAGATTGATGGTTGCAGCTGTGGTGAGGGCGGTAATGAAACTAATAAAAAGAGTAATAAAAGTAAAGCGATATACCTCTGTGGTTTTATCAAATGGATTTTTACCGGGTACAAGTTCTGAAAACAAATAGTTTCCAACCAACGCCTGAACAAGGCAGCCAATGCTAATGAAGGAAGAAGCTAAAATTACAGTAGCGAGAGAAACATCGGCATATTTCAGGTAAATAAAAAAGTTAGAAAAAAAAGCCCCTATCAGTATTCCGGGACTTATTCTCTTGCCCAGTAAAAGAATTGCCGCTAAGCCAACGCCCGATGCAGATAACAAAGTGGTTACCTTTTCGTTTTCAGAAGCTACGAGATATCCTGTTTGTGCAACTCCAAAATACGCCAGTGCTACTAAAACAATTAACCCGAGATTTCGAATTCCAAAATAAGTTGGTAATTTTTGCGGGTCTGTCACGGGAATATTTTTCTTGGTTTGAAAATTAATTTTTAGGAGGTAATTTTACAATGGTCAACCAGAAATCTTCTATCGATTTCACTACATTAATAAATTGACCAAAATCCACCGGCTTGGTGATATAACAATTTGCATGGTTGTCGTACATTTTTAAAATATCCGTTTGTGCATCTGATGTGGTGAGTACAATTACCGGTATGCGTTTTAAATTGACATCGTTTTTTATATGTGCCAGCACTTC
Organism: Bacteroidota bacterium; assembly: GCA_025363555.1. Taxonomy (GTDB): domain Bacteria; phylum Bacteroidota; class Bacteroidia; order 2-12-FULL-35-15; family 2-12-FULL-35-15; genus 2-12-FULL-35-15. Next base: position 17,579 of record JANYDQ010000316.1, on the reverse strand, counting down.
TCTGCCATCTATCTTAGGCAAATTAAGGTCAAGGAGAATTATATCCGGAAGTTCAGCTTCAGTATGTTTCCCTGTCTTATGTAAATAATGAATTGCTTCTTCTCCATCCATTACCACATTTAATTGATTATTTATTCTTCCTTCTTTCAGTACCTCTTGGGTCAGGCGTACATCTCCGGGATTATCCTCTACCAGGAGAATATTTATTGTTCTTAAATTTTCTAGCATGGGCAATAAATTTAACGATTTAACTTATAATTGATTTCTGCGCGTGAAATTACCTTTTATATAAATACGATTTATAAAAAAGAAATTATTTTTTATCCACCAATAACTATTAAAACTCAATGTCCAAATCGAATGCCTGACGAAATTTATTGATAACCGGGTTCTTTTCCGAAAGCCTTTTATACCGGTCGCTGGCGGTGTACAAATTTGTTTTGTCTTCCGCTGCTGTCATTATCAAATTCAGCTGTATGGAATAATTAGAAAGTTCTTTTCTTAAATATCCCAGTAAATTCGATTTGTCTTCCATTATCGTTTCTTCCTGTGTTTTACTGTTTACCGAAAAATCAATTACATTGTTATCCATTAATACAGGGCGCTTGCCCAACAAAGCAACTCCGTAACTTATTTTGCCTTTTGTTTTTAAATCCATGGCATATTTATCCCAGCACTTTTCAAGGGCTTCCTGTGTAAACTCATTTTGGGACAGATTGGAATTTATTTCTTTCTCTTCCTTCTCTTTTTCAACCGATGGTGCTGTTTCTTGTTTACCGTTCAAATGTTGCGATATGGAAGGCGATGAGCTTTTTATCTGCGGTTTTTTTAATAGGGCGACACCATCAACCGTTTCCGGAGGTATTCTTTTGGGTTCTTCTTTTGGCTCTTTAACAATTTGTGTCGAGTTACTTGTATTTGCAGTATATGCAGAAGGCGTAACTGGCTTAGGACTTTGGACTTTGGACAGTGGACTTTTTGCCGCCGGCTTTATTATGTCATTTTTTTTTTCGGTATCAGTCCCGCCGGAGTTGATAGAGCAAAGTTGCATTAACGCCAACTCCACCTGCAGTCGCTGGTTTTTACTGCTTTTGTACTGTATATCTGTTTTGTTAAGAATGGTCAATCCTTTTATCAAAAAAGTAAGCGAACATTTTGCTGCCTGTTCTTTATATTTATCCTTAATATTTGCTCCCACTTCCAGCAGCTGAAGCGTTACGGTATCCTTGCTCACCAGCAAATTCCTAAAGTGGTCGCCAAGCCCTGCTGTAAAATTATGCCCGTCAAAACCATTGTTAAGAATTTCATTAAAGGTTAACAACGACTCGGAAATATTTTGTTCCAGGATAGCATCCGTAACCCTGAAATAATAATCATAATCCAGTATATTCAGGTTTTCTATCACCGCTTTGTAGCTTACGGTGTTTCCTGCAAAGCTTACAATCTGGTCAAATATGGAACAGGCATCTCTCAAAGCCCCGTCTGCTTTCTGTGCAATAATATGCAGGGCATCTGTTTCGGCAGTAATGTGTTCGCTTTTGGCAATAAAGGCAAGATGGGTAGCAATATCCTCAATCTGAATTCTGTTGAAATCAAAAATCTGGCAGCGAGAAAGGATAGTAGGAATAATTTTATGCTTTTCAGTAGTTGCCAATATAAAAATAGCATGTTTTGGCGGTTCTTCCAGGGTTTTCAAAAACGCGTTAAAAGCCTGGTTGGAGAGCATGTGAACCTCATCTATTACATACACCTTAAATGCCCCCAATTGCGGAGCATACCTTACCTGGTCAATAAGGTTGCGAATATCATCCACCGAATTATTGGAAGCTGCATCGAGTTCAAACACGTTATGAGAAGCCCCAACGTTGAAAGAAACACAGGATTCGCATTCATTACACGCCTCCGTATTTGCTGTTCTGTTGCTGCAATTAATGGTTTTGGCAAGAATGCGGGCACAGGTAGTTTTGCCAACGCCCCGCGGTCCGCAAAAAAGAAACGCTTGGGCAAGGTGGTCTGTTTTAATAGCATTCTTCAGCGTATTGGTAATGTGCGCTTGCCCCACAACGGTGTCGAACGTTGCGGGCCTGTATTTACGGGCAGATACTATAAAATTGTCCATCAGTTTAAAAATCAAAAATGTTTTACTTATTACCTCAAAGCTAATGTAACCCGTTTGAAGGAGTACAAATTTAGAGATTAATATAAATGTAGAGTAGATTTGTTTATAAATAAAGAAATTGAGTTGGGCAGGGCACAAAAGACTAAATGTTGTTTTCTGCATTTTCTCTTCAAGGTTGTTTCTATCACTGCGCTTTCCAACTGTACCTGACTCGCCCGGAGTATCATTTTTTATATGTTGCTAAATAAAATCTAAAAACGATACTGCGCGAAGGAAGGATGGGGAGGTTCGGAGTGGCAGAAAGTTGCCCGCCCAAGTTGTATAATTATAAATTGGAAATTAAAAAAGGTAAATTAATTGGTGTGTGCGGGGTAAGAGGAGATTAGTGTTATTACCATTGCGAAAATAACGCGGGGGGGGAAATGAGTTTTAATTTTCATTGTACTTGCGCGGAAGCAAATAATAAATGAACAATAAACTAAAAAACCTCCCTCGATTGCTCAAGGGAGGTTTTTTTAGTTGATGAGAAAACAGAACTTACATCATTCCGCCCATTCCACCCATTCCCGGGTTTCCCATTCCACCACCACTGTTATTTTCTTCTTTTTCTTCCGCCAAAACACATTCGGTGGTCAATAACATAGAAGCAATGGATGCGGCATTTTCTAATGCAATGCGGGTTACTTTAGTAGGGTCGATAACACCTGCAGCGTACATGTTTTCATATTTGTCGGTTCTGGCATTGTAACCAAAATCGCCTTTTCCTTCGCGTACTTTCTGAACAATAACTGCACCTTCTACGCCTGCATTAATAACAATCTGACGTAGTGGTTCTTCTATGGCACGTATTACGATTGCAATTCCTGTAGTTTCGTCATCGTTTGCACCTTTCATTTTTTCTAACCCATCAATTGCACGAATGTATGCTACACCACCTCCGGGAACAATGCCTTCTTCGACAGCGGCACGGGTAGCAGCTAATGCATCGTCCACACGGTCTTTCTTTTCTTTCATTTCCACTTCGGTAGCAGCCCCAACATATAATACTGCAACACCACCGGCTAATTTAGCCAAACGTTCCTGTAATTTTTCTTTGTCGTAATCGGAAGTCGTTGATTCAATTTGTACTTTAATTTGATTTGCTCTTGCAGTAATGTCAGATTTTTTACCTTTTCCGCCAACCACAGTTGTGTTGTCTTTGTCAATGGTAATTTTTTCTGCAGTTCCCAACATTGATAAATCAGCATCTTCTAACTTATATCCTCTTTCTTCGGAAATTAATGTGCCTCCAGTTAAAATTGCGATGTCCTCCAACATTGCTTTTCTTCTGTCGCCAAAGCCGGGAGCTTTAACAGCAGCCACTTTTAATGCGCCACGAATTTTATTAACCACCAACGTAGTTAACGCATCGCTGTCCACATCTTCTGCAATAAGCAATACGGGTTTTCCTGTTTGTACTGCTTTTTCAAGCACAGGAAGTAATTCCTTCATACTTGAAATTTTCTTGTCGGTAATTAAAATAAGCGGACTTTCCATTACCACTTGCATTTTGTCGGTATCGGTAACAAAATAAGGAGAAATGTATCCTCTGTCAAATTGCATTCCTTCTACTACTTCCACAGTAGTTTCAGTGCCTTTAGCTTCTTCTACTGTAATAACACCTTCTTTTTTTACGCGCTTCATGGCTTCCGCAATCAGTTTCCCAATCGTGTTGTCATTATTAGCAGAAATAGTTGCTACCTGTTCAATTTTTTTATTGTCATCACCAATCTTTTGTGATTGTTTTTGCAGGTTTTCTACAACCGCTTTTACTGCTTTGTCAATCCCGCGTTTCAAATCCATTGGATTAGCACCTGCCGCTACATTTTTTAAACCTGCGGTAACAATAGCTTGAGCCAACACAGTAGCAGTGGTGGTTCCATCACCTGCCGAATCAGCAGTTTTTGATGCTACTTCTTTCAACATTTGAGCTCCCATATTTTCAACTGCGTCTTTCAACTCAATTTCTTTTGCAACAGTAACACCATCTTTGGTTACTACAGGTGCTCCAAATTTTTTATCAATAATAACATTTCGTCCTTTAGGACCTAAAGTTACTTTTACTGCATTAGCCAATGCATCCACGCCTCTTTTTAATTTGTCGCGTGCGTCTACGTTAAATAAAATTTCTTTTGCCATTTTGTTTTTGTTTTGATTAATTTAAAAATTAGAATTTTGTTTTTAGAATTTGTCCTTATACGATTGCGAAAATATCGCCTTCTCTCATAATAAGAACATCTTTTCCGTCTACCTGGATTTCTGTTCCTGCGTATTTTCCATACAATACGGTATCACCAACTTTTACGGTCATTGGTTCATCGGGTTTGCCTGCACCCACAGCAATTACTTTTCCGCGTTGCGGTTTTTCTTTTGCAGTATCGGGAATAATAATTCCACCCGCAGTTTTTTCTTCAGCAGCAGCCGGTTCTACAATAACTCGGTCTGATAATGGTGTAATGCTACTTTTACCTGTTGTTTTTGCCATTTTATTTTTTATTTAAAGTTAATTTAAGTAATGAATTTTAAAATTTCGTTCGCATCTTGTCAGATATTATACCAAAAGGAAATTAAATAGGAATATAAGACAAATTTTCCGTTATCAGTTAAAAGCAAAAAAATGTCAGAGTAGTTTGTGCCACTCTGACATTTTTGACTGATAAATTATAGGGATTACTTTTTTCCCGGTTTTTGAACAGGAACAGGTGCAGTTGCCTTTGGCGCTCCCGGAGTTGGCATGGGAGCTGCTTTTGTTGCAGGTTCGTTTCCTTTTGTTCCGCCTATTTCACGGGTTTTTGAAGCAGAGCCACCGGTGTTTGTTCCTTCTACCGGTTTATTATAGGCAGTGGATACAAGGCTTAATGCCAGTAAAGCAATAGCCAGTGTCCAGGTAGCTTTTTCGAGGAAGTCGGCTGTTTTGCGGACTCCCATTACCTGGTTAGAAGAAGAAAACGAAGAAGCTAACCCCCCTCCTTTTGAATTTTGTACTAATACTACTAATATGAGCAGTATGCAAACGATTACGATTAAAATTGAAATGATGGTTCCCATTGTTTTTTGTTGTTTATTTTTCCTTTTGTTGATTAATTAATTTTCTCAAATTTTTAATTTGGGCTGCAAAGTAAAGCCTTTTTTCCGGATATTTCAAATGTAAATTTTCATAAGCGTGCAAAGCCTTGCTATAATTGCCTTGTAGTTCGTAAATTTTTGCCAGCGTTTCGCTCACAAAGGTAATATCTTCCGCCACCGATTGTTTTGCCATATTTACAGGATTGTAAAATTCGACCTTCGGACGAGATAATCTTGGCTCTTCTTTAATAAACTTATCTATTAAATCGAAAGCACCAGATTGTTTTTCTTTAGTGGTTACTTTTGGAACTTCAAGCAGTGGTTTTTCTGAAATAACGTTGCCCTCCTCTAACTGTTTCAACCAATCTGTAAAAGATAACGATTCAATATCAATTCCAGGTTCTGCAACCGGCAGTTGTGTTTCTTTCTTTTCCTCTTCTTTTGCTTGTTCCTGTTTTTGAAATACAGGTTCGGTATTTTGTATTTCAATTTCGTAAACAGCATTTACTGCTTCTGTCAAAAATTCTTTTTCTAATTCATCAATTCTGCCTGTTGGTTCTGCTATCTCTTCCTTCTGCCTAATTATTTCTTCCTTTTCAATTTCTTTTTCTTCTTCAATTCTTTCAATAATTTTTTCAATTACTCTTTCTTCTGTTTGAACACTTTCCGGAACTTCAAGTATAACTTCTGTTTGTTTTTCAACAGCTATTTCTTCAATTATTTTTTCTTCTGACACAATAGTATCAAGAATCTGCACAGCAACTGGTTTCGGTTTTTCCACCTCTGCCTCTTCAATAACAGGTTTGATACTATGCTCTATTATTTCTTCTTTTATCAATTCAATTACCGAATGCTCAATTTCCCTTTCTTCAATATCGGTATTGATTTCCGTAGTTAAAACCATTTCCATTTCCTTTTCTTCCTGCTTTGTAATCAGGCGATGCAATACCTTTCTGTCGGTTGCGTAGGCAGCTGTTATTTTCAACTGGTTGTTGTAATGAATACTGTTTTGATTGTGCAAACTTTTTGCATAAAGCAAATGAGCCGTTTGGAAATAGGGGAAGTTTTTTAATAATTCATTAAGCAAAGCAGCATCATTGCCTGATAACTTATCGGGGTTTTCAACATAGGATATGAATTGGTTTTTATTCATATATTACCAGTCGTTCAGTGCTTTGTTAAAAATATCCTGCACCAATTGTTCATTGATGTCTTTTATCAAATCGTTTTCTACAGAAGTTAAGCTTTGAGTGCTTTTATAATCTGAAAAGCGGGAAAACGACTGTTCAAAATTCTTTTTTATATCAAACGAGCAGGTGTATTTTACATTCACTGTTATCGTTAATCTGTTGGAAGCTGACTGGTCATTACTTTGCAGAGAAATCGGGGTGTTGGTGTATCCGGTAACACTTCCTTCAAAATTCAAATCACCTCCTTTGTTTACTAACGCTAACCGTGTTTGCGAACTCAATTTATCTCTCAATGCTTCTGTAAATGTCTGACTCAAAGTGGGGGGAGCAAGCGAAGCATTGTTTTGGAAATATTGCACAGACACTGTTTTAGCTTCGGGGGGAATGGATGCACCGTTAAATGAATAGTGTACTTTGCAACTAAAAAAAGTACAAATTACAAAGTACAAAGTACAAAGCATAGCTATGTTTTTTAATTCTTTCAACTATGATTTTCGTTTATTTAATATTGTATTCTGTTATTTTTCTGTAAAGAGTTCGTTCCGAAATGCCTAATTCTGCTGCTGCTTTCTTACGTTTGTTTTTATATTTTTTTAAAGCCTTTCGTATCATTTCTTCCTCCACACCATGCAGCGAAAGTTGCTCTTCTTCTGCATCCTCAACAGGTATTTTTTCTGTTTCTTTTTTTATAACAGGAGTTGGAGCGTTGTCATTATAACCTAATTGTATTTGGGTTTCGGGAGTTCCGATTTCCTGGTATAATTTTTTAATTATTTGTGCATTTTCCGGAAGAAAATCCTGGTTCGACTGATTGTCATTTTCAATTAAATCAATGACTATTTTTTTTAAGTCGGTCAAATCTTTTTTCATATCAAAGAGCACTTTGTATAACAAATCCCGTTCGTTAAAATCTCCTACCTGTGATGTGTTGCTGACTATCATTGGTAGTTGAGAGTTTTTTTGCTGGGGCAGATAACCCAACATGATGTCGGCTGTTATGTCGCGTTGTTTTTCAATTACTGAAATTTGTTCAGTAATGTTTTTCAACTGGCGTACATTGCCCTGAAAATAATAATTAGTCAATAATTGTTCTGCTTCTGCATCCAGTTTAATAGTGGGCATACGGTACTTGGATGAAAAATCGGAGGCAAACTTGCGAAACATTAAAAAAATGTCCTGTTTGCGCTCGCGCAAAGGTGGAACATTAATCGGTACGGTGTTTAAACGATAATACAAATCTTCCCTGAATTTCCCCTTTTCAATTGCCTGCTGTATATTTACATTCGTGGCAGCTACCACTCGCGCATCTGTTTTCAATACTTTTGAAGAACCTACTTTTATAAACTCTCCTGTTTCAAGCACACGAAGAAGTCTTGCCTGAGTAGCCAATGGCATTTCTGCAACTTCATCCAGGAATATTGTTCCGCCATTTGCCACTTCAAAATAACCTTTGCGCGCTTCGTGAGCACTGGTAAAAGAGCCTTTTTCATGTCCGAACAATTCAGAGTCTATTGTTCCTTCGGGTATTGCACCGCAGTTTACGGCTATGTATTGCCCATGTTTGCGGGCGCTCAAGGCATGTATAATTTGTGGAAAAACCTCTTTCCCCGTTCCGCTTTCCCCTGTTATTAATACCGTTAAATCGGTTGGCGCTACTTGTTTGGCAATGTCTATTGCCCTGTCCAGTGATGGGGAACTCCCTATAATCCCGAACCGGTTTTTTATTTCCTGAATTGTCATTTTTTAAAATATTTTTTATTTAAGACTCCCTAAACCCCAAATTTTAATTTCTTTTATTTTCGCTAACTCTCTGTCATTTGTGACGAAAGTATCACAGTTGTTTTTTATCGCAACTGATAGTTGTAAAGCATCCAAACCTTTTAGAAATGAATACTTAGCTCTCAATTTTGCTGCATACCCGGCTATAGATAAATCGATCTCGATTAATGGAATTGATAACTTTAAAAGAATTTCCTTAAAGTTTGAAATGATTTTTATTTTTTTTGTTCGTTCAGGTATGACAGAAAACTCCATATAGGTAATTACACTTGTCACCATTGATATTTCGTTAATCAGACAATCGCAGAGTATATTTTCCACCTTATCACAAAACTGTTTATTGTCTTCGATATAATAAATGAAAGGAGCAGTATCTATAAATACTTTCTTAGAATCTTTCATCTTTTCTTCCTTCGGATACTATTTTTTGGGCATCGTTTTTCCAAAGCCCTTTGCCAATTCCCTTGTATTTTGCCAAAAGTTTTTGCGCCTCTTCGATATGACTATATTTTTTCAATAATTTTTGAAACAACAATTGAATTTCACTTGCTTTTAGTGTTTCAATTTCTTTAAGTAATAAATCAATTTTTGACATCGTATTTTGTTTTGTTAATGTGTTTTTTTTCCATTAAATCGCCTTACCAATCAACGTGCCTCCTGTGCAACTTTCTACCAGCACATTCACATAATCTCCTTTTTTATAATTCTCTTTCGGAAAAACAACCACTGTATTCTGCGAATTTCTGCCAAACAATTCTTCCTTTGATTTTTTAGAAGTTCCTTCTACTAATACTCTGTGTACTTTTCCAACTCCCTGCTTTGTCCTGAATGCTGAATGCTTTACTTGCAAATCCACAATCTCCTGTAATCTCCTACTTTTTACTTCTGCCGGTACATCGTCTTTATATTTCCGTTCTGCTAATGTTTTCGGACGCTCGCTGTAAGAAAACATGTAGCCAAAATCATATTTTACTTCTTCCATTAATGACAATGTATCCTGGTGTTCTTCTTCTGTTTCACTACAAAAACCAGTAATAATATCCATAGAAATACCGGCATCGGGTATGATTTTTCTTATTGCTGCAATACGGTTCAGATACCATTCGCGGGTATAACCACGGTTCATCATTTCCAGGATTCGTGAATTGCCTGATTGAACAGGGAGGTGAACATAGCTGCAAATGTTATCGTATTTTGCAATGGTATAAAGCACTTCGTCCAGCATATCTTTGGGATGTGAAGTACTAAAACGAACTCTTAAATCGGGATGTATGAGGGCTACTTTTTCGAGAAGTTGTGCAAAGGTGGTTGAGTTTTGCAATTCTGCTTCTGACGGATTTTCTTTCTTTAATCCTCCTCCGGTCCATAGATAAGAATCTACATTCTGCCCCAATAAAGTAACTTCTCTATATCCTTGTTCAAATAATTCTTTTGCTTCGTTTACAATGGTTTCAGGGTCTCTGCTTCTTTCTCTTCCTCTTGTAAACGGTACTACACAAAATGCACACATATTATCGCAACCCCTGGTAATGCTAATGAATGCAGTTACTCCGTTGCTTCCCAAACGTACAGGTGCAATATCAGCATACGTTTCTTCTTTCGATAAAAGTACGTTTACTGCTTTTTGCCCCGTTTCTGCTATTTCAATCAACTCTGGCAAGCTGCGGTAGGCATCGGGTCCTACTACTATATCCACCAGTTTTTCTTCTTCCAGAAATTGAGATTTTAATCGCTCTGCCATGCAGCCCAGTACTCCAATTATTAAATTGGGGTTTGTTTTTTTTGCTTTGCGATATTCCGTCAGCCTTTTGCGAACGCGCTGTTCTGCCCCTTCGCGAATGGCACAGGTGTTTACAAATATAACATCTGCTTCAAAAAAATCGGTGGTGGTGGTAAACCCTTTGTCTTTTAAAATAGAAGCTACTATTTCTGAATCCGAAAAATTCATGGCGCAACCATAACTTTCCAGGAATAATTTTTTGCCACCCTCTTTTGATCGCAAATCGAGCATCAATGCTTCGCCTTGCTTACTTTCGTCTATAACTTTATTTTCGTACATTTTTATTTTTAAGGAATGCAAAGGTAATAAAAATATGGGTGTGACAAAATGACAGAGTTTAAATTTTTTGTTCTGAAAATGCAATCTTATTTTTGCGTTTTTCACCACTTTAGCCTTTTTGAAAATTATACTCCAATGACCCAATTAAACTGTTGAATTAAATAATTGGGTGCCTTGCGTTTGCATGGCTGGTTTTAAAAAAATTTAATTTTTTTTTCAAAGATGGAGGATGAGAACGTATAAGGTTTTTGGTAAGTGAAATAAAACCGTTTGGAGATAAATAACATATCTTTGTAAAAAACTTAACACCCAAACCACAATGAACCCTTTACAAAGTTTGCACCTGGCAATAGGAGAACTCGCCTTTGCGGTGGCATTAGCAGATGGCGAGGTGCAGGAAGAAGAGCGCAAAAAATTTCACTCCATAGTGGAAGCCGAATTGAGATGCAAGGATTTTGATTTTGATGTGTCGTATATTATTTTCCAGGTGATGGACAAGCATAAGTCGGACGTGGAAACCACCTATAACTGGGCAATGGACGAAATTAAAATGAACAGCCACTACCTTAGCCCGGAATTAAAAAAAACATTTATAAGTGTAATGTTAAAAATTGCAAGGGCATATCCACCTGTTACAGCAGAAGAAAATGCCCTTATAGAACGGTTCAAAAAGGATATTGAACCGCTGGAAGGAGACCCTGTTTTTTATCAGAAATAATTGTGTTTCTGTTTCTGTTTTTGATGAAACAAGAAAGCGATAAAGCAACACTATTTACTATGCAAACTTTTAAAATAAAAGAAGAATTTATACATCTTAACCAGTTGCTGAAAGCGATGGGCTGGTGCGAAAACGGGGGAGATGCCAATGGTGCTATTGAAAACAGCCGGGTGAAAGTGAACGGAGAAACCGAAAACCGCAAACGCAATAAAATAAGAACAGGTGACAGGGTGGAGTTTAATGGCAACAAAGTGGAGGTGGAATAGTTTATTTTGTTTCTACCACAGCCGATGAAATAATCAACCCGTTTTTTATATTCAACATCTCATTTACTTCAATATCTTCTTCACCCGCAGCGGTTCGTTTATATTTCATCATCACATAATCTTTATCTACCCCCAAAGAAATAATTTCGTAATGCAAATCGGGGAGGCGCTCGAAAGCACCAGCCCACCAGCTATGCAAAGCCGCTCTGCCGGTTATGATGCCTTTGGTTTCGGGGTGCCTTACTTTTAATTTAGGACTGTAATGGTCGGCATCGGGGTGATACAAAGCAAGCAGTTTTTCTATGTTGTGTTCGTTAAAAGCATCGAACCATTGAAAGGTAATGGTTGTATTTTGTTTTATTGTCATAAAAAAGTTTTGCTAAAAAGTATCGAACACCTGCTGCCTATCTCTTTTGGAGAGGGATTTAGGGGTGGGGCGTTTTTGGAAAAGCATGAATTATTAAAATTTGTATAAATAGTTTACAAAAGTAGTTGAAAAATCAATTATAATTTATTTCGACTGTTGTTTTATAGCTAATTGTTATTACTATTTTTACCGCTTGTAGATTTGAATAGTGAGATGGGGGAAGATAGAATTTAGTATTTTGTATTTAGAATTTTTAAAAATGACATTAAAAAACGATTTGGTATTAAGAGCTGCAAAAGGGGAACATGTGGAGCGAACCCCTGTATGGTTAATGAGACAGGCAGGACGGGTGTTGCCGGAGTACAGGGCGGTGAGGGCAAAAATGGGCGGGTTTAAACAATTGGTAGAAACGCCCGAATTTGCCTGTGAGGTTACTATTCAGCCGGTGGATATTTTAGGAGTGGATGCTGCCATTATTTTTTCGGATATACTGGTAATACCGGAAGCAATGGGGTTGCCATATCAAATGGTGGAAGCAAAAGGTCCGTGGTTTGAAAAAACAATAAAGTCGGCAGACGATATCTCAAAACTAAAAATAGCACAACCCGAAGATTTGCAGTATGTGATGAATGCCATACAACTTACTAAAAGGGAATTGAACGGACGGGTTCCGCTTATTGGCTTTGCAGGTGCTCCCTGGACTATCTTCTCCTACATGACAGAAGGAAGCGGGAGTAAAACATTTTCGAAAGCGAAAAAATTTTTATACACACAACCTGAACAGGCACACCACTTGTTGCAAAAAATAACAGACAGTACTATTAATTATCTGAAAGGACAGATAGCGGCAGGTGCAGACATGCTTCAACTATTCGATAGCTGGGCAGGAGTGCTGTCTCCTGCACAGTATGATGAGTTTGCTTTAAAATACATTTCGCAAATTTGTGATGCCATTACCGAAGTGCCTTTTACTGTATTTGCTAAAGATGCCCATTTTGCAAGAAAAAAAATGGGAGCATTAAGTTGCGATACCATCGGTTTGGATTGGACCATGGACATAGCAGAATCCCGCACATTTATTGGCAACGATAAAACATTGCAGGGAAACATGGATCCATGTTTGCTGTATGCTGACATGGAAACAATAAAAAAAGAAACGCAGAAAATGTTAAGGCAATTTGGTGCTCATCGGCACATCGCCAACCTGGGGCATGGTTTGTACCCGGACATAGAAGTGGATAAAGTAAAATGTTTTGTTGATACCATTAAGGAATTCAGATTTTAATGCAAAAGAAAATAACAATAATTAAAACATCTGTTCAAAAAGCAATCATGCTTTTTGTTTCGCTGTTGTGTTGTTATTCTTTTTCGGCACAAACCACTAAAGGAAAAAACCTGGTTCCGAATCCAAGTTTTGAAGACCATAAAAATAAATCGAACGAAATAAAAAATGCCATTCCCTGGAAAGGGGTAGGCACGGTGGATTATTATATGAAGCCAGACAAGAACGATACCACAACTTTTAAGGGAGCGCACAAAGGCAATTGTTATGCAGGGTTGAGGTTTCAGGCGGCATACCGGGAATATATGTATGTGCAGCTGCTGGAACCGCTGGAAAAAGACAGGACGTATTTTTTTAGAATGTTTGTGCGCCTTTTATCCCAAAGCACCGTAACGGTGCGCCAGTTGGGTGTTTATTTTTCTGACGACCCTTTTAAATTCGGGATGAAGTTTGACGAAGCCGGGTTGCTGGATACTACCTACCAAAATGGAATTTCAGGCAAATTCAGCTGGATACCTATCCAGGGAAACTATATTGCTCATGGGGGAGAGAAATATATTATCATTGGAAATTTTGCTACCAACATGAAAGATGATTTTGTAAAGAAAAACAAATGGGATCTTTTTTCTTTTAAAGAAGCTTATTATTTTGTGGATGATATTTCCTTAAGAAAAAAACTAATTGCTTCCGATACCGCTAAGGTTTCCCCCGTTCCAACCAAAACAATAGTAAAGAAACCTAAAATAGAAAAAGTATATCCCGACAATTTTACCACCGGGCAAATAATTGTGGTAAAAAACATTTATTTCGAAAGCGGAACGGCAAAACTTAAACTGACATCTGACAAAGGGTTAAACCAACTCGAAGCAATGTTGAATAATCATCCGTTTATGGAAGTGCAGTTTAACGGATATACGGACAGCAAAGGAAACGAAGCCACCAACCGCGCAATATCAAAAGAAAGAGTAAAAGCAATATATGAATATTTTAAAAAGGATGGGGTTACCAATCCGATGACGTATAAAGGACTGGGTGGTGCAAAACCCATTGCTCCAAATGATACGGAAGAGAACAGGGCAAAAAACAGGAGAATAGAAATGGTAATAATTAAACCTTGATGTTTTTATTATTATGCTGATGTACCGATGTACTTTGACTAATGAACCAGTAAACTAATGAACTAATAAACCATGACACAACTCAAAAAAGGCGACAAAAAATTAATCAATGCCTGGACATTTTACGATTGGGCAAATTCTTCTTACCCGTTGGTAATTACTTCTGCCATCTTTCCTATTTTTTATGAAAACGTAACATCAACAAAGGATGCAAGCGGAAAAGTAATAAGCGATATGGTGAGTTTGTTTGGCATCGAATTTAAAAACACCGAACTGTATTCGTATGTGGTTGCTGTTTCTTTTATTATTGTTTCGTTGTCATCTCCCATATTATCAGGCATTGCAGACTACAGCGGAAGCAAAAAAAGGTTCATGCAGTTTTTTTGTTACTTAGGTTCTTTGTCCTGTGCTTCGCTTTATTTTTTCAGTAAAGACAATTTAGGATTTGGATTGCTTTCCATTTTATGCGCCAGTGTGGGGTTTTGGGGAAGCCTGGTTTTTTATAATGCATACCTTCCCGAAATTGCAGAACCCAAAGACCATGATAAGGTAAGTGCAAAAGGTTTTGGAATGGGCTATTTCGGCAGTGCGTTATTGCTTATTATTAATCTTGTTTTAATAAAAGCATTTGGAATGCCTGCAAAATATTCTTTTATTTCAGTTGCTTTATGGTGGATAGGATTCGCCCAAATAACATTTGCCCGTTTGCCAAATTCCACACATACACATTCTAAGGAGGGGAATATTATTTTTAAAGGATTCAGAGAATTAAAAAAAGTGTGGATAGAATTGAAAAACATAAAACAACTGAAAAGATATTTAATTGCGTTTTTTATTTACAGCATGGGGGTACAAACTGTTATGCTGATGGCAGTGTTGTTTGCAAAAAAAGAAATAATAGGCTTGGATGATGGCAATTTAATTACCAGTGTTTTGCTTATCCAGTTTGTTGGCATACTGGGTTCGTTTTTATTTTCACGACTTTCCAAATTAATAGGAAATATTAAAGCGCTTGGCGTTTCTTTATTTATCTGGATTGCTATTTGTGTGGGCACCTATGCTTTTGTATATACTCCCAATGCGTTTTATGTGGTAGCTTGTTCTGTAGGGTTAGTAATGGGCGGAGTACAATCATTATCGCGTTCCACTTATTCAAAACTATTGCCCCAAACAACCGACCATGCCTCCTTTTTTAGTTTTTTTGATGTATGCGAAAAAATAGGAATTGTAATAGGGATGTTTGCTTTTGGCGCCATCGAAGGCATAACAGGCGGTATGCGAAATTCATTGTTAGCATTAATTGCTTTTTTTATTGTTGGTTTCATAATTTTGCTCACCGTTCCCAAATCAGAAAATGTTCAATAATTTACGAATTACTGTTTACGAATTACGAATCTTTACGAATTTACTAATCGTAACTAAAGTAATGATTTGTAAATTTGTACCCATTCGTAATTGTTAACCATGCTGATTTCGTAAATTTGTACCTATTCGTAATTCCTAACTAACACACATAGATTCGTAAATTCGTATTTATTAGTTATCCGTAACATATATGATTGTAGATATTTTTATTCCCTGTTTTATTGACCAGATATATCCCGACACCGGGTTTAACATGGTAAAGATTTTAGAAAAAGTAGGATGTGGGGTAAATTATAATCCCGAACAAACCTGTTGCGGACAGCCTGCTTTTAATGCCGGTTACTGGGACGACTGCAAAACAGTGGGAGAAAAATTTATCCGCGAATTTCAGAACGACCGGTATATTGTTTGCCCTTCCGCTTCCTGTGTGGGGATGATAAAAAATTATTATCCCGAAATGTTTCATAATTCTGTATTGCATAACCAGTACAAACAAATTCAGAAAAACATTTTCGAATTTTCCGATTTTATGGTCAATGTTTTAAAAATAACCGACCTCGGTGCCACCCTTACCGGCATTGCTACTTACCACGATTCGTGTTCGGCTTTGCGCGAATACGGAATAAAACGCGAACCAAGAGTATTGCTCGAAAAAGTAAGAGGACTGGAACTTCGGGAAATGAAAGACACCGATGTATGCTGTGGGTTTGGCGGCAGTTTTGCTGTTAAAGCAGAACCCATTTCTGTAAGTATGGGAGAACAAAAACTGCAAAACGTAACTGCCACTAATGCCGAATACCTTATTTCTACCGATGTTTCCTGCCTGATGCACCTGAACAGTTTGGTAAAAACAAAAAACAACCCTGTGAAAATGCTCCACCTTTGTGATGTGCTGGCTTCGGGGTGGGATTAAGAGGTGAACTCACAGTAAGATAATATTTAGGATTATTTTACTATGACTAATTTTTCTGCCTTCACCTTATCATTTCCTTCTCGTACTACATAATAATAAACACCACCGTTAAGTTCGTTGGTATCTATCTCTATTTTTTTGCTTTGTGAAGTTAATGCAAATTCTTTGACCAATCTTTCTGAAACATCATATATTGTAAACAATCCAGTTTCAGTTTCATTTAAACTATAAACAAGAATCATATAACCATCGTTAGGATTTGGATATAGCTTAAAATATTTATTGTTTTCTAACTCATTTATTCCAATACCACAAACACTGACAACCACTATATCCACACTTGTTGCACAAGGCGTAGTTTCTGTTAAATAATAAATTGTAGTACTGGCAGTACTTGCCATTGGGTTGCCTATGTTTGCATTACTTAACCCGGTTGCAGGTTGCCAGCTATAAGTTACCCCTTCGTAGTTAGTACTACCTAACTGCACACTATCTCCCTCACATAGTGTGGTATCTCTTCCTGCTTTGCTTGTTTTTATTTCATACATACTTACATCGTCTATATAATAGTAAACAATGTAATTAAAAACACTTGTTGAATTTGAAACCTGTGTAACTGTAGTGCTGTCGTAATTAAAATTACCAATTGTAATGTATTTTTCCCCTCCGCTTGCGAGATACAACCCAGATATTTTTACCCAATTTAAAGTGTCTATAATCGGTGGATTCCCCTGTAACAAAATTTGTGGAGTAACATGTATTGGATTAGGAGGAATACTTGTAACTGCATTTTGCGAAATATATGCTCCAAGGTTATTGGTTCCAATTTTAACAATATTATACAAATTTACATAAAAAGTTACTGAATAACATTTCTGATAATTTAAAGTATCAGAAAGTTGTATTTGAATGTATTCTCTATAGTTGCCTCCAAATCCCTGTAGCGACATCAATGCAGCATACCCTGTTCCAGAACGAGGATATTGAAAGGAGCCGGGATCTTGAGTTGGAATACTCATATATGAGGAAGATGGAGGGCAAGCATTAAAATAATCCGAAGTAGCGCCATTCGGATCGTACCATGGATATGCTTTATAAATTTGACCAGCCGAGGTTGGGCAAGAATTGAAGAATTCAAAATCTCCATTAGGAACTAAGTTTTGTGCATTAGCCCAAAATGGTATTAATAATAATAAATAGAGATGATTTTTCATAAGAAATAAAAAGCAACCTTGTTCAAAAACTGTACAAGGTTTTTTGCCGTTGTTGGTGTTATCACCACCAACTTTATAAAACTT
>JANYDQ010000296.1 GCA_025363555.1 Bacteroidota bacterium | reverse complement strand
CCCCCACGCCCTAAATCTCATACAATGCTTGTCATTCCGAACGAAGTGAGGAATCTCTTTTTATTAATTAATTTTTTGTCGGTTAGTAGTGTTACTTTATATATAAGAGTATCTTTGGAGGAACAAATAAATTAAAAATCTTTTATCATGAAAAAACAATTACTTATTATTCTTCTTGCATTGTTAAGCTTTAGCGGGATAGGGCAGATTACTTTTCAGAAAACCATAACCGGAAACGGAAATAGCTGCGGAACAGCAGTGGTGCAGACAAGCGATGGCGGTTATGTTATAGCGGGAAATACTGATGGCTCGGGTGCCGGTGGTGATGATATTTATTTGGTAAAAACTTCTTCTGTTGGAAATGTGATATGGACAAAGACATACGGAGGAACGGGGAACGAGAAGGCAGATAATATTGAAAAAACAACAGATGGAGGATTTATTATTTGCGGTAATTCAAGTAGTTTAGGGGCTGGCGGATATGATGTTTTTGTAATCAAAACAGATCCCTTAGGCGATACCCTGTGGACAAAAACATACGGAGGACCCAATGCTGATGGTGAATTGATTTATAATTATAATAATGATAAAATCAGCTCAGATTTTATTCAGCAAACAACTGATGGTGGATTTATAATAGCCAGCTCCACCAAAAGTTTTGGACAGGGTAACTGGGATGTATATCTTATAAAAACAAATGGTGCGGGAGATACGCTTTGGACAAAAACGTATGGGGACAGCCTGGATAATTATGGTTATTCAGTAAAGCAAACCATTGACGGAGGATATATTATTTCGGGCTCATCCTATTGTTATGATACATTAGGTGGATTGGGCGGTTATAATCTGCCTACTGCCTGTGTTATAAAAACGGATGGGGGAGGAAATATAATATGGACAAAAAATTTTGGAATTGAATTGTTTTATAATATGTATGGTGGCACAGTTTTTCAAACGGCTAACGGAGATTATGTGCTTGCCGGACAAACCTATTATACAGATAATGGCAATTTTTCAGGCCTGGCGAATTTAATAAAGATGGATAATAATGGCAATATGCTTTGGTCAAAACACTATGCAGCCGACCAGGATGTAGGATGGTCCACTTATGTTTCTAATACATCAGTTACCAATGATGGAGGATTTATTTTTACCGGCTTTAGTTATCTTTATGACTCATTAATAGGTACAAATTGGCTAAGCGATGAGGCTTTCCTGATAAAGATAGATTCTTCAGGCAATGTAGCGTGGACAAAAAATTATGGGAAATATGAAAATTGGGAAATAGGTTTTCAAACCAGGCAAACCATTGATGGCGGGTATGTTCTTACAGGCGAAGAATTTTATCCTTCTGTCAATTCAGTGATTTATTTAGTAAAAACCGATTCGCTGGGCAATAGCGGATGCAACGAAACTACTGTTAACAACAGCGATTCAATACCAATTATCGAGTTCGCTTCCCTCAACATACAAAGCAGCGGATGTGAGGTTCATTCTCCTTTAATACTGGTGGCTACTGCAAATGGTACAACAAATGATTACTGCCTTTCCGTAAATATAAATGATTTCCAAAATCCTCAATCCGAAATCACCATCTCTCCCAACCCCTTTGCCTCAACTACCACCATTACCTTTTCATCAGAACAAAAAAATACTACTTTATTAATTACAGATGTTTTAGGAAACGTTATTCTTCAATCCGAAATCACAACTCCGAAATCCGAAATCAATATGAGCGGTGTTGCCAAAGGAATTTATTTTGTGAGGCTCACAGATGAGAATAAAAATATAACGAACAGGAAGATAGTAGTGCAGTAAATAGCCAAAAGCGAATAGGCAATAGAAGGAGCTCCGGAGTATCGGGGCTTTTTTATTTATTAAATCCACTATTTACTGTTCGCTATTCACTATCCACTATTCACTATTTTTCTACCTTTGCACTCCAATTTTAAAAAATCAATGGAATCTATTAAAAGAACAAAAGTAAAAGACCTGCTGCAATCAACAGCTTATGGAACAGAAGTAACCGTAAAAGGATGGGTGCGCACATTTCGCAACAACCAGTTTATTGCCATTAACGATGGCAGTACTATTAATAATATACAGGCAGTAGTTGATTTTAATGTGGCGGATGAAACACTGTTAAAACGACTTACAACAGGAGCAGCCGTGAGTGTTACGGGCGAACTGATAGAATCATTAGGCAAGGGACAAAAAGTGGAGGTGAAAGTAAAACACCTGGAAATATTGGGAGATAGCGATGAAACATTCCCCATGCAGCCCAAAAAACACAGCCTGGAGTTTTTGAGAGAGAAAGCACATTTGCGTTTCCGCACCAATACATTCAATGCAGTATTCAAAGTTCGTCATGCCTTGGCATACGCTATTCATAAGTTTTTTAACGACAAAGGATTTGTTTATTTGCACACACCTATTATTACTGCCAGCGATGCAGAAGGAGCAGGAGAGATGTTTAGGGTAACTGCGTTAGACTTTAATAATCCGCCACGAACAGAAACAGGAGAAGTGGATTTCAAGCAGGACTTTTTTGGCAAAACTACCAACCTTACTGTTTCCGGGCAGTTGGAAGCAGAGCTGGCAGCCATGGCATTTGGAGAAGTATATACCTTCGGACCAACTTTCCGGGCAGAGAATTCGAACACCACCCGCCATCTTGCCGAGTTCTGGATGATAGAGCCGGAAGTTGCATTCAATGATTTGACAGATAACATGAACCTTGCAGAAGAATTATTAAAGTATGTGATTAAGCATGCAATGGATAACTGTGCGGATGAAATAGAGTTTTTGAAGAACCGTTTGCTGGAAGAAGAAAAAACAAAACCAATGGACGAGCGCTCGGAACTGGACTTGACAGCCAAGCTGAATTTCTGTTTGGAAAACAACTTTGAAAGATTGACATACACAGAAGCAATTGAAATATTAAAGAACTCCAACCCAAATAAGAAAAAGAAATTCAAATACATTATCAATGAATGGGGAGCAGATTTGCAAAGCGAGCACGAAAGATATTTAGTGGAAAAACATTTTAAGAAACCGGTTATACTAACTGATTACCCGAAAGAAATAAAAGCATTTTATATGCGCCAAAACGATGATGGGAAAACGGTGAGAGCGATAGATATTTTATTTCCCGGCATTGGAGAAATAATAGGTGGCTCGCAACGGGAGGAAAGATTGGAGTACCTGGAAAAAAGAATGGCCGAAATGCACATCCCTGCTGATGAATTGTATTGGTATTTGGATACACGAAGATTCGGAACCGCACCACATGCAGGATTTGGCTTAGGGTTTGAAAGGTTGGTTTTATTTGTTACCGGCATGACAAATATAAGAGATGTAATTCCATTTCCACGGGCACCAAAAACTGCGGAGTTTTAGAACAAAGGTGTCGCGCAAAGACGCAAAGAGCGCAGAGAAAACTTATTAATAAAAATCTTTGTGTTCTTTGCGTCTTTGCGCGACATAATTAATTTTATTATTACTTTTGTAAATAAATAGCGAAGAGAAATCATGTTAAGGCAGATACAAACACAAAAATTAAGTCAGAAATTATCACCGCAACAAATTCAGTTGATGAAAATGTTGCAGTTGCCCACTATTGCTTTGGAGCAGCGCATCAAAGAAGAAATGGAAATTAATCCTGCGCTGGAAGAAGGACCGGAAAATGAAGACGAAACCAGCGATAACCCGGAAGAAGAAAACTATGATGCTGCGGAGGAAGATGACGACCAGCGGGCAGATTTCACGTTGAGTGATTATATGGATGATGATGAAGGGGCATCTTACAAAGAAAAAGTAAGCAACATCAGCCCGGACGAAGAGCGCAAAGAAATCCCTTTTTCGGTGGGGCAAACGGCACAAGACCTCCTGGAAAGCCAGTTAGGAATGAAGCAACTGAACAGTCACCAGTTCCAGGTGGCGTTGTTTATTATTGGCAATTTAGATGATGATGGTTATTTGAGAAGGGAACTTACTTCGATTGTGGACGACCTGGCATTTACGCAAAACATTGCTACCACCGAAGAAGAGCTGAAAGAATTACTTACCATTATCCAGGATTTCGAACCTGCGGGAGTAGGTGCAAGAAATTTGCAGGAATGCCTGCTTATACAGTTGAGAAGAAAAGAAGTGCAAACAATGGTGGTGGAGCTGGCAATAGAAGTAGTGGAAAAACACATGGAAGAGTTTTCACGAAAACATTACGATAAAATAGCAAAGCGGCTGGAGATAGACGATGACTTGCTGAAAGATGTAATTCACGAGATTGTGAAATTAAATCCTCGTCCGGGAAACTCCATGGCAGACGGGCAAAAGAGTATGCAGCAGGTAATTCCTGATTTTACAATTACCAATGAAGACGGGATATTGAACCTTACACTGAATGGTCGCAACTTTCCGGACTTAAAGGTAAGTAAGGAGTATATTGAAATGCAAAAGGAGTATGCAAAAAATAAGAACAAAGAAGGAAAGGAAGCAACCTCCTTTGTTAAACAGAAACTGGAAGATGCTCGTTGGTTTATTGATGCATTGCAACAGCGCGGGCAAACATTGCTTTACACCATGAATGCAATTATGGAATTTCAAAGAGATTATTTTTTAACGGGAGATGAAACACAATTGAAGCCAATGATTCTTAAAGACATTGCAGAAGAGATTGGCTTGGATATTTCTACCGTTTCGAGAGTATCCAATAGTAAATATGTGAACACACCTTTCGGAACATTTTTAGTAAAAACATTTTTCAGCGAATCGCTAACCAATGATGAAGGCGAAGAAATTTCGACCCGGGAAGTGAAAAAGATTTTGCAGGAATGTGTAGATGCTGAAAGTAAAAAGAAACCACTAACGGATGATAAACTGGTAACAATTTTGAAAGAGAAAGGTTATATCATCGCCCGAAGAACAATTGCCAAATACCGTGAGCAGTTGGAGATTCCGGTAGCGAGATTAAGAAAGGAACTGTAAATGGAATCGGAATTAGAAACCATTGAACAGAAATCGGGCGAAGAAAACAGAGCACAGTTTATTTCGTTTATCCTTCATCCACTGCTGATGCCCACCTATGGCTTAGCCCTTATTTTCTTTACAAAGAATTATATTTCTATGCTTACTCCATTACCTATTAAAGGTGTAATAATAGGAGTTACATTTCTGGTTACATTTTTATTGCCCACCATCAATGCACTTCTTTTATTAAAAATGGGAAGAATCAAAAGCCTGGAAATGGAAACACCGTCCGAACGGGTTATTCCATACATCAGCACTGCTGTATATTATTTTGCGCTGTTTTATTTGTTTTATAACAGGCAGTTGCCAGGTGTATTTAAGATACTCATACTAGGTGCAGCAATTTCTATTTTACTTACCTTGCTCATTAATCTGAAATGGAAAATAAGTGCTCATACTATCGGCATTGGGGGCATAGCAGGATCAACATTAGGAATGATGTACCGGTTGCAACTGGACCTCCACTTTATATTTATGCTGATTATTTTTCTGGCAGGTATTGTTTCTTATGCGCGATTGAAATTAAATTCGCATACTCCTGCCCAGGTATATACAGGTTTTCTGCTGGGGTTTACCGTTGAACTGGTCCTGATGTTTATTTATTAATAATAAATAATGTGGAGAATACCGGATTCGAACCGGTCGCCTCTTCACTGCCAGCGAAGCGCTCTAGCCAAATGAGCTAATTCCCCTTAATTTTGGAATGCAAATGTAGTTAAATATTCTTCACAAGGAAATGCCGTTGCATTAAACAATTGAGTAATTTCATATTTTAATAAAAATCAATGCTAGGCTACCGTTTCTCCAATTATAACAAACCCGACCAAACACCTTTCGAAAAGTTGTTTGATATTTTTAAACAACTTATCACTTATACCAGTGGCGATTTTAATGAAGCTATTTCATGGCTTACCGAACTGGACAAGGAATACAAACTCACCGAACCGGATTATGGAATTGGTGATTTTATACAGGAGTTAAAAGATCGGGGATATATTAAAGATGATGAACCGGGCTCAGGAAACATTGTTATTACTGCTAAAACAGAACAGGCTATCCGTCAGCAGGCATTGGAAAAGATATTTGGTAAATTGAAGAAAGGTAAATCAGGAAACCATGCTACTAAGCATACAGGCAGCGGTGATGAGATGAGCAGCGATACCCGCCCCTTCCAATTTGGTGATGGGT
Source organism: Bacteroidota bacterium (assembly GCA_025363555.1). Lineage (GTDB taxonomy): Bacteria > Bacteroidota > Bacteroidia > 2-12-FULL-35-15 > 2-12-FULL-35-15 > 2-12-FULL-35-15. Next base: position 13,769 of record JANYDQ010000296.1, on the reverse strand, counting down.
TGGAGCAAATCTCTATGCTGGAATCATTAAAGAATGCACAGGTTAATAATGGTATCGGTAATTTTCAAATCACAGAAAATGATTTGGAAGTAAAGGAAAAAGAGCACAAGACACAAACATCAACCGTGCTGATGATTGATATTTCTCATTCCATGATTTTGTATGGTGAAGACAGAATTACCCCGGCAAAAAACGTGGCAATGGCACTTTCGGAACTTATCAAAAGGAAATACCCGAAGGATACTCTTGATATTATTGTGTTTGGTGATGATGCCTGGCAGATAGAAGTAAAGGATTTACCTTACTTAAAAGTCGGACCGTTTCATACCAATACCGTTGCAGGTTTGGAACTGGCGATGGATTTATTGAGAAGAAGAAAAAATGCCAACAAACAAATATTTATGATTACCGATGGAAAGCCTACCTGCATAAAGGAACACGGCAAGTATTACAAAAACAGTTTTGGTTTGGACCAAAAGATATTGAACAAGTGCCTGACACTTGCACAAAGCTGCAGGCGATTAAAAATACCGGTTACTACTTTCATGGTTGCCAGTGACCCTTACCTACAGGAGTTTGTTCACGACTTTACGGAAGCCAATCACGGCAAAGCTTTTTACACCTCCCTACAGGGATTGGGAGAATTTATATTTGAAGATTTTGAACGAAATAAAAAAAGAACATTTAAATAAAGGAAACAAAACAACGTATGCATAACATTACCACCTTAGGGGAATTAAAGAAATCGGGATATATAAGTAAGACGATAAAAGAAGAATTAAGGGACAATTTGATTGCAAAAATCAAAAAGAAAGAAAATGTATTTAAAGGCATCATTGGTTTTGAAGACACCGTAATTCCTGAAATAGAACGCGCCATTCTTTCCCGGCACAATATGAATTTATTGGGTTTGAGAGGTCAGGCAAAAACCCGTATTGCAAGGCAAATTGTGGAATTGCTTGATGAATATACTCCCATAGTTGCAGGTAGCGAATTGAATGACGACCCATTGAACCCTATTTCAGATTATTCTAAAAAGTTAATTGCAGAGCAGGGCGACAATACTCTTATTTCGTGGATGCATCGTTCGGAGCGCTATGTGGAGAAACTGGCAACACCAGATGTTTCCATTGCCGATTTGATTGGCGATGTGGACCCTATCAAAGCTGCTAACTTACGATTGAGTTATGCGGATGAACGGGTAATCCATTATGGTATTATCCCAAGAAGCAATCGTTGTATTTTTGTGATAAATGAATTGCCCGATTTGCAGGCGCGGATACAAGTTGCGCTGTTTAATATTTTGCAGGAAGGAGATATCCAGATAAGAGGTTTTAAAATCAGAATCCCACTTGATATAGAATTTATTTTTACTGCCAACCCGGAAGATTATACTAACAGGGGAAGTATTGTAACTCCTTTAAAAGATAGAATCGGTAGCCAGATATTAACGCATTACCCAAAGAGTATTGATTTATCAAAGCAAATAACTATACAGGAAGCACGGTTAAGTCCATCGCAAAAACAAAACGTGGAGGTGGGGAACCTTATTGCCACTATTATTGAGCGGATTGCTTTTGAAGCAAGAGAAAGTGAATATGTTGATTCTAAAAGCGGAGTGTCGGCAAGGTTAACTATCTCTGCTTACGAAAATCTGGTGAGTACTGCCGAAAGAAGGATGCTGATTAATGGAGAGTCGAAAACCATTGCCCGTATCAGCGATTTGATTGGAGTAATTCCTGCGGTGAATGGAAAGATAGAACTGGTGTATGAAGGAGAACAGGAAGGCGCAGGTATTGTTGCGCAGAATCTTTTAGGAAAAGCCATTCGTAACGAATTTATTGAACATTTCCCTGACCCTTCAAAATTAAAAAAGAAAAAAGAACCAAGTCCGTACCAGCCGGTTGTTAATTGGTTTGGAGAAGGAAACGTGGTAGATTTGATGTTGCTGGAAGATGAAAAAACGTTTCGAAAAGGTCTGGAAAGTATTCCCGGGTTAGGCAGTTTGGTAGAAACGTATCTTCCAAAACTCTCTAAAAATGAGAAGCTGATTGCTATGGAGTTTGTCTTGTTTGCTCTTGCCGAACATTCTCTTATTGGTAAAAACAGCCTTATCCGTGGTGTTCAGTTCAAAGATATTTTGGGTTCTATGTTTTCGGAAAAAGATTTTTTTAAGGAGTAAAGCCTCACCCCGAACAAGCGCACAGGCTGGCTCAAACAGCCACTGGCTGTTTGCCCTCCCCTCTCCGAAGGAGAGGGGGCAGAAGGTGACATTCACAGTAAAAAAACATCAATGGTCTGAAAATCTAATTTAACTTTTATATTTGCAGGATAATTCCATAAATAATGTCATCAGAAAAAATAAATTCGAGTAAGGCGCCGGAGCCAGTGGGTGCTTATCCTCATGCGAGAAAAGTGGGTAACCTTTTATTCCTTTCGGGAGTGGGACCAAGAGAACGTGGTGCAAAGAAAATTCCGGGTGTGGAGTTAGATGACAAAGGAAATATTGTTTCCTACGACATAGAAGCTCAATGTAAATCGGTGTTTCAAAATGTGAAATACATACTGGAAGATGCCGGAAGTAGTTGGGATAAGATAGTGGATGTCCAGGTGTTTCTTACCAACATGAAAGATGATTTCCCTATTTACAATAGACTGTATGCCGAGTGGTTCAAGGATAACCAGCCATGCAGGACTACCATTGAAATTAATTGTTTGCCTACTCCTATTGCAATAGAATTGAAGGTGATTGCTACTATTTAAGTTTAAAGTTTAAAAGTTCGGGCACTTTGAACTTTATAACTTTAAACTTGAACTTTTTCTATCTTTGCACCCCTAAATTTCAAGGCATTAACAATAACTCTTATGAGTAAAACATATAAAACATATACCGCTCTCCATCTTTCGCAAACCGCAAAGGATGTTCAGAAGACGTGGGACGAAAACAATACTTTTGAAAAATCCATCACATCGCGTGAAGGAAAAACTCCTTTTGTGTTTTATGAAGGTCCTCCAAGTGCTAATGGTTTGCCTGGTGTTCATCACGTAATGAGCCGTGCTATCAAAGATATTTTTTGCAGATACAAAACACAAAAAGGTTTCCAGGTAAAACGAAAAGCAGGTTGGGACACCCACGGATTACCAATAGAATTAAGTGTTGAGAAAGCATTAGGAATTACAAAAGAAGATATTGGCACTAAAATAACAGTTGAAGAATATAACAAAGCTTGTAGAAAAGATGTATTAAAATATACCAACGAATGGGCGGATGTAACAGCAAAGATGGGTTATTGGGTAGATATGGAACATCCCTATATTACCTATGATAACCGATATATTGAATCCGTTTGGTGGTTGTTGAATAATCTGTATAACAAAAAAGCAATCTATAAAGGATATACTATTCAGCCTTATTCTCCGGCAGCAGGCACAGGGCTTTCCACTCATGAATTAAATCAACCGGGATGTTACAGGGATGTGAAGGACAGGACGGCTGTGGCGATGTTTAAAATGAGTCTTGAGTCCAAAGTCCAAAGTCCAAAGTTAGCGAGTTTGGAAGGGGATATTTACTTCCTTGCCTGGACAACTACTCCGTGGACTTTGCCTTCTAATACAGCTTTGGCTGTTGGGAAGAATATTGAGTATGTTTTGGTAAGAACATTTAATAGATTTTCTGAACAACACGAAGAAATATATGTAATCCTTGCAAAAGATAAAGATTTGTATAAAAGATATGTTGATGGGATGACATATAAGACCAAAGAAATGGAAGAGGAAATCGATTTTTTTGATTATTATGATAGACTTGATAATTTAGAAAAGAGTTCCTTTATAAAAGAACAGATTAAAATTAACCGTACATTTTTTGATCCAACATACCCGGGAAAAATAATTTCATCTTTCAAAGGCTCTGATTTAGCAGGAATAAAATACGAACAACTTCTTCCTTTTGCACAACCAACAGATGGTGATGCCTTCAAAGTTATTCTTGGTGATTTTGTAACAACAGAAGATGGTACAGGAATAGTTCACATTGCCCCAAGTTTTGGTGCAGACGATTTTCGTGTTGCAAAACAAAATGGGATTGGCTCATTAACATTGGTGGATAAGCGTGGTAAGTTTTTACCTGAAGTAAAAGACGGTGTGTTTTTGTATGGAGAAGAATATGTGAAAGAAGCTTATTTAACGGATGAAGAAAAGGAAACAGAGTTTCAACATCAAAAGAAAATATTGGAGGCAAATGGAAAAATAAAAGAGCTGAAATCTTATCTGAGTGTGGATGAACGAATTGTTTTGAAACTACAGGAAGAAGGGAAACTCTTTAAAAAAGAAACCTACGAGCATAGCTATCCACATTGCTGGCGTACCGATAAACCGGTTTTATATTATCCATTGGATAGTTGGTTTATAAAAACTACAGATTACAAAGACCGAATGATAGAGTTAAACAAAACCATTAACTGGAAACCTGAATCAACAGGTACAGGGCGTTTTGGCAACTGGTTAGAGAATTTGAATGACTGGAATTTATCGCGTTCGCGCTTTTGGGGAATTCCTATTCCAATCTGGACAAGCGAAGATAAGACAGAACAAATTTGCATTGGTTCAGCAGAACAATTAAAAAAAGAAATTGAGAATGCTGTTGCAAAGGGCACGATGCAAAACAACCCGCTTGGTGCATTTACAGCGGGAGACAACAGTGCAGAGAATTACAATACATTTGATTTGCACAAACCGTACGCTGATACCATTGTTTTGGAACGCAATGGTAAAAAGCTTTTCCGTGAACCTGATTTAATTGATGTCTGGTTCGATTCGGGTTCTATGCCTTATGCACAATTGCATTATCCGTTTGAGAACAAGGAATTAATTGATAATAAAAAATATTTCCCTGCTGATTTTATTGCTGAAGGAGTGGACCAAACCAGAGGATGGTTCTTTACGTTACACGCAATCGCAACAATGTGTTTTGATTCGGTTGCGTTTAAAAACGTGGTGAGTAATGGTTTGGTGCTGGATAAGAACGGACAAAAAATGAGCAAACGTTTGGGCAATGCGGTCAATCCTTTTGAAACTATTGAGAAATATGGACCTGATGCTACACGCTGGTATATGATTACCAATGCTGCTCCGTGGGATAATTTGAAATTTGATTTGGAAGGAATCACGGAAGTGCAGCGTAAGTTTTTCGGGACATTGCATAACACGTATTCTTTCTTTGCTTTGTATGCAAACGTGGATGGATTCAATTATTCAGAAGCCGAAATACCGATGAGTGAACGGTCAGAAATTGACCGTTGGATAATTTCTGAACTCAATACATTGATTAAAAAAGTGGATGAAGCATACAGTGATTACGAGCCACACCGCGCAGGAAGATACATTGAATCTTTTGTGGACGAGCATTTGAGTAACTGGTATGTTCGCTTGTGCAGAAGACGTTTCTGGAAAGGAGATTATTCGCAGGATAAAATTGCAGCTTATCAAACCTTGTATCAGTGTATGGAAACGATAGCAAAACTTTCAGCGCCTATTGCTCCGTTTTTTATGGACAGACTTTTTACTGATTTGAATTCTGTAACTAATCGCGATAAGTTTGAATCCATTCATTTAAGCGAGTTTCCTGTTTGTAATGAAAAAGTAATTGATAAAAATTTAGAAGAACGAATGGAACTGGCACAAAAGATTTCTTCAATGGTTCTGTCAATCCGTAAAAAAGAAAATATAAGGGTACGCCAACCTTTAAACAGAATTCAGATTCCTGTACTGGATGACTCTTATAAAGCAAAAATAGAAGCGGTAAAAGATTTAATCTTATCTGAAGTAAACGTAAAGAGTTTGGATTTGGTGAACGAATCGCATACACAAATTGTGAAGAATATGAAACTGAATTTCAAAACGCTGGGTAAGAAATGCGGGAAGAATATGAAAGCAGTTCAGACTTTTGCAGGCGAAAATGCACAGCCAATTATTTCCGGAATAGAGAAAATGGGAACGTATGAAATGAAGCTGGGTAAGGATACCATTGTCCTGGAAACAGAAGATGTGGAAATTATCCCGGTGGATATCCCGGGATGGAAAGTTTCCAATTCCGGGCAATTAACTGTTGCCCTGGACGTTATTATTACCCCGGAATTAAGAGAAGAAGGGTTGGCTCGTGAACTTGTTAACCGCATCCAAAACTTGAGAAAAGAAAGTAATCTGAACGTAACTGACAGGATAGAAGTAAAAATTCAGCGAAATTCTGAATTAAATTCAGCCATAAATAATAATTTGAAGTATATTTGCGCGGAAATTTTGGCATCTTCTCTCGAACTTGTTGATACAGTAGGTGCTGATATTGGCTCTGAAATTGAATTAGACGAAGAAATAAAGACCATTATTTCAATTAGTAAATTAACTAACACCAAATAAAAAATGGCGAAAAAAGCGAAAAAAGGGACTCCTGTTAAGAAATCAGCGAAACCGATAAAGAAAGCAGTAGCAAAAAAGCCTGCAAAGAAAACACCTCCTAAAAAAGCAGCTAAACCTGCAAAAAAAGCCGCACCTAAGAAAGTGATTAAAAAACTTGCTCCTAAAAAAAGTGCTCCAAAAAAAGCAGCCGCTAAAAAAGTAGCCGCTAAAAAAGTAATTGCCAAAAAAGTGGTTAAGAAAGTAGCTCCTAAAAAAGTTGTAAAAAAGGTTGCTCCTAAAAAAGCAGCGACTAAAAAAATAACTGTTAAGAAAGTGGCTCCTAAAAAAGCTGCGGCTAAAAAAGCACCCGTTAAAAGAATAGCAGTTAAAAAAGCCGCACCTAAAAAAGTATTACCACCGCAAAGAAAAACTCCTGTACAAATAATCGAGGAAAAGAAGATGGTGGCAGCAAAAAAAGTTGCTCCGGCAAAACCGGTTATAATTGAAAAACCAATTTCTGCTCCCCCTGAAAAAAAACCTTTTGTATCAAAGAAAAAACAAGATTTTTCTATAGATATGGATGAGGATAATATTGAAGATGCTCCAATGGTGATGGAATACAAAACACCTTCTGTTCGCAAACCAATGGGACCTGTTCCAACACCTTTTATCAATAAAGATAAACGTACACGTTATACCGATCCTGAATTGAAAGAATTTAAACAATTGATTTTGAAAAAATTGTCGGAAGCTCAAAAGGATTATGAATTGCTGAAGAGCACTCTTTCTCACAGAGATGACCATGGAACAGATGATACATCACCAACGTTTAAACTACTGGAAGATGGTTCTGATGTTTTATCTAAAGAAGAAACAGCACACCTGGCAGGACGCCAGGAAAAATTTATTCAGAATTTGCAAAACGCACTTATCCGTATTGAAAATAAAACCTATGGCATTTGTCGTTCCACTGGCAAATTAATTTCCAAAGAACGGTTAAGAAGTGTGCCTCATGCTACTTTGGCAATAGAAGCTAAATTGGGACAAAAAGTTTAACAATTTCAGTATTTATTTTTTCAGAAAGGTTACCATTAAAATTGCGTAGCCTTTCTTTATTTTATAATATTCAACTTTAATAATAAATATCTTGCTTATATAACTCTGAAAGGGGGTAGTGGCAAGTAACTTAAATTTCCTCCTGTGAAAAAACCTTTGCTTATTGTTTTTCTTGTCCTGCTGATTGACCAGCTGATTAAAATTTATGTAAAAACTCATTTTATTTTAGATGTTGGTGAACAAGATGAATACCATGTTATAGGGCACTGGTTCAATATTCATTTTACCGAAAACAATGGAATGGCTTATGGAATGGAGTTTGGCGGACAATTCGGAAAAATATTTTTAAGTGCTTTTCGCATTGTGGCTGTAACTGGAATCGGGTATTATTTATTTACACTTACAAGAAAAAAAGAAGATAAATTATACATTGTTTGTATTGCATTAATTTTTGCAGGAGCTCTTGGAAATATTATTGACAGTGCATTTTATGGTTTGATATTCAGCGATGAGAGTTATGAGATAGCTAAATTCATGCCTGTAGGTGGAGGCTATGCAGGCTTTTTGCATGGTAAAGTAGTAGATATGTTTTACTTCCCGATTATGGAAGGACATTTTCCTGCTTGGTTTCCGTTCTGGGGTAGCGAAGATTTTATTTTCTTTCGTCCCGTTTTCAACTTTGCAGATGCTTCTATAAGTTGCGGTGTTGCATTGATTATACTTTGCCAGAAAAGATTTTTTGGTAAAAAATCGGTGGTTGTTGAAGAAACTCCTCCTCTTAATCCCGACCCTGAACATCCTCACGAACAAACATCATTTTAGAAACCGGTTAGATTTCCTAAAAGCAAATTCAGCACAGTTTATTTTTAACCAGGTATTCTGCAATCTGAACTGCATTGGTGGCAGCTCCTTTTCGTAAATTATCAGAAACAATAAACATATTCAATGTTTTATCCTGCGTTTCATCTCTTCTCAAACGCCCCACAAATACGGCATCTTTATCATGTGCATCCATTGGCATCGGATATTTTAAATTCTTTATATCATCTGTAACAATTACCCCTGTTGTGTTTTCAAGTAATGTTCTCACTTCATTCAAATCATATTCGTTTTCAAATTCTACATTCACACTTTCCGAATGCCCACCCATCACAGGGATACGAACAGTAGTTGCGGTAACGCGAATAGAATCATCACCCATAATTTTCCGGGTTTCATTTACCATCTTCATTTCTTCCCTGGTGTAACCATTATCTGTAAACAAATCAATCTGCGGAATTACATTCAAGTCTATAGGATAAGGGTAAGCCATTTCCCCTTTTATTCCCTTACGCTCGTTCATCATTTGATTCACCGCTTTCACACCTGTGCCGGTAACCGATTGATAGGTGGAAACAACAATTCTTTTTACTTTATATTTTTTATGTAGAGGGTTTAAAACCATTACCATTTGTATGGTAGAGCAATTCGGGTTAGCGATGATTTTATCTGTATCGGTTAAAACGACTGCATTTATTTCCGGAACAATTAATTTTTTTGTGGCATCCATTCTCCATGCAGATGAATTGTCAATAACAGTAATTCCGGCTGATGCAAACTTTGGTGCCCACTCCAGGGAAGTATTACCACCGGCAGAAAACAAAGCGAGTTCCGGCTTCCTCTCAATTGCAGTTTGCATACCTACCACAGCAAATTTATTTCCTTTAAAAGAAATTTCTTTTCCAACAGAATTTTCTGAAGCAACCGGAATAAATTCTGTTACCTGAAAATTTCTTTCTTCTAAAATCTGGATCATTTTTGTGCCAACCAGCCCGGTTGCGCCAACTATAGCTATTTTCATTTTAATTTCTTTTTAAGTGTATTTATTTAGTGCAACAAAATTATTTAAAAATAACATTCTGAAATATATAAATAGATTATTAACAGATGAAATGAATAACAACAGGTTAATTACACTTGCTGTTATTCTTCCGCTCTTTTTGTATCGGCAATAGTATTAGGCAGCGTGTTCTTTTCTTTCATTCCCGGTCTAAAATATACGGTCCAGGTTTGTATTCCATTCAAATTTGTTGACTTACTATATACCATTTCTAATTGTTCTTTCGGATAGCAGGAAGAGTAGTTGTTAGGACAAAGGGGAGTTACATCATAAAAATAATCGAAGCAGGGATAAGCATTCATATAATTATAATTTTTGCGATAGGATACCAAACTTCCGAAAATATAAGCATCAGGATTAACATAGGATATTATTCCTTCGGCATAAGTAACAATTCTTGGAGGGCGTTTTAAAGATTCAGGTTGTAAAGCCCAATGCTTCTTAATTATTTCAGAGCTTTCAGCGAAAACATCAAGGCATTTTTCATTTTCAGTTAAACTTGTAAGTTGTCCTTCGCCTACTCTTGAAGGATTTATTGAGGTGTTTTTAATATACCCTGTAAGCCATAAGTTTAAAACAATTGTTAAAACGCAAAGTGCTTTTAAAGAAAAAGAAAAGTATTTTGAAATGAACATACTCTCGTTTTGTTTTACCACATCTGCCATTAAAAAAGCAAAAACACAAATGTAAGGCACAAACATTCTATAGGAGAACATCATGTGAAGGGTGGCTGTTCCTAATCCATACAAAAAAATCATATACAAACCCATGTAAGCATACCAAAAGTTACTAAAGTGTTTTTTTGTTTTTTCCATCCACTCGTTACTTGTAAAACTCCAAAATAGAATAATAACAAGAAATGCCAGTAATCCGGAGGTAACTAAAAAATCTATACTGTAATTCAAATTTTGAATAATAAAACTCCTGTTACTAAAATCGGGTTGTTTGATATAAAATGAGGTTGGGAAAATATCGCCAAAATAATGATAAGAAAAAAGCAACCATATAACCGGAAGTACGGAAGCCAAAACTGCCCATAGTAATGCAGGTTTCCAACCAAACTTAACAAGTGTAAACGGAAAAAGGAACACTACAAAAAGTATGGAATCGTAGCGGCAGATAAAACACAAACCTGAAATGATGGCTAACCACACCATTCTTTTGGTGGTATATTGGTTCAGTAATTTATTGATTACATAAATTAAAACAAACACTAACAGCGAAAGGTAAGGTGTTTCCAACCCCCCCATCGTCCAAAGGAGTACAAAAGGCGAGGTACTGAAAAAAACTAAAAACACTACCTGCGAAAGTTTGCTGCCTTTAAAGTATCGAAACCCAACCACCGATATAATAAGATAAGTGATTAGGGAAACTATTTTATTGGTATAGGGGAGTTGGTTTGTAAAAAAATAAAGGATAGATTCGATGATGCCGTGAAGCGGAGAAGTCATTACGGTGATGTAATCATTTAGGTTATACACCCATTGCCCGTGGGCTTTTAAATTGATTGCATACCGCATTACTATGTATGCGTCTTCGGCAAAGAAATTCCAAAACAAAATAGACTCGCCTATAATTAACCCTATGGCAAGGGCTAATACACAGGAAAAGAAAGATGGTAGTTTTGACATGCTTTATATTGAAAGCCCAAATATAAAAGGAAACAAGCTATGGGCAGTTAAAATAAGATGTTTATTTATAAACGAGGTGACAATGCAGAGGCGAACCCTCTTCATTCAAACCAATCAAGTTTGCCTGTCATTAACATGTTTTTGAAAACTGGCTTCATTTCATCACGAAGCTGACTGCTGAATTCAAATAATTTCGATTTTGAATTCCATTGGTATGCTTCCATTGTAGTTTCTGCTATTTTACCATTTTCATCCGTATTCCAGGTGCCATAATAAATTGTTTTTTTCTCGGAAGACATTTTGATAGCAATTCCATTTCGCACCGAAGCTCCCGACTGAGCAATCAATTGGGAAATGGTTCCATCTTTATTTTTAATTTTTGCTATTACAGGTTTACCATTTTCAACCTGCATTAAAATAAGTTCATCAGAGTAAGCACCACCAACTCCAAGGTTGACTAACGCTTCCGGGATGCTATCACCGGTAATTTCATCAATTCTCTGAATACTTATTGGATGACTGGATTCAATTTTTTCATCTAAAACAATAGTTTTGTTAAGCACTTTACGGACTTGTGGAATAAGATTTTTCCAGTATTCCATTTGTACAGATTTATTTTTTCTTTTATTTTCAACTTCAAGTATCTTTTTCAGAATTCGTTTTTCATCCCATGAAAATAGTGCTGTATCATTAGGAACTGTTTCGTTAGGTATATACCAAAAGAACTTTGAGAAGTATTGCTTAGTTTCTTTATTTTTAAAATCATAATTGTGAAGTGCAAAAAGATAATTTCTTGCAACTTTCAATTGTTCTGATGATATTTTATCTAAAACATTATTTTCATTGTCTGGATTCCATAAAATAGTATTCAGCGGTTCATACATATGCAAGGGTAAATAATTATTTATTTCAATATCCATATTGGGTTTAAGATTTTTACATTTATTTCTTAAGTAGCCACTTTGAATATTAACGAATAGATGTGTTGTATTTGCATTGCCTAATCCATTTGTGTCAGAGAGTATTCCTTTACCAATAAGTTCCCAACGGTTTAAAGAATAGTTTTCAAAATCTTTTGGCAAAGTAAATAACCCTTTAATATTAAGAATTAATTCAAAATCTTCAATGATAGAGTTTGCCCAACCTTTGCCTGTAGTAAGTCTGTAATCATAATGATAACTGCCATCAGAAATAAATGAAGGAGAAAGGTTGTATGAATGTTTAATAATATTTAATCCTTTTTTAAATGTAGCATTGAAATAATAAACAAATGATTCTTCTGAATCGTGAATTACATTTTTAAAATCGGTTGATATTACTTTATCAAGTTTATAGTTCAGCTTTTTTTCATTTAATTCAACAGTAAAGTTTGAAATATTAGGTATCGCTTTTTCTTCGTCTATTCCAACACCATAACAAGGTGGCGTAACAAATCCAACTAATTCTTTTCTTGTGCTGTCTGGGTTAAAGAATTCAAATATAATGTCTATTCGCATTGAATCCTTTATTTGCGTAAACGTTAATCGTTCTTTCTTTAAAATAATTCTTGTTTCCTGTGTGCAAATTAAGTTGCCTCCGTGAGATGATAATACACCATCGTCTGCAAGTGCTATAACAGAAATAAATGTCGCAAATAATAATGTAATTAATTTCATTTCGTTCTGTCGGTTCGTTACGTTAGGTTAGGTTCGGTTCGGTTCGTAGTATTGCAGCTAACATATATATATGAACTTCCAAAAGTACCAATTATTCATTACCAGCCGCCTCAAAAAATATACGCACCTTTTTGGGAGGATAAATTAAGTTTCTTAAAACAAATAGTTCTTGACCTCCCCCAAAAAAACACAAAAACTTCCTCCCTCGCTTACCGTTTAACCGCCCAAACCTACCACTCACCTGCCTAAACCTACCGTATTCTAGAACTGCCCCTTTTATTCTAAAAAAAATATTTTCCTTTGTTCCTTCATTTTAAAATCAAAATCGAATGGAAACTTCTCTGTTTAAAATTAAACTTGCTGTTACCCGTTCCACTCCCCATGAGGAAGAAACCAGGGCAGAAGAATGTGAATTTGTTTTTCGCAACAATCGAAAATGTATTGTAGTGCCTTTGGATGAGATGGAAGTAACGGAACAAAAACTAAAAAGCGGGGAGGTGGGGCTGCTGATTTCAAATTTGTTGCCTGCCGGGCTTACCGAAATAAATGCGGAGAAGCTCAAGGGCATTGATTTTATAGTTATGCAGGACGGGGACAAGCAGGTAAAAATTGTATTTAATGATATACTCTTTTTGAAGGCAAATGAGGGGATGGTTGATATTTTTAAAACAAACGGACTTCCTGAAATATCTTCCATCACCTTAGATGAGTTTGAACGGAGGCTTCCGCCCGGGCTATTTTTCAGGGCACACCACGGATATATTGTTCACAGAAAGTATATAGTTAAATCCATTTATTATCGCAGAGGAGGAATACTGATATTGAGTGAAGGTACGAGGCTGGATATTTCGTTCAGCAAAACTCCTGATTTTAAAAAATGGTATAATTAGTTTGCCCTGCTTCCATTTTTACGATGTACGCAGTTATCCAAAAAGTGTACGCAGTTATCCAAAAACAAATTTCGCGTATTATTACTTCCGATACCTTTGGCATCAGAAAAAAATCGTTCTTTGTTTTACAGGTAATTAGATTAAAAAGTGACGTTTTGGCCACAATCCGAGTCTGTTCAATAAACTGTGTCAAAATATTAATTTTGTCACACAATGAAAAAGAAGAAACAACCATTTAATTTCAAAATCTTCGAAGACGAAGCAA
>JANYDQ010000292.1 GCA_025363555.1 Bacteroidota bacterium | reverse complement strand
TCATTACTAACAAGTGAGGCAAATGAAAAATTAGAACAAGAAAAATCTAAAACAAGAAAATATGAATATAAAGTGAATGCCAATCTTTCCATTGGATTTATTAAAACCAAGTTGATTGAATTATTTTTAGAAGAAAATGAAGTTGAAAATGTGCTGATAGAATTGAAAAAACTATTTGTAAAAAATGTAATCCCGATCAGGCCAAACAGGAGTTTTGAAAGAAATACATTGAAGTATCGAAAACGCAAGAAACCTCCTATAACAAAGAACTTCAAGCATGCTTTCTAATTCCTTAACTTAATGACATTGAACTCGCGCCTGCGGGGGAGGTTAAATAGGATATAAGGGCATACCAGCGGGGTCGCTGAACAAGCCCAACATAGAAACAAAAACCAATACTATCTTTTTCATTATTATTTACGAATTACGAATCGTACCTCTCGGACAGATTCTTAATTTTACTCACAATTTCCCTTCCACAAAATACATATCTATTTCTCCTTTGTTTTTGGCTTGTATTTTTCCGCGATGCGTGCAGGTGAAATAATCTTTAACAATAGTATAAGTGCTTCCCGAAATATTTATTTTTCCAACCTCTCCGCTGCTTTCCATACGACTGGCAGTGTTTACAGTATCTCCCCAAATGTCGTAAGCAAATTTATTCATCCCTACTATACCAGCCACCACAGGACCCGAATGAATACCTATGCGTATTTCAAACGTTTCTTTTCCTTTTGCTTTTTTATCTTCATTATACTTTTTCATAAACTTAGCTATTGCTATGCCTGCTCTTACAGCATCCACACCGTTTTCTTCACTTACCTTTGGCAAACCAGCCACACACATATAGGCATCTCCAATGGTTTTTATTTTCTCCATCCCGTATTTCATAACTATTTTATCAAACGAACTAAAGCAATAATCCAGTTCTGCAACCAAATCTTCCGCACTCATTTTTTCTGAAATAGTGGTGAACCCTTTGAAATCGGTAAACAGAACAGATACTTCTTCAAACCTTTTTGCATTGGCTCTGCCGGTCTCCATTAATTCTTCGGCTACTTCTTTGGGCAAAATATTTAACAATAATGCATCGCTTCTATGCTTTTCTTTTTCAACTACTTTTTTTTGTTGTTCTACTTCTTCTTTTTGCTGAGCAATTATTAAATTGTCTTTTTTCTTTCGCCTGAAACTGTTATACGAAACACCTGCAAGCAATAACATTAATGCAAAGCCACCAACAAAACTATTACGGATTGCTTTTTGTTGCTTGGCTTCTTCATTGGCAACTGCATCTTTTTTATCCTGGTCTGCTTTTGTGGCTTCTTCTTTTTTATTGAAGTCATATTGCATTTGCAACTGAACTGTTTTCTTTGTGTTTTCTTCACTATTTAAACTATCCCGGTAAACCAAAAATAATCTATGATGCAGATAAGCTTCTTTCCAGTTTTCCTGCAGGCTATCCAGCAGCGATAAGTTAAAATAGCTTTCTTTTATCCTATCCTTTTTTCCTATTTCAATCGAAAGAGCAAGTCCTTTGTTGAGAACTTCCCTTGCATCTGTATATTTTTTTTGTTTTGTATAAACATCACCAATATTAACAAAAGCATTTGCTACCCCGGCTTTATCTTCCAGTTCTTTGTTAAGATTTAAAGAAATATATAAACTCTTTAATGCTCCCTCATACCTGCCTGTATGCATAAAAATCATCCCCATATTATTATTATTTATAGCCATCCCTTTTTTATTGTCCAACTCTGTATTTATTTTCAAAGAAACTTCCTGGTTCTTCAATGCATCTTTATAGTTTCCCTGTTCACGAAATATTATCCCTATATTGGTATAGTTCTTCGCTATGCTATATTTATAACCCAACTCCTGGTTAATTTTTAATGAGGATAATTGGCTTTTCAATGCTTTGGCATAATCCTGTTGCTCAACATAAATAAGACCCAGATTGTTGTAATTACCAGCAATTCCGGTTTTGTTGTTCAGTTCTTCATTCATCTTAAGTGACTCCAGTTCATATTTCAACGCCTCAGTATAATTCCCCAGCTCTCTATAGCAACTCCCGATATTGGTATAAGTATTTGACATTACAATTTTATCTCCAGTATCTTTCAAAAGATTCAATGCATTATTATAACTTTTCAACGCTTCTGTATAATTACCACGGTCAGAATAAATAATACCCATATTGGCGTAGTTTTTAGCCATTCCTCGTTTATAGCCGAGAACAGTATTTATTTTAAGAGCAGCAAGATAAAACTTTAGTGCATCATTGTTTTTATTTTGGTTATAACACATAATTCCGATAAGATTATTGGAATAAGCAATCCCAGGCATATTGGCAGTTTCTTCATTTATTTTTAACGCAATTTTATAATATTTTAGTGCATCAACTGACGTGCCCTGGTCGGCACAAATATTTCCAATATTATTTAATGCATTCACCATTCCCTGGTTATAATTTAACTTTTTAGCCAATGTTAAAGCTATGTTTGCCTGTAAAAGTGCTTTATCAAATATGGCATTGTTATCATATTCAATACTTAGTTTATTGATGGTGTTCACTCCGCTGGTATCATTCTTCACTGTTTTCAATACAGTAAGAAGCGAATCAATTTTTATATTTTGCGCACAAGCTTCCTTCGCTACGCTCACAATGACGAACAGGAGTATGAGAGGTAAAAATCTTTTCCCCGAAAAAAAATCAGGATTTCGTTTTTTATTTGGTACTATTTTGGAACTCAACATTCAATATTTATTTTTCTTCAAAAGTAATTTAATTTATGAAATAAAAAAACTCCCGCCTCGCAAAAGCGAGACAGGAGTTTTTTGGGGTGCTTAAATCCCCGTCCAAATTCGCCATGAGCGAATTCGGAGGGGGATTCTTTTTAATTTTATTGAATTAGGCACTTTGAAAATAACTTCAACCTCCTATCTTTGCAGCCAAAATAAAATAAAAAATGGAAGCAAAATATAAGAGCCTTACAATATTTGAGTTTCAGGAGAAATTCAAAAGTGATGAAGATTGTTTGG
>JANYDQ010000261.1 GCA_025363555.1 Bacteroidota bacterium | reverse complement strand
TTCTTGACCAGAACGTAAAGAAGTATCGTAGTTATGGTTATCGTTGCGGTGTATATTCAGCCAGTGCAGGAATGAAAGAAATACAAGGAAAATATATTCAAACGATAATTTTAAACAATAGTAATAACAATAAAAAAAACAAAAGTAAAATGGAACAAACATTTTTTCAGGATTTAGCGCAAATCCTACAGGACAAACAAATCGTAAAAATCACCATTACAAAGGTTGGTGATAACCTAACACTTCTAATCAATAAGGATAATAAACTTATTCAAATGACTGGCTCTCCTGCGGAGGTGGATGATGGCATTCTTCCACATCTTAAAGTGAGTCCGACTCAAACTACAGAGTTTACAGTAACGACCACTGATGCTCCTGAAGTTGAGGAAGAAGAAGAAGAAGAGGAGGAAGAGCTCACACCGGAAGAAAAAGAAAAGATGCAACTTGAACTTGCTGCAAAGGTGAAAGCAAAAAAAGAAGCTAAGAAAAAACCTTCCAAAAAAGAAGCTAAGAAGGCAGATGAAGAGAAAAAGTCCGAAGGCGATGATATTCATAAAAAGAACTTGGGAGAAACATTAGTTCCTGAAGTATCAGAAACTACCCCGCCACCAGTTGAAGGCAACTCTGAAAAATTTAAGGAACTAATGAGTGCCGGAGCAAAGGCATTAGCTGAGCGTAAATATACGGATGCTGTCGGTCATTATGAGGAAGCAATGAAAATAGCTCCCGAAGGAAATACATCGGCAAAAACCGAATACGAGAGAGCTCTTAAATGGAAAAAAGCGGTTGATTCACTTTAATATTAATCTTTAAATAAAAATACAAAATGGCACTACAAGTAGAAGGTTTAAGTCGCGTTTTTATCCTCAAAAAAAACGGCAAAGAAGTAAAGCTCACTGACCCTAATCCGGCAATGAGTCCTGAAGATGTGATTAAGTTTTATGCTTCGGAGTATCCCGAATTAACAACAGCTACATTGAGCGGACCTAAAGTGGAGGGGTCAAGCGCAGTGTATAAAATGGCTGAAGTGTTAGGAACAAAAGGGTAATGGACATTAACGAATACTTATCTGAAAAAGAAAAATCGTGCAAACCAAAGAAAAAAACAAGACAGTTAAAACTAAAGGAGTTTCACAACGACTTCCAAAAAGCAATAGCATTGGAGGAAAGCGGAAACAACTCAATGCTCGACTTGGAAAATTACAACCAGGAGCGAATGCTTTGTCCTTCGGAAATGACTATCCATTTGCCTTAAATCCTTTTTTCAAAACAATTCCTGAACTGTTAGTTCAGGAATTACAAGGGAATCTTTCCTTTGATTATTCTGAAGAGGCTCAGCTTAAAGTTATCAAGGACTTGTATCCGGTCATTGCTAATTTTAAAGGATTTAAGGAGAACAAACGATGGAGCAACTCCACGCATCCATCATTTGTTCTGCACGACTTATTTTCACAGTTTCAAAAGATTGGAAAATATGAACATTTTGATATTGAAAATATAGGAGAGCACTATCAATTAAAAGTGCTTAATGCTTATGGCAGTACCGACCCAATATTTG
The DNA here is from genome assembly GCA_025363555.1 of Bacteroidota bacterium. Classification (GTDB taxonomy): domain Bacteria; phylum Bacteroidota; class Bacteroidia; order 2-12-FULL-35-15; family 2-12-FULL-35-15; genus 2-12-FULL-35-15. The sequence continues at coordinate 8,043 of JANYDQ010000261.1, read as the reverse complement.
TTCCATTGGATTTTCTTTCGCAAATAAACAGAAGCCATAAGAGGTTACACGATTTTATTATCTATGCTTTGGCTTTAGTCAAAAGGTATAACAGCATACAGCTATTTGGCGATTGGGTTAAAACAACTAATCAAACTGGCACGCATGGTGTTGTTTACGAATCTCTTTTAGAACAGGAGGACTGGTACGAAAGCAATGATGAACTTGAAGATAACAATAAGCATGAAATTGAAGCAACTTTAAAGTATTATGGTCCGGGCGGAATACCAGCTACCTATAATAAGCTGATAAATACTACACCTGCTTCATTGAAGTTATTCAAACAAGAATTGGACAGCTTTACTCCGAACAATGATTTTGAAGCGATGGCTTTACCATTTCTAAAATCAGCGTATGATTTAGCAAATTACGGAATAGATATTCATGAATTGTGCGAACAGCCATGGAATAATGGTGAGGTAACTCCATGTGAATATATGGCTTGCATTTGGTCGTGGGATGATAACGACAGGATGTATAATTGCTGGTCGGAATTTCTGGATGACCGAGCGCAAAATATCGGAGTTTCTCCATTCTGCTGGAAAGAAACATTGACACTTGAATCGTATAAAGGGAATGAAAACATATGCCATTCAAAAAGATTCATTTCATTCTTTACTGAAGGAAATGAAATGGCAGCAAAAATTAAAAAGAAACTTGAAGGGAAAGATGCACCTCAACGGATGCCATTACCTATAAACAAAACTAATAAACATGGAAGACTTATTGACATCATCGTATAAACCAACTGCCCAATTGACGGTTTATAATAATAAACAGAATGCCGCTTATATCGAATATTCCGAAATAAAAACGGAAAATGGTAAGACAGCTGTTTCGGAAGGAAAGCCACTTACAAAAAAGACTTTAAAAAGTTTGCTGAATTTAGTTTTAACTTCAGATAAAACTACCTATGCTACTATTTCAAAATTACTCCCGGAAGCAGTGATTTATTACGACCCGCGTCCCGGCAAAATAAAACTGATTTGGTATAGTAAACCGCTCGTAAGAATTATTGATGGGATTTATAAAAATACTTCAAAGGTTAAAATTCCTGCTATTCTGTATATGCTGGATGGGGATACTTTCTACATCTATGTTTTAAAATCATCGAAACGACCTGAGATGAAAACACAATTATTCCACGCTCCATTTCCAAATGTACATGAAGGTGGTAATGTTTGTATGGGAAGTGTTAAGCACCCATCCAGTAAAATTGAAATTGCTGATTTAATAGTTGCATGGGAAGTAGCTTTTTGGAACAGCACATTCACTGACCACCTTTGGGATAAAAAGCAAAATGAGTTGTTTAAAAAATCAATTCGTGAACGAGTTCAGTTTCCTTCAAAATTATTAATCGGGGCAAAAAAAACTATAAAAACACTTTTAGCAAATGGATAAAACGCACTACACTGCCGAATATTTATTAAGTCCCGAACATCCAATTACTGTTGCTTTGATAGGTGTTGGAGGAACCGGTTCTCAAATGCTTAACAACCTTGCAAGAATTCATACCTCTTTAATTACTCTTGGACATCCTGGACTGCACGTTACTGCTTATGATGGCGATGCGGTGACAGCCGCTAACCTTGGCAGGCAACTATTCACGAAATCGGAATTAGGAATGAATAAGGCTGTAGCACTTGTTACAAGGGTAAATAGATTCTTTGGGTTGAGATGGGAAGCAAAGCCAGTTAATTATGGCGTGGGAACAAACAATCAAATTGGTTCTAATATAATCATAACCTGCGTTGACAAAGTCGCTATCCGAAATGAAATAAGTAAAGCATGTATAAAAGGAAACAATTATGGACGTGCTGACACTAAGAATTACTATTGGATGGACCTGGGTAATACAAAGGACTGCGGACAGGTTGTAATTGGAAGTTATGGCTCTATTTCACAACCAAAGAAAACAAAAAACACTTGTGAATTTCTTTTAAACATTACACGTCTTCATCCCGATTTAGAAAAATTTGAAAAAGCAGACGACACTCCATCATGCTCGCTCGCTGAAGCTCTGACAAAACAAGATTTGTTTATAAACAGTTTGCTTGCTCAATATGGTGCGAATATTATCTGGAAAATGTTTCGGGAGGCAAAGTTGAATTATCAGGGAGTGTATTTGAATTTAAAGACGATGACAACCAATCCTATAAAAATTAAATGACAGACCCTTATGATATATTGAACATGGAAACAGAAGAGGAGATGCTTACTTATGGAAAATGTTCAAATCCTTTATTTAATCCATTTTTAATTAAATTAAAAATGGATCGCCATGACGAGTTCAAAAAAGTTGTAAGTGATTTAAAATTGATTATAGCACTCGAAAAGCAAGTAAAAAAGAATCGTTATGAAGGCTTGAAAAAATATTATGCGAATAAAAAATCAGGATTAACGAAAAAATAAAGAATGAGTTTATGGCAAGACCGGATAAAAAAGGATTAGATTATTACCCGAAGGACATTGATGCCGATAGGGACGATAAATTATCAATGATAATTGGTGAATTTGGGTACAGGGGTGAATTGCTGTTTGATAAAATTTGTGGTGCTATCTATAAGAATAATGGATATTATATTGAGTGGAATGAACAAGAACAACTGAAGTTTCTGAGCCGTTACAATTATTGTGGTTTCTCAGTAAGTTTCATTAATGAAGTTGTTCCGAGGTTAATTAAATGGGGGCTATTTGATAAGTCCGTGTTTGATTCGTTTCACATTCTCACTTCCATACGCATCCAAAAGACGTGGGTAGACGCCTCTCGAAAGCGAACCGGAAGGACAATTGACAAAAGATTTTGGTTAATTGAAGTTTCTGGCGGAATACAGGCGGAAGAAACCCCAAAAAAGGCGGAAGAAACTACACAAAGTAAAGTAAAGGAAAGTAAAGTAAAAGAAATTATAATTCCGCCTGCGGAAACAAAAAATAATTCTCCTGATTTTTTTTACATCGGAAGGGAACTGTTTAAAATGAAACCCTCGCGTTATTTGGAATTGAACTGTCAAATTTTCTTAGATGAACGAAAAATAATTTATAAAAATAAATTTTCTGAAATCCTAAAAGAGCTTGATAAAACAAAGAATTCCGGTTATCAATTCAACGGGATTAATCATCTTAAAAATAGTTTTGACAAAATTGGAAAGGATGGGAACAAAACAACTTTCTCAAATCAAAAAAACGAAGGAAATAAAATAGGATTTAAAGTTAATAGAGATTGATTTTTATGACAGATTTTACAACAAAAAAAGATAATACTTCCCGGAGGAAAATTTTTAAAACCACCGTCAATCAGGACTTAATGGACATCGGAAAAATGCCACCGCAGGCAGTAGATTTAGAAGAGGCGGTACTTGGTGCGATGATGTTAGAGCTGGATGTTGTCTCTAATACCATTGACATCCTTAAACCGGAGTGCTTTTACAAAGATGTGAATTCTCGAATCTATTCTGCAATCATCCGGCTATCAAATCAAAACGAACCGGCAGATATTTTAACAGTAACCCAGGAGCTAAAAAAGACCGGGGAACTGGAAATAGTGGGTGGTGCTTATTATATTACTCAATTAACCAATCGTGTGGCATCAGCTGCTAATGCAGAGTTTCACGCAAGAATAGTATTACAGAAATTCATGCAACGGGAGCTTATCAGAATAGCATCCGTTATCATTAAGGAATCTTACGAGGATAATGCAGATGTATTTGATTTGCAGGCAAGGGCAGAAAAAAATCTTTCTCAAATCACTGAAGGAAACATAAAACAGGATTTTGAAAGCACCGCAAAACTGATTAGAAAAACATTGGAACGCCTTCAGGAGAATGGAACTCACGAAGATGGATTATTTGGACTTCCATCAGGATTAACTTCACTTGATAGAATCACTGGAGGTTGGCAGAAACAAAATTTAATCATTATTGCAGCTCGTCCAGGGATGGGAAAAAGTGCATTTGTTTTATCTTCAGCCAGTAATTCAGCTTTTATTTACGATAAAAAAGTAGGGGTATTTTCTTTAGAAATGAGCAAGGATGAATTGATGGAACGGTTGATTAGTTCAGAGGTTGAAATAAATAACAGGAAGTTGCGAAGTGGAAAACTGGAGCAACACGAATGGGATAGTGTGATGAAGAAATGTGATGTGTTCTATAAAGAAAATCTATTTATTGATGATACCCCGGGAATATCTGTTTTTGAATTAAGAACTAAAGCTCGCAGATTGGTTCAGAAAAAAGGCATTGAATTATTGATTGTAGATTACCTTCAACTAATGACTGCTTCCAATGATGGTTATGGCAATCGGGAACAGGAAATTTCGTTTATTTCCCGGTCCCTTAAAAATTTAGCGAAGGAATTAAATATACCTGTGATTGCTCTTTCGCAATTAAGCAGGGCTGTAGAAACTCGCGGAGGTGGCAACAAACCAAAGTTGTCAGATTTGCGCGAATCGGGAGCTATTGAGCAGGATGCTGATGTGGTCGGTTTTTTATGGCGACCAGAGTACTACGACATCAAAACCGATGATGATAATGTTCCTTTTAGTCCCGGAGAAAGTTTTATGCTGATTGAAAAGAATCGTAATGGCCCTCTGACAAATGCCAGGTTCAAATTCATTGGTGAATATACCAAGTTTGTTGACTGGGACGACTTCGATTTCGCTCCTCAAAAATCACTGGCAATGGCTCCGAATAATGATTTTACAGATAATCCTGATGATGATAAACCTTTTTAATTTATGGACATGAAATCTTATTTTGAATTTATAGAAGATGTAAAAAAATGGAAAACTTGTTACTTTTCAACGTATGGAGAAGCTGAAGATTTGTGGTTAAAAATTGAAAAAATGGGGTTAATAAATGAAGGAATAAAAAGAAGGAAGGAACACCATTGTTGCCCTGGCTTCTGGGTAACGTATAAAATAAAATAAAATGAAATCCCCAATAATATACTACGGTGGCAAAAGCAGTATGCTTCCACATATTCGGAAAATAAGACCGGAGCACAAAGTTTATACGGAGGTATTCTTTGGTGGAGGTGCCGAGTTCTTTGATAAAGAGCCAACGACAAACGAAACCATTAATGATAAGTTAGATATCGTGGTTAATTTTTATGAGCAACTGCGAAAGAACTTCAAAGAGTTGAAAGCATTAATAATGTCAACTCTTATTTCACGAACGCAGTACGATAAAGCGATGCTTATGATTAAGAACAAACAGCTATTTTCATCGGTCGAACTTGCATGGGCATTTTGGATGTGCTGCAATTTCAGCTACGGAAATAAAATTGGAGGAGGAATTAAATTCAGCAACCAGCAATGGACAGAAGTTCCGAAGATTCTGAATAAAAAGAAAAACGAGTTTATAGAATTGTTGGTTAACCGAATTGAGAACACTCACATTGAGAACAGAGATGCTGTAAAGGTTCTTAATAGTAGGAATACACCGGAGGCATATCACTTCATTGACCCTCCATATATAAATGCTGACCAAGGTCATTACAAAGGATATGACTTGTATGAATATAAAAGTCTTTTGAATTTTTGCGGAAGCTGTAAGGGCAAATTCATCCTCTGCGGTTATATGTCCGATGTGCTACAGCAGCATATTGAACATTATGGATGGAATCACGAAGCGTTTACCTTCAACAATAAAGGGATGCGAAAGAAGGATAAAAGCAAACATGAAATACTCACTTGGAATTTTACAGCGGAGATAAAACCAGATTTATTTACAATACAAAATAATTAAACCTTATGCAACAATCAACCGACATCACATCGCGAATTATCAAAACAGAACAAATAAACTGGCGCGAGCTCCAATTCATCCAGGCAGACAACTTCAAAGAATTTCCTGCTGAAGAAAAACACAGACTCAAAGCATCCATAATAGGAAACAATTTTGTAGAGCCATTCAAAATATGGGAAGATGAAACCACCTCCATCAGATGGTGCCTTGATGGAAAACACCGAACCCTTTTATTGGAAGAATTAATAAAAGAAGGAGTAAACGTTCCGTACCTACTGCCGGCAACATTCATTAGTTGTGAAAACAAAAAGGAGGCTTCTAAGCTGGTACTTATTTATTCATCCATTTATGCTAAGATTACGCAAGAGGGGATGAACGACTTTCTCAAGATGAATGATATTAATCTTGAAGAAATGAAAGGACAAATGAATTTGCCGGAATTCTCCCTTCCTCGTTTCGAACAAAAGTTTAATTTTACTGATGTTGCTGAAACCGCTGAAGACACGATTGAAATTGATGAAGAAAATATTATCGTGAAGCCCGGGGATTTATTTCAATTAGGAGAGCACCGCTTAATCTGTGGCGATTGTCTTCTTCCTGAAACTGCCAGGCTTTTGGTTGGCGGAGAAAAAGCAAGAATTATTTTTACGGACCCTCCTTATAATCTTGCAGCTGCAGACTTTTCAAACAATGGTGAGACTCAGCATACCGACTTCGCCATGGGCGGAGGTGAAATGAACGAAGTTGAATTTATGGAGTTTCTGAAATCAGTTATGAAGGTTTCCTGTCAATATTCTATCAATGGCTCCATTCATTACATTTGCATGGATTGGAGGCATATTTGGCACATGAGCGAAGCGGCCAAGGATGCCTACGGTTCTGTTATCCCTAAGCAGCTGGTGGTATGGAATAAAAACAATGGTGCAAACGGTTCTTTTTACCGGGCCAAGCATGAATTGGTGTTTATATATAAGAATGGGGAAGAGAAACATTTATCACACATTGACCTGATGGACAGGACCCGTTACAATGTTTGGGATTATCCCACTTCGACAGCTTTCAATAATCCGGACAGAAAAGAATTAAAGAATCATCCGACACCGAAACCTGTTAAGATGGTCGTTGATGCGATCCTGGATACTACCAATGAAAATGAAATCGTGATTGATTGGTTTATGGGTTCTGGTACCACTATCATTGCATCCGAAATTACCAAGCGGAAAGGATATGGTTCAGAAATAGAACCTAAATATGTTCAGAGTACCATCAAGCGTTATATCCGGCATTGCCTGAAGAATGATTTGGAAATTAAAATCGTTCATCTGAATGGAACGTTGATAGCGGAAGATTTTCTGTAGTTAATCCTGCGACCCTTCAGGATAGTAAGCAGCTTCAATTTTTGCCAGGTCCTGTAATATTTGTAAGGCGACTTTAAATTCCTTTTCTTTTACAGCTTCCTTATATAAGGATAATCTTAGTTGCACATGGTAGGCCCTGGCATCGCTATGAGATTTCTTAGTTTGTTTTGTAAAATCCTCGAATGCATCGGCAATCATTTTAATTGCTGTAGGCTTATCAATTTCCCACAGTTGCATAATATTTCTGCAAATATCAACTACCAGTTCTCCCTTCAGTAACCATTCCTGAATATTTCTGATGCGTATAGATTGCTCGTCTGTATGTTCTTTTTTTGCCATTTTTAATCACAATGTCGTCACAAATATTTTGTGAAAACCAAAATACCCTACTATTAATAGGGTGTTCGGTATTTCATCTGTACCCAGTGCCGGAGTCGAACCGGCACGATTTCTCACTGGTGTTTGAGACCAGCGCGTCTACCAATTCCGCCAACTGGGCATTTTTTTAATCAGCTAATTAACTAATTATATAATTAGCTAATTGATTTGGGGGTGCAAAACTATTCAAATCATTTGGATTAGCAAAAAAAATCTTTGAAGTAAGCCATTTTTAATTACATTTGCATCCCTTTTAAAAAAAATGGAGAATAAAGTTAAAATATTTTCAGGCTCTTCTACCAGGCATTTAGCAGAAAACATTGCCAGGGCTTACGGACAGGAATTAGGAAAAGTTTCTTTACTTCGCTTTAGCGATGGGGAGTTTCAGACTTCGTATGAAGAAACCGTGAGAGGAAGTGATGTCTTTATTATTCAAAGCACCATACCGCCAACGGATAACTTGTTTGAACTGTTGCTGATGATAGATGCCGCTAAAAGGGCTTCGGCACACCAGATTATTGCAG
>JANYDQ010000235.1 GCA_025363555.1 Bacteroidota bacterium | reverse complement strand
TTTGTTACAATCTGCTTACAGTTTGTTACAATCTGCTTACATTTTGTTACTAAGATGGTATCAAACTCCCGCTTGCTTTTAAAAGTGAAGGCAAGCGGGAGAGATAACTCTTTTACTTTATTTCACAATTATCCTTATTATTTGGGAAACACCTTGTCCCCCTTTTTTAGTAACCAGTTCGTGAGTAAAATAAGCGTACTTTTCGGGAGTTAGTCCCGACATTGAAGTTCTGGCAGCTACAGTAGGTGCCATTCTGACAAATGTAATTCCATCATTGGAATGAAACCAGTCGTGGCATGTATAAGCTCCGCCACCTTGAGCTGTTAAATCAACAACGCCAGACTCAGCCCCGTTTTTCGCTGAAAATTTTTGCTTTTGACGGATGGCAACTGTTTTAACTCCAAATTTCGCAGATTTTATAAGTGCAATTGCATTGTCAACATTCAAATCTGCGGCTGTTTGAAAAGTAGCCATTAACGATTTTAATCCTTTCAGCATTTTGTTATATGCCGAAGCCCTGGAAGCAGGACCTGCTGCATTGTAAGCCGTGATTAGGGTGTTCAATGCAGTGATAACAGCAGGCGGAATGGTGAGGTAGGTGCTAACGGCAGCCGCGTCCGAAATTTCCTTTGCTTTTGCTCCTCTTTCGGTAACTCCCGCTGGCATGTCCAGCGTGGCAATAGCCTGGTGAACCACCAAAGGGATTAACGACAGTATATGTATAATGCAGGCTTTTTGCTTATACTTAGTTAGTTTTACTGCACGGGCTTTCTTTTTTATAGCCGTGTGCACTTTTTGTTTTTTATTCATTTTTAATTGTTTTTTTAAAGATTGTTTTACTTATTATACGGTGTACTTATTATATTACACCATAGTTACCTTTTTTTTTCATTACGGGCAGGTAGCATCCGCTTGTTTTTTGGGGGGTGGTAAGCCCTATCAGATTGTTTTCGTTTTACCATTCGTGCTATTTTTTGTTTTTAAAGAAAAGAAGAACAACTCCTGAGAAACCCCACGTTTTTAGGAGTTGTCTTCTTTTATCAAACAAAACAAGTTTTTAAATTAACTTCGGTATTAAAAAGTGCTTTGCGGGCACCGTTTAAAACCAGCACAAAGGTGGGAGGCTTTCCTGACACAGCCAAAAATGAATCCCTTAGATTTGTAAGGGAATCCCTTAGAAGAGCCGTCTAAGGGAATCCCTTAGATTTCTAAGGGATTCCCTTAGAGAAAAAAACAAATTGCCTCCGAAACCCCTGTAAAACCTCAAAACCTGTTTTTTGGCAAAAACGAGTTTTCAAAACCATAAAAAAATTATATTTACTTTTACCACCAAAGTTACCTCACCCTTTCCTCCCCTCTTCGCAAGAGAACGGGCAAGGAGCAGGTGAGAAACCGAATACAAAGTTAGCCACGCAGCGTCACCCCCTCTCTTTTGGAGAGGGGCAGGGGGGAGGTGGTAAGGAGCAGGGAAGAGAGGTGCTATGGCAGCAGTTGGAGAGGTAGGTTAGTTCATATTTATTTATATATATTTTCTCATTAATGGCACTTAGTACAATCTACATTTATTTAACTTATACTTCGGTATTTTTTGCTTTGTTGTCGCTGTTCATTGCCATTTACAAAAAAACATACAAAGACGCAACCCTCCTGCCTATATTCTGGTTAATGCTCATTTACTTGTTGGTGGCGGGCTGGGATGTTTTTTCAAGTAAAACGGGTGTAAAAGGTCACATGTTGTTTCGCGGCTGTTCGTTTGCCGAAATAACCTGTTTCAGCCTGTTTTATTATAAATTATTGCGCCCCCGCAAATGGAAAAACATGATTAGCCTGGGTTATAATATATATTGCTTTATTGGTCTTTGGGATTATTACGAACGGTATAATGCCAACATGGAACAAAAATCGGTGTTGCTGGTGGCAGCGCTGCTCATCCTGTATTCTCTCATTACTTTTTTATATTTTAACAACCGCACCTTCGACCGTTCTATAATGGCACTGCCCGAATTCTGGATAAACACGGCAGTGCTGCTTTACTTTACGGGCAGTATGATGGTGTATATTTTTAACGGTTACCTCAAAGCTTATCCCGATGACATTATTACCTATTTATGGAATGCCGCCCTCATTTCTCACATAATTTATAATATGTTATTAAGTATTGGTTTATGGAAGAATTTCAGGGGTTAAGTTTACATTCCACCATTATGCTGTGCGGCTTCATTATGTCTGTACTGGTTGTTTTTGTAGTAGTAATAGCCGTATTGAGCCAACGAAGAGTTAAAAATAAACAAACCGAGTTGCAGCTCGAGCAGTTTCAGCATCATCAGGAACTGTATGAAGCAGTAAACCAGGTAGGACAAAAGGAAAGAGAAAAATTAGCCATTAATGTACACGATGATTTGGGAATATTGCTCAATAACATTAACCAAAACCTGAACAAGATAAACCGCAACATGGACGATAAGAAAAAAGTGCAGGAACTGGTTAACCTTTCGAAAGAAATACTGGAGCACGCCATAGAAACTACCCGCAACATAGCCCTGGAAATAATGCCCAAAACATTAATCCGGCTGGGCTATCCTAATGCTCTTGCCGAAATGTGCCGTTACCGGAATGCTTCGGAAGATGTGAGAATCATTTTCGACCTTACCCTTGTAGATTTCCGGGTGGAGGCTCACATTGAGTTTCAGCTCTATCGTATTACCAAGGAAGTAATTACCAATATTATTAAACATTCTCATGCTTCCGAAATAATGATAGTGATAGACGTGCATAAAAATATTACAATCACCATTTCGCATAATGGGATAGGCATCAGCAATGAAAAAGTATCGCAACTCTCCATGTCCGGAAAAGGCTATGGGCTAAAAAGCATAGAAAGCCGTATACAGCAGATAGAAGCCACCTTACAGTATATTGTAGTCAAACGCAACTTGTCGAAAATAATAATAGAAATACCAGGAAATAACCTGCTCGAACCCGAAAAAGAAAAAAAATATGACAATTGATAATGTTTATCAAATAAAAATAATAAAAAGATGAAAAAAATAAAATTAGCAATAGTAGAAGACCAGCAACTGTTTCGCCAGGGGTTATTAGCCTTATTAAAAGAATTTCCGGAAATGGATGTGGTGATAGAAGCCGAAAACGGCAAAGACTTTATGATGCAGGTAAAGAGAAACGTGCCACAGGTAGTTATCCTGGATTTGGAAATGCCCGAAATGGATGGGTTTGAAACTACTTCTTATATCAACCAGAAGTATCCATTTGTGAAAATAATAATACTTACCCAGCATAATTCCGAAGAATTTATTCACAAACTCGTGAAACGCGGAGCCCACGGATTTTTATTAAAAAACAACGACATCGAAATAATAGTAGATGCTATATATGCAGTAATAGCAACGGGTTATTTTTTTAATGAAAGAATTTCGAAATCCGTTGTAAAAGGGCTGATGTTTAAACGCAAAATAAGCCCCAGGTTTAAAAAAGTATTTTTAACTGAAAAAGAACTGGAAATACTGGAACTGGTGTGTAAAGAAAACACCAACATACAGATAGCCGACAAGCTTGCCATAGATACCAAAACAGTGGAAACGCACAAGCGAAACATTATTATCAAAACCAATTCAAAAAACATTATTGGCGCAGTGATGTATGCGGTAAATAATAACCTGGTAGAAGAAATGGCGGAAGACGACCCCAATGGGGAAGGAGACCAGTAATAAGATTAATAACGCAAATTTATTGCACAATTATTTTATTTGAAAATCGAACTGCAAAATTCCGCATAGTTTCGCCTTAATGCGATTTATACCCCTATTTCCTGTTATACCATTACACTTAACGAATGAATTCCATTCTCTTGATTTGTCAATTAGTGGCCTCTTTTTTATTTTTATGACCATAAGTTTTGTGCTCCTACATTAAAAATTCTACTTTTGCGCGATAAGAAATAAAGTCTTTTGGACGATGGAGGAAATAATGACGGATAAAAAAAGAACAATAAATAGCCCTGTTGGCGAACAAACCTTGACCACAGCCTTTGAACTGATGTGTACCGCCAAAGCAATGACGGAACTATATGAGACAAATAAAGAGGTAACGGCAAAGTATGTGCATGCTACATCGCGCGGACACGAGGCAATACAACTGGCAATGGGTATGCAGTTAAAACCGCAGGATTTTCTGTCGGCTTATTACCGCGATGACAGTATGTTGCTTGGCATAGGTTTGCAGCCTTATGAATTAATGCTTCAGTTGATGGCTAAGCGGGATGACCCGTTCAGTGGTGGGCGAACCTATTATTGTCATCCGAGTTTGCGAAGGGAGGACATGCCAAAAATACCTATGCAGTCCAGTGCTACAGGAATGCAGGCAATACCCACCACGGGAGTTGCCATGGGTATTCAATACCTGGAAAAACTGGGATTGGGCACAATAGTGCCTAATGCAAAGGGAACAGAGGAGGTGGAAAAAGGCATTGCGGTGTGTTCTCTGGGCGATGCGTGTATTACAGAAGGAGAGGTTTCGGAGGCATTTCAGATGGCAGTATTGAAGAAACTACCGATACTTTATTTGGTGCAGGATAATGAATGGGATATTTCTGCCAATGCCAAAGAGATACGAGCGCAGGATGCCACGGAATATGCAAAAGGGTTCAAAGGGCTGGAAACACGAACGATTGACGGCACTAATTTTGAAAAATGTTTTAGCACTATAAAAGAAGTGATTGCAATTATTCGCAAAGAGCGAAGACCTTTTTTGATACATGCTAAAGTTCCGTTGCTGAATCATCATACTTCAGGGGTTCGGAAAGAGTGGTACAGGGACGATTTGGAAGAAGCACAAACAAAAGACCCGTTTCCCAAACTTAGGAATTATATGCTGGTGGCGGGTTTTGACGAAAAAGAATTAAAAGAGATAGAAAAACAGGCAACACAAAAAGTAAAAGAAGATTATCAAAAAGCTGTGGTAGCCGAAGACCCCCGCCCGGAAGATTTATTTAATTATGATTTTGTGCCAACGCCTGTTACGGAAGAAAAAGGCGAACGGGAGCCGGCAGGAAAGGAAAAAACAGTGATGGTAGATTCTGCTTTGTTTGCTATTCGTGAACTGATGGCAAAGCACCCGGAGTGTTTGCTATACGGGCAGGATGTGGGCGGCAGGCTTGGGGGAGTGTTTCGCGAAGCGGCTACATTAGCGCAAACATTTGGTGACCATCGTGTTTTTAATACTCCTATACAGGAAGCCTTTATTATCGGCAGTACAGTAGGCATGAGTGCAACAGGCTGCAAACCCATTGTGGAGGTGCAGTTTGCAGATTATATTTGGCCCGGATTGAACCAGTTGTTCACGGAAGTAAGTCGTTCGTGTTATTTATCAAATGGCAAATGGCCCGTGAGCTGTATTATCCGTGTGCCTATTGGTGCGTATGGCAGTGGCGGACCTTATCATTCTTCAAGTGTGGAAAGTGTGCTGGCAAATATTCGCGGAATAAAAATTTGCTATCCTTCTACGGGTGCAGATTTAAAAGGGTTGATGAAGGCGGCTTTTTATGACCCGAATCCTGTGATTATGCTTGAACACAAAGGTTTGTACTGGAGCAAAATAAAAGGTACAGAAGATGCGAAAACTATAGAACCTGATGAGGATTATATTATTCCCCTGGGAAAAGCAAGAATAGTGCAGGAAGCAGCCGCTTCAACAGATAAACAATCAATGACTGTTATTACTTGTGGAATGGGTGTGTATTGGGCGAAGAATGCAGCTAAAGATTTTCCGGGACAAGTAGAAATTATAGATTTGCGAACCATTGTGCCGTTGGATGAAGAAACGATTTTAACCTCGGTAAAAAAACATGGCAAATGTATGGTACTTACAGAAGAACCTTATAACAACGGGTTTGCCCAGGCACTGGCAGGAAGAATTTCGAAGTATTGTTTTGAGTATTTGGATGCGCCTGTGGAGGTAATTGGTGCAGAAAACTTACCTGCTATTCCGTTGAATTCTATTTTAGAAGCTGCTATGCTTCCTAATGCAGTGAAGGTGGGAAAGGCGATGGGGGAGTTACTTGAATATTAAAAGTAATAGTACAGAATAATGGATAATAAAAAACGTCCTGCAACTGTTGCAGGACGTTTTTTATTATCCATTATTATTTCCGTTTCATTATCTTCCTTTTCTTCCACCAGCGGGATGACCACCACCACCAGCGGGCCGTCCGCCACCGCCACCGCCACTGGGCCGTGCTCCTCCGCCAGAATTATTTCTTGGCTGGCTTCGGGGTTGAGACCGTTGTTGCATGCGTTGCTGCTGACGCATTTCTCTTCTTTCTGAACGGTTGGGTTGAACCTGCTGATTGTTGTTTCTTTCTTGTTTATTCTCTCTCACATTATTTTGAGGTTCGTTATTTCTTTGCTGATGCTCATTTATACCATTCTCATTTCTTTGACGAATATCATTTTGTTTTACATTATTATTTCCCCTGTTTTGATTCTGATTACTGTTTGCCCTGATGGCTTTATTTTCGCTCATGGATTTGTTTAACAAATCGCGTCTTCCATACGTATTATTATAAGTGCCCGAAGCTGCACGCTGGTTTACCGTAACTGCAACACTTCTTCTCGGACCGTAAAAACCATGTGCTCCGGGAGCACGAAATTCATACGCTCTCTGGTAATATCCATACATGTGGTAATGAAAACCATAGTATTCATGCCAGTAAAAAGGAGTCCAGGGGTTCCAGTAGTGAGGATAATAACCCCAATGCCATGGTGACACATATACCACATAAGCGGGAGCAAATAAAAAGTCCCACATGAACCAACTGTTTACCGGGTAATACACTCCTCCGCCATAATAAGCATGGGGTGAGTAATTATCATTATCATAATAATTATTAGTAGTGTTATTTATAACGGCAGGTTGGTTACCACCTGTATAGCCCGGATTGGGTGTGTTTCCCGAGGCATCCTTTTGAGCTAATTCTTTCGGTTCTACAATATAGTTTTTCCCATACAACAGTTCATCTCCCACTATCTGTACTTTTACTTTTCCGTCTTTGTCCTTGTCCACCTCAATAACGGCAACGTCCTGCATTTCCTTTTCACTTATTTCATCTTTTAGTGCAATGGCATGAGAAGTGCCCTGAACGTTATCAACTACTTTTATGTAGTCAATTTTATTGTCGTTATTCAGGTCAAGGTTATTGAGCTTTGAATCCTGGGCATTCAACTTATTTTCAAATTCCTCTAATGTTTTTGATTGCTGAAAAATATCTAATACCCCGTATAGGTTCAGGTTGTCACCGGGCAAACCCAATGAGTCTTTTATCTGACCTTGAGAGAACATCGGTGAACAAATAAAACTGCTCCCGATAACTGCTATTGTGAAAACTAACTTTTTCATTGTTATAGATTTTTAATGATATATTTAAGACTAAATATTGTGTTAATAGTTTAATTGCATAAACCGTTCCAAATATTATTTATAAATTTACACAAAAACTAAAAAATGTTAACAAACAACGATATATTAAAAAAGCTAAGGGTTGCCTTGGAGTTAAAAGACGAAGATGTGATAAAGATTTTGAAATTGGCGGATTTCGATATTTCGAAGAGCGAGTTAAGTGCTCTTTATCGCAAAGATGACCACCCTAACTACAAAGAATGTGGTGACCAGTTGCTTCGTAATTTCCTTAACGGATTAATTATTTTCAAGAGGGGACCTATGCCTCCTAAAAACCAGTAACCAACCTAATTATTATTAAATGGAAATACTAAATGTTAATTTAGAACCGGCTGAATTTGTTTCTAAATTTATTAGTCAAACAAATAAAAATATATTCCTGACCGGGAAAGCAGGAACAGGTAAAACTACATTGCTACACTATATTGTAAATAATACCTACAAAAAATGTGTGGTGGCGGCTCCTACAGGCATTGCTGCTATTAATGCAAAAGGAGTTACTCTTCATTCCTTGTTTCAGCTGCCGTTCGGAAATTTTATCCCGGAAATCCAACTCTCCAAAACATTCAATGAAAACGCACGAGTAACGGACCCTTCTTCCCTCATCAAAAATTTGCAAATGTTTGATGCCAAGAGAAAGTTATTGCGCGAACTGGAATTATTAATTATTGATGAAGTAAGTATGCTTCGTGCTGATTTGCTGGATGCCATTGATGTAATATTACGACACGTCAGAAGAAAAAATCATCTTCCTTTTGGTGGTGTGCAGGTTTTATTTATTGGCGATTTGTTACAACTCCCCCCGGTGGCTAAAGACAATGAATGGGAACAACTGAAACCGTTTTATAAGAGCATTTATTTTTTTGATTCCCGCGTATTGCAAAATAATAAACCGGTATATATTGAACTCGATAAAATATACCGCCAGGCAGATGAAACATTTATTAACCTCTTGAGTCATCTTAGAGATAATGCGCTTACACCTGAAGATTACACTTTGTTAAATACGTATTACAAACCCAATTTTAAATCAACCCCAGAAGAAAATTACATTACCTTAACAACTCATAATTACAAAGCAACTGAATTGAATAAAAGTTTTCTGCAACGTTTGCCCGAAAAATCATTTTTCTTTGAGGCGAAAATTGAAGGAGATTTTAATGAAAATTCTTTTCCTTTAGAAAATAAACTGGAGTTGAAAAAGGGGTCGCAGATAATGTTTGTAAAAAATGACCCTACAGGGCAGCAGCGATTTTTTAATGGAAAAATTGGTGTTGTGTCAGCCCTTTCCAACGAATCCATTGAAGTAACTTTTAATGATACAAAGAATAAAATCGTTGTAGAACCTTATACCTGGGAAAACATAAAATATAAAGTGAACGGGGCAAGCAATGAAATAGAAGAAAGCGTAAGCGGAAAATTTATTCATTACCCCATTAGACTGGCATGGGCAATAACAGTTCACAAAAGCCAGGGGCTTACGTTTGATAAAGCCATCATTGATATTGGTAATGCTTTTGCTCCGGGACAGGTGTATGTAGCGCTATCCAGGCTGCGCTCCCTTGCCGGATTAGTGCTTACTTCACAAGTAAATAACAGCAGCATAAGTAATGACGTAAAAATTTCTGATTATTCGAAAACACAAACCGAAGAACAAAATCTTTCTCATATTTTATCTGCTGAAACCCATCTCTATCTTAAAAGTTTTATTCTGAAATGTTTCGACTTTACCCTTCTTCTCAAAGAAATACAGGAGCATGCGGACAGTTACCGCAAAATAGATGAAACAAAATCAGTAAAGCAAAAACATCATCAGTGGGCAAAGGAACTGGAAAAACAAATGGTGGAAATAAAGCCTATTGCTGATAAATTCAAAAACCAGGTGGCGAATATACTGGATGGGAAACAGGATGGATACATGGATTTTTTGTATAAAAGAACTGTGTCGGCTTCGGAATATTTTAAACCGATGTTTAAAAATTTTACTAAACATATTTTTAAGCACATTGAACAGATTAAATCGGAAAAGAAAATTAAAACTTATTTGCAGGAGTTGTTGGAACTGGAGATTTTATTTTACGAGCAACTTAAATTGATTAGCAAATCGGCATTTGTGGTGGAGGCAACCATAACCAATAAATTATTTACAGGTGCTGATATTAAAAAATTATATAATGATGCGGAACGTGATGAACTGATCAGCCAGATAAATAGAATGCCGTTAAATGAAGGAAAGGAAGGTCAGACAGTAACGATTGAAAAAGAAACGAAGCCAAGAATAAGAAAACCAAGAGGGGAAAAGAAAGAAAAAGTGGATACCAAGCTGGAAACCTTTAAGCTTTACAAGGCAGGAAAAAAAGTTCTGGAAATAGCGCAGGAAAGAAAAATGACAACGGGCACTATAGAAGGGCACCTGGCGCACTATGTTACAAAAGGAGAATTGAAAGGGAGTGATTTTATTAGCAATGAAAAGGCAGACAAGATTATTGCCACTGCCAAAAAACTAAATACCTTGTTCTTCGGGCAAATAAAACAATCGCTGGGCGAAGAGTTTACTTATAGCGAGATTAAATTTGCAATTGCTGCTCATCTTTCTTCGGAGCCTGAAAGTACTGCTTAGGTAAAAGGTTTAAAATTCCTTTATTGTTTTCCTGATGATGCCAACACATTCCATTACTTGTTCTTCAGTAATTATTAAAGGTGGTGCAAAACGAATAATATCACCGTGAGTTGGTTTTGCAAGCAATCCGTTTTTCATTAATTCCATACACACCTCCCATGCCGATTTTCCTTTGTGTTCTGCTATTACCATTGCACAAAACAACCCTTTACCTCTTACCGTCTTTATCAATTCAGGATATTCCGCCTGTATAGTCTTTAATTCGTTTAAAAATAAAGTGCCTAATCGTGCTGAATTTTCAGCAAGTTGTTCATCTCTTAATACCGAAAGGGCAGCTATTCCTACTTTGCAGGCAACAGGGTTGCCCCCATAGGTAGAGCCATGTTGACCGGGCTTAATACACAGCATTATTTCATTGCTTGCCAATACCGCAGAAACAGGGTATGTTCCGCCCGAAAGCGCTTTTCCTAAAATCAGTATATCTGCATGCACATTTTCGTGGTCACATGCCAGGCGTTTGCCTGTTCTGCCTAAACCGCTTTGTATTTCGTCAGCAATAAATAAAACATGGTGTTGTTTACACAAATCAAAACATTTTTTCAGATATCCTTCGTCCGGAATAATTACCCCTGCTTCGCCTTGCACCGGTTCTATTAAAAAACCCGCCACTGTCTTATCTTTTAACGCATTCGCCAGTTCTTCTATATTGTTGTATTCAACGGTAATAATTCCGGGGGTATAGGGTCCGAAATTATTTCTTGCTTCCGGGTCGTTGCTTGCAGATACAATGGTAATGGTTCGTCCGTGAAAATTGTTTTTACACACAATAATTTTCGCTTCGTTTTCGGCAACGCCTTTAATTTCGTAAGCCCATTTACGTGCCAGTTTAATTGCAGTTTCCACGCCTTCTGCCCCGGTATTCATTGGCAATACTTTTTCGTAACCAAAATAAGAAGTAATAAATTGTTCGTACTCTCCCAACACATCATTATAAAAAGCACGGGAAGTAAGCGTAAGTTTTTGTGCCTGTTCTATCAGTGCTGCTATTATTTTGGGATGACAATGCCCCTGGTTAACGGCACTGTATGCCGCAAGGAAATCAAAATAGTGTTTACCGTTTACATCCCATACATACACTCCTTCGCCCCGCTCCAAAACCACGGGCAACGGATGATAATTGTGCGCTCCGTATTTATCTTCTAATTCAATTGCTTGTTTTGGGGTGGTTCTATTACTCATAAAGGTTTCCATAAATATAATTTTAATACAAATTTAACAAATATAATTGAACCGCGTAGCTTCACAAACTTTACTACATTTGCGCCACGATGAGAAATAATAAAAAAGTATTACCGATTTTAGAAAACATTACTGTTATTGATGCAAGCTCCGATGGTCAATCTGTAGGGCGTTTGGATGATGTGGTGGTTTTTATTAAAGATGCTATCCCTGGAGATGTGGTGGATGTGCAGGTTACCCGCAAAAAAAATAAATTCAGAGAAGGCAAAGCTATTAAAATTCATACCTATTCTGATAAGCGGACAGCACCTGTTTGCAGTCATTTTGGTGTGTGCGGTGGTTGCAAGTGGCAAAACATGAGTTACGAGTGGCAATTGTTTTACAAACAAAAACAAGTAACGGATGCACTTACCCGCATTGCAAAAATTGAACTTCCCGAAATCCAAAACATTATTCCGTCAGAAAAAATATACCATTACCGGAATAAACTGGAGTTTACATTCTCTAATAAAAAATGGCTGACACTGGAACAGGTAAATGATAAAACAATTGCTTTCGGTGATGGCGATGATGAAATTACCCGCAATGCACTTGGCTTTCACATTCCGGGAATGTTTGATAAAATATTAGATATAGACACCTGTTATTTGCAGGAAGAGCCAATGAATGCCATCAGGAATGAAATCAGAAAATATGCACTGGCGAATGGTTTAACTTTTTTTGATTTGCGCGAACAGGTTGGACTGCTTCGAAACATCATTATCCGCAGCACTTCCACAGGGGAGTGGATGCTGATTGTTGCTTTTCATTATGAGGATAAACCGGTGATTGAAAAATTGCTGAATCATATTTCCGAAACATTTCCGCAAATAACTTCTTTGCAATATGTAATTAATGCCAAGAGAAATGATACCATCAGTGATTTGGAAATAAAGCTATTTAAAGGAAACGATAGTATTTATGAAGCGATGGAAGGGCTGAAATTTAAAATAGGACCTAAAAGTTTTTACCAGACCAATTCCGAACAAGCTTTCCAGTTATATAAAATAACACGAGATTTTGCTGCTATTAAAAACACAGATATTGTTTACGATTTATATACCGGCACCGGCACCATAGCCAACTTTGTGGCTCACCAGGCAAAGAAAGTGGTGGGTGTGGAATATGTTCCGGCTGCCATAGAAGATGCAAAAATTAATTCACAATTAAATGCTATCACCAACACTTCTTTTTTTGCAGGAGATTTAAAAGATGTGTTGAACAATGATTTTATAAATGAAAACGGTACACCAGACATCATCATTACCGACCCGCCAAGAGCAGGAATGCACGAGGACGTAACTAAAAAAATACTGGAAATAGAACCCGCCAGGATAGTTTACGTGAGTTGTAATCCTGCCACACAGGCAAGAGATTTACAATTGCTGGATGAAAAATATAAATTAACAAAAGTGCAACCGGTGGATATGTTTCCGCAAACGCATCATGTGGAGAATGTGGTGTTATTAGAAAAAAGAAATTAGAGGCTTAAAGTTCCGTAGGGATGAGAATCGGAAGAAATAAACAAAGAATCAGCCTAAATCTGAATACATACTTTATTATATAATTCAAGTTGCTAGTTGTAAGAACTTCCACACCCCTTGTCCCGTAGGGACGAGATATGCTAATAAAGACAATGGTTTCCATTATTTCGCCCCTACGGGACTTATTTTCTATTCAATTATCAATTTCTACCGATATCCTGTCCCTACGGGACCTTTAGGCCAAGTTTAAGTAGAATTGAACTAGCAATTTGAGTTACCTACGCTATTTGAATGTTTCATTTGTAAGTTGTATTCCGTTTTGTTTTATCCAATAAAACAATCAAACAATAATTATTGCCCTCCCTCCTTTATTATCTTTTTATTTACAATCCCATTCTCTGTTTTTATTTCAACAAAATAAATTCCTTTTGAAACATTATATAAATCAACCGTTGCCATGTTGTTAATTGTTTTTATTTCCTGACCTAATGTGTTGGTTATTTTTATTTGTTTCACTTTTGTGCCTTCGGCAGTTATTGTAAATAGTCCATTTGTTGGATTTGGAAAAATTCCTATGTCTTTTTTCTTTATTTCTAATTCCTGAATTGCCACTGTGCAAGGGCTGAAATTTAACAAAACGGTATCTGAACTAATACCATTTGCTATCACTTCTACTGAATAGACTCCGGCAGGAAGATTAGAAGGAAATGTAAATTGAGTGGTGTCTGGTAAATTTCCTGTCTGCACCCCTGTGCGGTTCCAATTTGAAGTGCGTGCATAATACACATTGGTTCCCGATTTGACCCTAACAAGGGGGTAATTGGTAGCCATTTGCCAATCGTCTCCAAAAGCCGAACCTTGTGATATGCCATTGAATAAAGTACCTGTTATTGCAAATGAATCGCAACTATACTGTATCATGTTGTTTATAGTTGGCTTTCCCGCAATCAGCGGAGTGCCTGCCGGGGTATAAAGATAATAAGTGGTGGATGAATCCTGGGAGTATAACACTGAACCATCCGGCAAATTGAGGGTGTGCATAATCTCACTCTGTTTATTTATAGAATCTCCGCCTCCGGGGGAAGTGATGCGAGTGTAGGTGTTGGTGGTATAATCAAATTCGTAAAAGGCAGAAGGAATAGTAAAAGGATAGTAGCCATTTGCAGCAGAAGGCAAGGCAGATGCGGCAAATATAATTTTACCATTCATCATCATGGAAGCCGGTGCATCCAATGTTCCGACTGAATCAGGAATATCAGGACCTGCAAGCCAGCTTCCACTAATCGTATCTCCTGAAGGAATATAATAGGCAGAGTGCCCGGAAGCACCCAGGAAAAAAGCCCGTCCATTGGGCAACATAAAACCAGCACCCATCTCTACCGAATTTCCGTATAAGTCAGCACCCGGTGGTACAGGAGCATCTGGTATCCACCTGTGCAGAGAAGGAATGTATCGTTCGGTAACTGTAGATGCGTAATCAACCATCAGAATACTATAGTCAGGCAATAGTAACCACGAAGCTTCTACAGTGCTGCCCAAATGAGAAGAATCGGCAAATGTAAAAGTAGCTGCAAGGGGGTCGAAAATAAAAGTAGCGGTAGGATAGTCCCAGTTCCACAATGCCTGGAGCACCTTTCCATCCGGCAACACCATTGAATTAGATTCACCAAACCTTAGGTTTTGCGGATTCTGAAGCAGTGTCCAGGTATTAGTTTGCGGATTATATAGTTCGCTTGTAAATGCTGCTGTACCCACTGCACTTCCTGCAACATATACACGTCCGTCTTTTAGCACCTGGGATGAAAAAGCATAGCTTGCCTGGTGCATAGACGCGATTGACGACCAACTGCCATTTACATAACTGCCGTGAATATCGGGCGTAAGTTGGTCCCATCTGTTACCTCCGGAAGTATCAATGGCATCAGTAATTGTTATCACTGTTCCGTCAGTTAGCAGGAGCATTACCCCGGCATTGGCATGAGGTGCATTTTGAGCAATGGCTGTCCAACTGCCTTGTTGCGCCTCTGCATGGTAGCTTAACAAAACTATCGCTATTGCAAACAGCTTTTTTATTATTTTAACAACATATTTTTTTGAAATCATTCCTTTATAAACTTCTTCCTTATTATCCCCGGAGGCGCGAGCGCAATGTCATAAGTTAAGGTTTTCGACCTTGAAAAGGTTGCATGTTTATAGTAATAAAATTAAGAAGCAAGTGTACGACCCCTTCGGGGTCGCATGTCACTGATTACTATTTTTACTATAAACATATAATGC
>JANYDQ010000198.1 GCA_025363555.1 Bacteroidota bacterium | reverse complement strand
CTGCTGTGTTTTTTTTCCTTGCATAGTGCTGCAAAGTTCTTAACTATTCCTGTAATTTTTCGCTACACTTCTCAAAAGTTTTCTACATTTGCTTGTGAGTTGTGCAACAAGCACATCAGTTAGGAGCAGATTGCTTTTAAGTATTATTCAAAATACTGTTTCATTCTTTCAAAAAAACCTTTGTCTTTACGGTTCGGATTTGGTTTAAAGTTTTCCGAAGTTTTTAACTCTTCAAGCATTTTCTTTTCCTCTTTAGTAAGATTTTGAGGAGTCCACACATTAATATTTACTAAAATATCGCCTCTCTGATAGCTGTTAATATCCGGCAACCCTTTTCCTTTCAGTCGTAGCACCTTGCCGCTTTGAGTACCGGCATCTATCTTAACTTTTGCTTTTCCGTCAATAGTAGGCACTTCTATCTGGGTTCCGAGAGTGGCATCAACAAAACTAACATAATGGTCGTAAAACAAATGCAGCCCGTCGCGTTTCAGAAACTCGTGTTCCACTTCTTCTATCACCACTATTAAATCTCCTGCCACACCGCCTCTTGCGCCCATGTTACCTCTTCCACTCACCGAAAGTTGCATCCCCTCACCTACTCCGGCAGGTATGTTGATGCTTATTACTTCTTCATCCTTCACTATCCCGTCACCATGGCAGTCTGGGCATTTGTCGGTAATGGTTTGCCCTTCTCCTCCGCAACTTGGACAAGTGCTGGTGGTTTGCATGGCACCCAGTATGGTTTGTGTCATCCGGGAAATTTGTCCGCTTCCTTTGCAGGTAGAGCAGTTATTCATTGCCGAACCATGTTTAGCCCCACTACCTTTGCAGGGTTTACAGGTTACGTATTTGTTTACTTTTATTTTTTTTTCTACTCCGTTGGCTATTTCTTCCAGTGTCATTTTTACTTTCACGCGGAGGTTACTACCACGGTTTACTCTTCTGCCCCTGTTTCCACCACCGCCACCGCTAAAGTGACCGCCAAAAATATCTCCGAACTGGCTGAAAATATCGTCCATATTCATTCCGCCAAAACCCCCACCATGTCCACCGCCACCAAAACCACCATTATTTCCTACCCCCGCATGTCCAAACTGGTCGTATTTTTGTTTCTTATTAGCGTCGCTTAATACTTCGTATGCTTCAGCCGCTTCTTTAAATTTTTCTTCAGACGCTTTGTCCCCCGGATTTTTATCGGGGTGAAACTTAATAGCCATCTTACGGTATGCTTTTTTTATTTCTTCAGCGCTCGCGTTTTTTTGAACTTCCAGTATTTCGTAATAATCTCTTTTACTCATTTATTTAAATGGCTTAATTGCTTTCTTGTTTAATTGTTTTTAACTACTAATGAACCAGTGAACTAATGACTATTGACCAATCACTACTTTAGCAAATCTGATAATTTTCCCATTCAGGGTATATCCTTTTTCCATTTCTTCCAGCACTTTGCCTTTGTGTTCTTCAGAAGGAGCAGGAATATTGGTAATGGCTTCGTGAATATCGGCATTAAATACTTCTCCATGGCTTTTCATTTCTTCCAACCCTTTTTGCATTAATGTTGACTTTAATTTAGTGTAAATCAAATTTACACCATCGTTAACTGCAGTAATATCTTTGGTTTCCGCATTCGACTTAATAGCCCTTTCAAAATCGTCTAGTACAGGCAAAATACTTTTAAAAATATCTTCGCCCCCCGATTGAATCAGGTCCAGTTTTTCTTTTGCAGTTCTTCTTTTAAAGTTGTCGAACTCCGAATATAAACGAAGAAATTTATCGTTTGCTTCCGCCACTTTTATTTTCAAATCGGCTATTTCTTTTTCCTTTTCATCAATCACCAGAGTGTCCTCTGTTGGTTTTTGTTCTTCACTGGTAGTTTCTTCTTTTGCAGTTTCGTTTTCTTCTGTATTCATTTTCTTAAATATATTTTTAAAGTTTTTCATTTTGGTTCGCACCTCTCAATTAATTTGCCACCAATAATAACAAGACAAATTGACATTGAATAGACAAATAAAAAGACAGAACCCTTTCGAATTCTGTCTTTTTGTTATTTAAAATAAAGGGGGAACCCTATTTCTTTATTAGTTTTTCTAACGCAGCATCTAATCCAGGACCACGAATTTCAGGTCCTTTTGCAACAATGATTCCATTTTCATCCAATAAGAAAGGAGAAGGAATTTGCTGCACACCATAAATGGCTGCCGGTTGGGACTGCCATCCACCAAGGTCGCTCATGTGGTTTTCCCATACCAACCCATCTTTTGCAATGGCAGCGATCCAGGCTTCTTTTTTCTGGTCAAGCGAAACACTCATTACCGTAAACCCTTTAGCAGTTTTACTAAATTTGGTATCTTTGTATTTGTTATAAGCAATCACCACGTTTGGATTTTCGCCTCTGCATGGTCCGCACCAAGAAGCCCAAAAATCAACCAATACAATCTTACCTTTTAAGGAGGAAAGAGTAATTTCTTTATCTTGCGGGTTTTTAAACTTTAATTCAGGAGCTTGGTTTCCTACTGCCGTTCCAATCACAGCACCAGTGGTTTGAATTTTTGCAAAACCAAATGCCATAACCGATACGGCTGCTAATACTATTAAAATGTTTAATTTTTTCATTGTATAAATTATTTAATGTTTAAATTTTTCAGGAGATTCCGAAATCAAATTCAGAAAAACGATTACAAAGATACTACTTCCTTACAATTTCTGCGCCAAGTTTTTGCAAACGAATATCAATATTCTGATATCCTCTGTCAATCTGTTCAATATTATGAATAGTACTTTTACCTTTTGCAGACAAAGCCGCAATTAAAAGAGAAACACCCGCCCGTATGTCAGGCGATGTCATAGAAATGCCTTTTAAAGAATGTTGCCTGTTTAAGCCAATAACGGTGGCGCGATGGGGGTCGCAAAGAATAATTTGCGCTCCCATATCAATAAGTTTATCCACAAAAAACAAACGGCTTTCAAACATTTTCTGATGAATTAATACGGTTCCTTTGGCTTGTGTGGCTATTACCAATATAATACTTAATAAATCGGGAGTGAAGCCTGGCCATATTGCATCTGAAATAGTGAGGATAGAACCATCAATGAAGGTATCTATTTCATAACTCTCCTGCGAAGGAATAAAAATATCATCACCCCTGTGTTCGAGCTGAATGCCCAATCGTTGAAATACAGAAGGAATAACCCCCAATGCTTCAAAGTTTACATTTTTAATTGTTATTTCCGATTGTGTCATAGCTGCCAAACCAATAAAACTTCCTACTTCAATCATGTCTGGCAACATACGGTGAGTGGTTCCTCTTAAATAATCTACCCCTTCTATAATTAGCAGATTAGAACCAATACCCGAAATCTTTGCTCCCATCCTGTTTAGCATTTTGCACAACTGCTGCACATAGGGCTCGCAAGCCGCATTGTAAATAGTGGTAATACCTTTTGCCAGAACAGCTGCCATCAGAATGTTGGCTGTACCGGTTACAGATGCTTCGTCCAGCAACATGTAACAACCTTTTAAATTACTGGCTTCTACCTTATAAAAATCATTGGCATCATCGTAAATAAATTTTGCGCCCAACGCCTGAAAACCTATAAAATGAGTGTCCAGCCTGCGTCTTCCTATTTTATCTCCTCCCGGTTTTGGAATATAACCTTTACCAAAACGGGAAAGCAATGGTCCTACAATCATAATAGAACCTCTTAAACTACCGCCTTTTTTTCTGAATTCTTCAGAGTGCAGGTAATCCACATTTACATTATCTGCCTGGAAAGTATATTCTTCGTGTCCTGTTTTTTCAATCTTTACTCCCAAATCGCGAAGCAAATCAATTAGTTTATTTACATCCACAATGTCGGGAATATTGCTGATTACTATTTTTTCGGGGGTAAGCAACACTGCACACAATATCTGCAATGCTTCGTTTTTAGCACCTTGTGGAATGATTTCGCCTTTTAATTTTTTGCCGCCTGTTATTTCGAATACGCTCATTTTATTAAAATTTATTAAGTTAATAGTAGATAGTAGTAAATCGTTGTTATTACTTTACGAAGTACGCATTAAAATGAATAGGCAGTTAAGGGAATGTGTTTATTTTACTAACTATAGATTGTTAATTGCATGAAACAAAAACAGCCCCAATAGTCGGGGCTGATTTATAAAATAAATTTAATTATTAGCGTTAAAATTTTCTTTTAAACTTGTTATTAGGATTATTTCCTGCATTTCCGCCACTGTTTTTTGAGCGAAAGTTCGTATTGGAAGTTTTTTTGGTAACGGGTGCCGGCTGCTGACGTGGAACAAATGATAATGTGCTTTTTAATACCTTAGTGTCGTTTAAAACTAACTTCCCTTTCGAAAGTTCTTCCATTTGGCTTAAAATGGTTTGGTCGCTTACTGTATCTCTGTTCCAGGTAAGGTAGGAGCGTTTCATTAAGTTAGCAATAACTTCCGTTAATACTTCTTTCTCCGGTCCTTCGGGGTACTGTGATGCTTTCTCAATTACATCTTCAGTTATTTTACCGTAATGTTTATATTTAATTTTCTGACTTGGAATTTTAATTCTATCAGGTTTGGTTTGAAATGTAGCTGCTGTAGGCATCGGATAAGGAGAATCTACATCCAGTTTAAAACCGGAGATAATAAATAAATGATCCCAAAGTTTATGTTTAAAATCCGTTATGTCGCGCAAATGCGGGTTTAAAGCGCCCATCACATCTATGATGGATTGCGCTACTTTATTGCGCTCGGTTTTATCTTTTACAGTTTTTGCAAAGTCAATCATTTTCTGAATATTTCTTCCGTATTCAGGGATAATCATATGCGGCAGGCTGGTGTTATACTCCATTTTAGTAGTTTTGTTTAGGCTGCAAAGATAAGAAAAAAACCGGATAAATTCTAAATCCTGAAATCTAAAATCCAAATAAGGTAATTATGCAGCACCCATTTAGAATGCTTAAAACAGTTAACTAAAAGTTAATTCCAAAACCAAATTTTCTTTAGCTGGAAAAAACTACTTACTGATCATACAGTGCCTTTTTATACACCTGCAAAACTCTTTCTCTTGCAAACTGATGGTTGACAATGGGAGCAGGATAATCTATTTCATTCAAATTTTTTACCCATTTTTTTATGTAAATTAAGTCAGGATCAAATTTTTTAACCTGTTCGGAAGGGTTAAATATTCTGAAATAGGGCGCAGCATCGCAGCCACAACCTGCGGACCATTGCCAATTACCATTATTGGATGATAATTCATAATCCAATAATTTTTCAGCAAAATAGGCTTCTCCCCACCGCCAGTCTATTAATAAATGTTTGGTTAAAAATCCTGCAACTATCATCCTGACTCTGTTATGCATCAAACCGGTTTCGTTTAACTCCCGCATCCCCGCATCCACTATAGGATAACCCGTTTCTCCCCTGCACCATTTATTAAATTCCTCCTCATTATTTCTCCAAACTATAGCATCGTATTTTTTCTTAAAACTTTCGTTTACCACTTTCGGAAAATTATATATTATCATCATAAAAAAATCTCTCCATATTAATTCATTTAACCATTGTTCATTTAAGTTCAAGGCTACCAGTACCAGTTCCCTGATGCTTAACCTTCCGAAACGAATAGAAGTGCTTAGATTGGAAGTACCTTGCAGATAAGGCAGGTTACGGGTTTCGTGATAATGTTTAATAATAGTGGTATCTATTGTGGGTTCGGCAGCATTCATTTCAATTTCTTCAAAACCAATTTCAGCAAGTATTGGAATGCGTATGGGCTTTGTTTGGTATAAATTTTTCAAAATATTTTGGCTTGGAAATGGTTTCACACCTTCTTCCTTTAGCTTTTGTTTCCACACTTTAGAGTATGGTGTGAAAATAGTATAAGGTGTTCCATCTGCTTTTGTAATTTCTGATTTTTCAAATATTACCTGGTCTTTAAAGGTTTTAAAAACAATATTTTTACTTGCTAAATAGTTGGAAACGGTTAAGTCGCGTTCTATTGCATTTGGTTCGTAATCGTGGTTGGTATATACAGCATCGATAGAATAGATCTGGTTCAGTTTCTTAAATACCTCCAGTGGTTTTCCCTGTAATACTAATAAGGAACTGCCCGCTTTCACTACTTCTGCTTGCAGTTTGATAATTGCATTATAAATAAAACAAACCCGTTTGTCTTTTTTATCACTTAATCTTTCAAGTATGTCCGTATCAAAAATAAAAATGGGTAATACGGTAGTGCTATTACTTAAAGCTTCGAACAATCCTTTGTTGTCAGCCAGTCTCAAGTCTCTTCTAAACCAGAATAGCGTAATTTTTGTGTTTATTTCTATTTCAATTCTTTTAGTCAATTTGGTTTTCGGAGGTTCTAAAACTGTTTAATTAAATTCTTTTTTTCTGTGTGATAAAATGTTATTACGAGATAACAATTCGGAAAAACATGTTAAACCGAAAGGGGCTCAACGGGGCATATACATTATTTTAAAAGCATTAAATACTGCCAGGTGAAATATTGTAGCATAAACTTCTCATTGGGCAAATAGTGAAAACAAACATGTACGGTTTTTCTTTTTACACAAAAACCTAATCACCTGGGCTAAAGCCTCCATCGGGAACAGTTTTCTTACCCCCAGCCCTTAGAGGTTGGAGAGGAAGAAACAGACTGCATTTAGCCACTTGAGTCCCATTAATCGCTTAGTAGTGATTAATTTGTTTTATTGCTTAATAATTCTTTCAGAATAAAGAACACTATTGTTTCCATCCATCACTCTTACAAAATACATTCCTGTGTTCAAATCTTCTATATTGGTTTTTATTGTAGATTCACCGCTCACTACACTGTGCTGTTGACAAATAACTTTGTTGCCTAGCAAATCATACACTTCTACCATCAACACAATATCAACATCAGAAGTTAAATTAATAATAAAGTAATCCGATGCAGGATTAGGGAAAACTGAAAAATCATTTTTCTCATTTGGTCCATTGCCCATAGAAACCGGGTTATGACAATACGTAACTCCCAACGACCTTGCTGCACTTGTGTTTCCACAGCCATTAGAGGAAGTAACTTTCACCAATCCGGAAGCAGGTGTTCCGGTTGAAGGTCCGGAGATTGTTATACCTGTTGTTCCCTGTCCCGTACTAATGGACCATCCTGCCATGGCAAACGACCAGTTATATATATAACCTGATGCTACATTTGCAATAGAATAATTGGCAGAACTAATACCACAGATATTGGTTGGACCACTGATAACTCCGGGTTGTATTGCTGCAACCGTCAGATTAATTGTCCTGGCTGTTCCTGCCCCGCATACATTGGTAGCTGCGACAGATAAAGTTCCTCCTGCAGCATTTCCTACAGTTGCAGTAATGCTGGTACTTCCTTGCCCGCTGCTGATAGTCATCCAAGTAGGCACAGTCCATATATACCCTGTTGCATAAGCCACTGCAGGAATTGAATAAGTTACAGTTACTAATCCACATACATTTGTCGGACCTGCAATTAATCCCGGAGTTGCAGGTGCTCCGCCAGTAACAAATAAAGTGGTACCTGGTACGTTTCCGCAGGCATTCACTGCCGAAACTCCTATATTTCCTCCTATAAATCCTGTTGTAATATTTACCGATATTGACGTGGTACCTGTTCCGGAAAGAATACTTATACCTGCCGGCAAGCTCCAGTTATAAGAGGTTGCTCCAAACACAGGAGATATGGAATAAGTAGCAGATGTTTGTCCGCAAAGGCTGGAAGTACCGGAAATGGTACCTGGTACTGCCGGTTTTTTAGTTACTGCCAGTGATGATGCAGCACTTATTCCGCAAGAATTAAATGCAGAACAGGTTATGTTCCCGTTCACAGTTCCCGCTAAAACGTTTACATTTATACTTGCCGTTCCTTGTCCTGAAGTTATTGTTAATCCTGATGGTACTGTCCAGTTATAGGTTGTAGCTCCCGAAGCTATAGCCGTATAAGTGGCAGTGGTAAGCTGGCAAACAACTGTTGGACCTGACAATACAGGAGCGGAAGCCGGAGTAGAATTAACAGTAACCGTTACAGAGGAAGCCTGACCTGGATTACAAGCGCCTTCCCCTCTTACAAAGTAGGTATGAGTTGTTGAAGGACTTACCGTAATAGAAGTGCCGGAACCTGCCGAAACAGTTAATAAGGAATCACTGTACCATTGCCAGCTGGTATCATCATTCAAATTTCCTGATGTGATAGTTAAACCCGAGTTATTACCTGCACAAATTGGATTAGGTGAGGCATTAACACCTGGTGCATCCGCCTGGTTACAGGGAATACCAATAGTACACCCGAAAAAATTTCGGTTCGAAAAACCTCCATCTCCCAATTGCCCGGTAGAATTTAAGCCTGTTTCACAAATTAATGTTCTGTCGGCTTTAATTATGGCGGTATGACTGGCACCGCAATTGATAAATACCACCCCCGATTGAGTTGAAATAAGAGATGGTACTCCACTATTATTGTTTGTGCCGTTACCCAGTTCACCGCTTTGATTAAGCCCCCAAGTATAAATAGTACCATCAGGAGCTTGAGCAATGCTATGATCGGTACCGCACGAAATGCTCACCCAGTTTATTCCGCCTCCTATTTGTACCGGGCTGGTTTCCGGCACAGAACTGTTATTGCCAAGGTTACCCGCATTATTACTACCCCATGCCCACATTGTTCCGTCACTCTGAATACCTACGGTGTGAGTGGTTCCGCTGCTCACTGAAATCCAGTTGCTGGAAATGCCCACTTCCACAGGGATGCTGGCATTGGAAGCTGTTCCTGTTCCTAACTGCCCGCTGGTATTTTCGCCCATTGCCCAGAGTGTACCGTTTGATTTAATAATATGTGTAATATTACCGCTGCATTCCACATCCACCCAGTCGTTTTGGGTTCCTATTTGTACCGGGATGTTAGAATCAACGTTATTACCGGTTCCTAACTGTCCGAACTGGTTAAAACCCCATCCCCATAAAGTTCCGTCCGATTTTATTGCCATTGTATGTTTGTCGCCACAGGAAGCGCTTATCCAGTTTGCGTTAGCCGAATTTACCTGTACAGGATTAGAGGAAGTAGCATTGGTGCCATTTCCTAATTGCCCGTTCGAATTATTTCCCCAGGTAAATAAAGTTCCATCTGATTTAATACCTACCGCATGTCTTGTACCGGTAAATATACTTTTCCAGTTGTTTGAATTTCCAATTTGTGTTGGATTGGGTACAGCTCCCGAAACGATTCCATTCCCCAACTGCCCGTTATTATCATTTCCCCAAGCATAAATAGTTCCGTTGCCGGCAATGGCAAAACTGAAATCTCCCCCACCCTGCACACTCGACCATCCCGAAGGCACTATGCTAACAGCTATTGGCGAAGAGGCATTAGTTGTATTACCATTGCCTAAGTTTCCGGAAGCATTATTTCCGTATGCAAACAATTGCCCGTTTGATTTACGCACAAATGAACATGCCCAGCCACACTCCACATTTATGGCATCTGCAAAAGAAGTAACCAGTATCGGAACAAGAGAGTTGGTACCCGTTGCGGTTCCTAACTGGCCAAACTGGTTGCTGCCAAAACCATACAATGTACCATCTGCTTTAATGGCTATAGTGTGAGAAGCGATGCTATTGGTATCTGCCTGTCCGCATGCCATACCTACCCAATTGGTGGCAAAGGTAGCTTCCTGCACGGGGCTCAACCGATTAATAACACTATTATCTCCTAACTGACCTGCATTATTTTTTCCCCATCCCCATAAAGTACCGTTTGACTGTAGTCCCATGGTATGATATTGCCCGCACTCCACGCTTTTCCATACATGAGAGTTGCCCACCTGCAACGGTGCAAGCTGTGAAACAGTAGTATTGATTCCTAATTGCCCAACATTATTTAAACCCCAAGTAAATAGTGCCCCGTTCGACTGAATGGCAGCAGAGTGAAAAAATCCTGCTGAAATACCAATCCAGCTATGGGCAGAACCTACCGGAACAGGCGAAGGCATAGGTGCTGAAGGGGTGCCTATGCCTAACTGTCCATTGGCATTATTTCCCCATGCCCAAAGGGTACCATTTGCTTTTATTGCCATGGAGTGAGTACCACCGCATGCTATCGTTACCCAGTCATTGGCCGTGCCTACCAGCATTGGAATATTTGAATCCGTAAAGGTTCCAATACCTAATTGTCCTTTATTGTTTTGTCCCCATGCCCAAAGGGTTCCGTCTGCTTTCAAGGCAAGAACTTGCCCGAAACCCGCTGTTATGTCCACCCAATTATCAGCACCCGAAGATTCCTGCACAGGAGTCAAACTGTTGGTAGTAGTATTATTTCCTAACTGTCCGTGGTTGTTTTTTCCCCACGAAAATATTTTGCCTGCTCTTAATTCTACAGTAAACCCATTGCCACCAACCACGTGATGTGCACTTTTTTCATTATTACTCCTCGAAGTTTTTTTAACCGGTGCGGGCACATCGCCTGCAAATGTTAGGAAGGATGACAGCATAAATAATATGCCCGGCATAAGTTTGTAAAGTTGTTTCATTACTTTTGGGTTTTAGTTAAAATAATTGTTGATGTTTTTACATGGAAAAAGAAATAATAAACAGTCCATGTTTTTGTCAAATGTATAACTAATTTATTAATTACCAAAAACATTTTATGAACAGCATTACACCTCCACCCCCATCACAAGAATATCGTCAATCTGTTCCACTCCATTACGGAAAGCATTATAAAAACGCTCCATTTCTTTGCCCTGCTCATCAATAGGTTTATTTTGAAAGGAAAGAATTAACTCTTTAAACCGTTTTCTCGTCAGTTTTTTCCTGCCGCTTTCGTCACCAAACTGGTCGGCATATCCATCACTGAAAATATAAATCCGGTCTCCTGTCATTAGTTGAAATACATTATTGGTAAAGGGTATATTGGTATGGTATTTCCCTCCTATAGGGCGTTTGTCGCCTTTGGTTTCCATCAGTTCTCCATTTCTTATAATATAAATAGGATTAAACGCTCCTGCCCACTGCAACATTTTTGCAGAAGGATAATAAGCACACAAGCTGGCATCCATCCCGTCCATTATTTCCGATTCGCTTTTGGCAAAACTTTCAATTACTATGTCTGCCACTTTGTTGAGTATAGCTGCCGGCTCCACTAATCCAAATTCCCGGACAGCCCTGTTTAGCGCATTGTTGCAAACCACGCTCACCATAGCACCCGATACACCATGCCCCGTACAATCGCAGGCAGCAAACAAAATGCTTTCTTCCACTTTCTCCATCCAGTAAAAATCGCCTGCTACTATATCTTTGGGCAAATATAACACAAACGAATTAGGAAGATTTTCCTTTATAATACGGGCAGAAGGAAGAATAGCAGTCTGAATTCTTTTTGCATAATTAATACTGTCTGTTACTTCTTTGTTTTTCTTTTCTACCAATTCCTTTTGTTTTTCCACTATTACCTTTTGCGACTCTATCACCCTTTTTTGTTTAACCGTAATTTTAAATCGTTTAAACAATAATACGGAAAAAATAATCAAAATAAATAGCCCCAGGGAAATAGAAAGAGTAATCCATTTTTGTTTTTGTTTTTGTTCTTCGGCTTTAGCATCCTTTTGCAATTGTTCCAGTTTGTCAGCATCCTGCTTTTTACCAAACTCGAATTTCATCTGCTCCTGCACCAGCTTGCGGGTGTTTTTTTCGTTCACCAGGCTGTCACGGTAAAGATAATACATCCGGTTATGAAAATAAGCATCCTGCCATTTTCCCTGCGCACTGTCCAGTTGCGACAGGGCAGAGTAACTTTCTTTTATCCTTTCTTTATTTCCTGTTGTTTTTGAAAGATTCAGTCCTTTGTTCAAATAGTCAAATCCTTCTTTATACTTTTTTTGTTTGGTATATACCGTGCCAATGTTTATAAACGAGTTTGCCACTTCATTATTACCCAGCTCCTCATTAATTTTCATGGCATCAAAGTAATCGTTTAATGCCACATCATATTTTTTTTGCTGCTCGCGTATCCTGCCTATGTTGGTATAATTTATGGCGATGTTATTTTTATTGCCCAGTTCTTTATTTATTTTTAAAGAAATAAGCTGGCTGGTAAGTGCCGAAGTATAATCACCCTGCGCCTTATACACCAGCCCTATGTTTATATAATTAATAGCAATCAGGTTTTTGTTTCCAAGTTCAGTATTTATTTTTAGTGAAGCAAAATTGTTTAAAAGCGCATCTGTATAGTTTTCCTGCTCATTATAAATAATAGCAATGTTCGAATAATTTCCTGCTATAGCTTCTTTATTGTTCAACTCTTCATTTATTTTTAACGAAGCCAGCTGGCTTTTCAATGCTTCTGCATAGTTGCCCTGCAAGCGGTAGCAATCTCCACTGTTCATGTAATCTTCCGACATCAGCTTCTTGTCGTTTATCTTTTTCGCCATTTCCAGCGCGGTTAAATATCCTTGCAGCGCTTTGGGATAATTACCCTGCTTTTCATAAATAATACTAATGTTGTTATAATTCTTCGCAATCCCTTTTTTGTTCCCTGTTTCCTCGTTTATTTTAAGTGATGAATAATAATTTTGAAGCGCGCGACTGTAATCATTTTCGTTGAAATAAATAATGCCTATTAAATTATACGACATTGCCATTCCCTTCTTATTACCCGTTTTCTCATTTAGGGAAAGGGAAAGCGAATAGTTTTTAAGCGCCTCTATATTATTTCCGGCATCGGCATAGGCATTGCCTGTATTGTCATAAGCAGCTATGCTTCCTTTTGTAAAACCAATTTTTTCGGACGATGTCAGCGCCTCCGCGGCATACTGTAATGCTTTTTTAATATCGCTGTTGCCGTCGTATTCCCAGCTTAGCTTGTTTAGTATATTTATTTTTGAAGTATCGGCACGGGCAGTGGTTAAAGCGCCTTTGAGGGAATCGATAAGTTTAGTTTGAGCAGCAGCTACAAACACATTTCCAAAATACAACATAAGAACTACAGGCAGGGCTATTTTAGTTATCCTGTTTGTTTTATTTTTTTGAGAAGTTGCCACTTTGTGTTTTTATTTTGATTTTATAAGCTGTGTAATCTCTTTGTGATTATAGTTGGGTGTATATCAGATTTCGGGTTAGTGATTTTTATGGGTTTTTTAATTGAACAAATATAAATAAAATACAATATGCAACACTATGAAAGGAGGAGTAAAAAAAAAAGAACTGGCAGGAATGAAAAAAAATGGATGGAAAAGGTAGTAAAATTACCGGAAGGGTAGTATGAGAACAAACCTCAATTGCGGGGAGGGGGGTAACAGTTGTTTTTTTGATATGAATTATAAGAAATGGAAGGACGATTGCCTGAAATTTAATCGCCATAGCAAGAAATTCAATGTATGTACTTGCGATGATAGGATATTGAAGCTTGATGGTGCAATGAGTAAAGGCGATGATGTGATATGGATGTGCGATGATGATAGATGGTTTTTGGGGGATAGAAAATGGATGGCTAAGATATAATTATATAATTCAAATTGCTAGTTCGTTTTTCTATTAATTTGGGGCGAAAGTCCCTTCGGGTAATCCCGGGCAGGATGGAATTGATTACACTGAATACCTGTGCTTTTTTTCCGCCAGGCTGCTTCACTTCCATCCCTGCGCTGTAAGCAAATTGCTTCAGCAAGTTCGGGAGTGGCGTTGGCAGTGTCTTCCACGTACTGACTTTCTTTTTCAAGCAAAGTTTTCAGTGCTTTCTGCTTGGAATTTCTTACCTGTAGAGCACCTCTCACGTGGTTCAACACGTCAAGCTCTGCATTCTCCACTGCGATAATGGCGGTCAGTATGGCTGCCAAACCCAGTGATGGAGCGGTAAAATAGGCATTTCCTGTCATGCCCTAGCACAATAAATTGTCCCTTCTGAATGATTTGTAGTGTGGTTAAACCTGTTAACTTCAGCACTAACAAAGATGTATTTTATCATCTTTTCTGCTTTGTGTTCCTCTTGTCCTGGCTGGCTATCGAGTATTGCCTGCCAAAACAAATGAAACCTGTTAAACTTCCGTGAACTAAACCCGAATGATGTAATTTCTTTTTCATTTTTTTATTTTGTTAGTTGATATTAGATATTGGTTATTGGTTAGTAGTTAGTAGTTATTTGTTATTCGTGATTTCTAATTTTTAATTCCTAATTCCTAATTTCAGTATTCCTAATTCCTAATTTTTCACTTCCCTCTTTAGTATACAGTCTGAAAATAGCGGAAATGCGACAGTTTTTTTAAAAATTATTTTTATTTATTTCTGTAAAACACCTGAAAATTCCTGATAATATTGATATTTCAGCCATAATAAAAAAATCCCGCCCGAATAAACGGGCGGGATTTTAATTTTACTTACAGTTTGACTTTACTGTTTTATCACCGTTTGCGAGTGAATAACATTCGAATCAACATCCAGTAATCTTACAAAATACATTCCGTTTTTGTATTGTTCTATGTTTGTTTTCATCGTGTTTGTTCCACTTACAATCTGGTGTTTTTCATGGATAACAAGATTACCCAATACATCGTACACTTCTACTATCACGTCTTTATCCATGTCTGATGTTACATCTATTGTAAATTCAGATGATGTTGGATTCGGATAGATGTTGGAGAACGTGTTGCTGATTGATTCTGATCCGTTATTCATCGCAATGGAGTTATGACAAGCTGTTATTGTTGTGGTTCTGTACAAACTTGTACTTCCGCAGGTGTTAGTTGTTGTTACTCTCACCTGACCTGAATAAGTGGTGGCGTTGGTTGTGGTAGGGATATGTACTGTAATAGTGTTAGTACCTTGTCCGGTTAGTATTGACCAGCCTGCTAAGGTTAAACTCCAGTTATATGTATATCCTGTTCCTACCGATGTTACAGAGTAGGTTGCTGTGGTCATTCCGCAAGTATTGGTTGGTCCTGATATTAGTCCTGCCTGTATTGCAGCTACTGATAAGGTTTGTGTTCTCGCTGTTCCGTTTCCGCATACATTG
>JANYDQ010000192.1 GCA_025363555.1 Bacteroidota bacterium | reverse complement strand
CATACAATGCTTGTCATTCCGAACGAAGTGAGGAATCTCTTTTTATTAATTAATTTTTGTCGGTTAGGAGGAGATTCCTCACTTCGTTCGGAATGACAGATGTTTTCAGTTGGAGAGGCGCCCTTAATCTCATACAATGCTTGTCATTCCGAACGAAGTGAGGAATCTCTTTTTATTAATTAATTTTTTGTCGGTTAGTAGTGATATAGTATGTTTTTATTTTTATAATTGCAGTCATTTTTTTTTAAATAAACACCTTACTTTTCTCCTGGTTGGAATAAACATGTTGCTCTTGTTCCATTATTTTATATGTTAGTTGTTTTAAGAGGTTGCAAATATCTGCAAAAAAGAAATGTAGTTTTGTAACAGGAAGTATTACAACTGAACGTTCCTGAAATAAGGGGTTTTAGAAAAAAAGTATTAAGATTTGCAATCTGTAGCTTAGAGCAATGGATTTGTAATCCTAATTACCCGGTTGCCTCGTGTTGAAAAAAAATATTTATTGTTGTTTATTAAAATAATTATTCTACTTTAGCACAATGAAATAGTTAATACTCCAATTATTACTTCTCTAATTACTTACTTCCTTTTTTATTCTCCAGGCGGAAACGTCAGTATGATAAGGAGTATAGAAAAGGAAAATAATTTTTTAAACAAAATAAATAAGTGCCTTTCGGTTTCCGTGAGGCATTTTTTTATTTCTTTTTTAATTCAAATTTTGATTTAAAAGAAACATTTCTTTAAAAATTAATACCAATTGAATATTTTATTTATTAACATTTTTAAACAAAAAACAAATGAAAAAAACTAAGTCAACAATCTCGTATAAAATTATTGCAACAATAATTTTATTATTTTCTATTAATCTTTCCTTCGCACAGGAAATTACCTTTGATGTAAGTTCGTTTACCGGTTATCAAATTAGCTGTCATGGTGCTTCAACAGGTAGCATTGATGCTACAATTGTCGGTGGAACTGCTCCTTATACATATAGTTGGAGCAATGGAGCTACTACCGAAGACCTTTCAAACTTACCAGCAGGAAGCTATACGCTTATCGTAACAGATGCAAATTCAAATTCAAGTTCAAAAAGCATTACACTGGAAGAACCGGATGTTTTAAGTGCTTCTTTAAAACCAAGCGATTTCAATGGTTTTGCTATTAGCGTCAATGGCGGCAGCAATGGAAAATTAGATTGTAATGTCAGTGGAGGAGCTACACCATATATTTATGCATGGAATACAAGTTCTACTGAATCATCAATAGGTGCATTAAGTGCAGGCACTTATTCTGTAACCGTTACCGACCAAAACGGATGTTCGGTTAATAAAAATGAAACATTAACCGAGCCACAAGCACTTGTTATTTCCAGTCTTACGGTTTCTCATACTGTTTCCTGCTTTAGAGGCAGTAATGGTGCGCTAAGCCTCACCGCCTCGGGCGGTGTAAGTCCTTATAAATATAATTGGAGCAACGGAAGTTTTGTACAGAACCCAACCGATTTGTCTGCCGGAGATTATACTGTAGAGGTAAATGATAGAAACGGAGCAACGGTGTTAGGACAAATAACCATTAACCAACCCACTGAACTAAAAGTACAACTTACGCCTTCTTATTATACAGGAGGAAATAACATAAGCTGTGAAAATTGCAATAACGGAACCCTCACCAGCATTATAACCGGGGGCACTTCATCATTTTCTTATTTATGGTCTGCCATGCCTGCAAATAATACTGCAAACGGGCAAACCACTGCAAACCTTAGCAGCCTTGATGTTGGGGATTACTACCTTAGTGTAACTGATGCTAATGGTTGTGTAACAAAAGCAAATGCTAAACTTACACAGCCTGGACATATTGGCTGGGATAAACCGGGTAATTCTGTTGGTACTACTGATTTTATAGGTACTACTAATAATGCTCCCCTGGTTTTTAAAACTAATAATACAGAAAAAATTCGAATTGCAGAGAACGGAAATGTGGGAATTGGAACAACTAACCCAACAGAAAAAATGGATGTGAATGGTAATATAAATGTGGCTGGAAGTATTAAGTTTGGAGAAGGGGGACAAATAAATTTTATACCTAGTAGTGGTGGAAGTCCTTCTTATTTGACTGTTGGACCATTACTGCCCGGTATTGACCCAGCATTTCCACCATCTTTTGATCCTTGTTTTACTCCTTCCCCATTAATAACAGCTTTTCCTGTTAGTGGCTTACATGCATATCAAAATGCTAGTGGTCAAGTTCAATTATTTACCGGTTGGAATAATACAAGAACTATTATTGAGTCCATGGAAAATCCGTTATATATTAATACTGATTGTGGAGGTGATATTTATATGTGTTCTGGGTTGAACTCTGGAGGGAACGTTGGCATAGGAACAAATGCACCGACTGCAAAATTGGATGTAGTGGGGAATGTGAATGTTTCAGGTGGGGAAAATATTGCAGGCAATGTAGGAATTGGAATCACTACGCCTACAGCTAAATTAGAAGTTCATAACAGTTCAACCAATTATGCAGACAAAACTTTTGTTTTAACAAGGGGTTCTGGGAATTCACTACTAATTGAACCGAAATTAGACATCTATGACTACAACGGGTTGACTAAAACAGGAGATGCCGGCATTTTTTTCTCGGATGGGGCGGGTACTAATGGAATAGATAATTTAAATGGAGGATTTGTAATTGGTCCTTTGTGGGGTCCAGGGGGAATAAGAATTAATAAAAACGGGCAGGTAGGTATAGGAACTGCATTGTCAGATAATTCTCCTCCTAATTATAAACTGGCTGTTAATGGGACAATTGGAGCAAAGGAATTAAAAATTGAAATTAATAGCAATGCATGGTGGGATGTGGTGTTTGATAAAAATTATAAACTGATGTCGTTAAAAGAACTCGAGAGTTATCTTAACAAAAACAAACATTTACCAAATGTTCCATCTGTAATAGATGTTGATAAAGATGGAGGGATTATGATTGGTGATATGCAGGCTAAATTATTGCAAAAAGTAGAAGAATTGACTCTTTATATAATTGAACAAAATAAGAGAATTGAAGAATTGGAAAAAAACAATAAAAAATAAAGCATCTTTTTGTTGGCTAGTTATACATGGAAAATATTTTATAATGAAAATTAAGATAATACTAATCATATTGGTTTCAGGGTTGCAATTTACCTCCAAAGCGCAATGGGTAACTATTCCCGATGCACATTTTGTGGCTTATTTGCAGGCAAATTTCCCGGGATGTATGAATGGCAACCAAATGGACACTACCTGTGCCGCCATTACCGGAGCAACCGCAGTGACTTGTATTTCTGATTCAATAGCCGATTTGACAGGTATTCAGTATTTTGATAATCTTTTGAATTTAGATTGTGAAATTAACCTATTAAGTACTTTACCAAATTTGCCGAATACGCTTATTTTTTTGGATTGTAATATGAACCAGATAACAATTTTACCAAGTCTGCCTAGCACTATCTCTGGATTTTCGTGTTTTCAAAATAATTTAACGACTTTGCCACCCTTGCCAAATTCTTTAACACATCTATCGTGCGGTGAAAACCAGTTAACGAGTTTACCAACTTTACCAAGTTTACTAAATAATTTAGAATGTGCATATAACAATTTATCCGGTTTACCTGCATTGCCAAATTTTCTTCAGATTATGGGCTGTGACCATAATCTCTTAGATAGTCTTCCAGCTTTACCTGACACATTAAATTCTTTAACCTGTGCTTTCAATAATTTAACAAGCCTGCCAACCTTACCTCGTTGTCTTAAAGTATTTATTTGTGCTGTTAATAATATTTCATGTTTCCCTGAGTTTCCGGATTCATTAAATTTCTCTCCTTCCGGATACGTTAATATTTACAATAATCCTTTTCATTGTTTACCAAACTATGTATCTGGTATGGATTCTCTTACATTGTTATATCCCCTTTGCATGACTGGAGACACTATTAATAACCCTGATGGTTGCGGAGTATCTAACGGAATAGATAAATTGGTTCTTGAAAAAGAAGAATTTAAAATTTACCCGAATCCCTTTAGTTTTGAAGCAACCATTTCATTTGGAGAAGAACAAAGAAATACTACTATTAAAATAATTGATGTTATAGGGGAAGAAATAAAAACACTCAATTTTAGTGGTAAACAATTAATTATTGAAAAGGGAAACATAAAAGAGGGAATTTATTTTGTGCAGGTAATAGATGAAAGGAAGAATGTTAGGAATAAAAAAATAGTAATTCAATAATATATATTCTATTTTACAAATGAAAATTAGGATAATAATAATTTTGCTGATTACGGGACTGCAATTTACCTCCAAAGCGCAATGGGTAACTATTCCTGATGCGCATTTTGTAGCTTATTTGCAGGCAAATTTCCCTGGCTGTATGAATGGCAACCAAATGGACACCACCTGTGCAGCCATTACAAACGCAACCACAGTGACTTGTATTTCTGATTCAATAGCCGATTTGACAGGTATTCAGTATTTTGATAACCTTCTGCATTTAGATTGTGAAATTAACCTTTTAACTACTTTGCCAATTTTGCCGAATTATCTTGTTTCTTTAGATTGCAACATGAACCATATTACAAGTTTACCAAGTCTTCCAAACTCAATTTTATGGTTTGTCTGCTCTCAAAATAATTTAACTAATTTACCACCCTTGCCAACTTCTTTGCAGTTATTTTCCTGTGCAAGTAATCATATAGCAAGTTTACCTACATTACCAAATTTACTAAATAATTTAGAATGTGCGTTTAACAACTTATCCAGTTTGCCATCGTTACCAAACTTTCTTCAAACTATGGGTTGTGATCATAACAACTTAAACAGTCTTCCTGCTTTACCTGATACTTTAAACTCTTTAACCTGTGCATTCAATAATTTAACAAGCCTGCCAACTTTACCACGATGTCTTAAAGTA
Source organism: Bacteroidota bacterium (assembly GCA_025363555.1). Lineage (GTDB taxonomy): Bacteria > Bacteroidota > Bacteroidia > 2-12-FULL-35-15 > 2-12-FULL-35-15 > 2-12-FULL-35-15. The sequence continues at coordinate 2,769 of JANYDQ010000192.1, read as the reverse complement.
TTTATGTGCTATAATAATAATATTTCATGTTTTCCTGTGTTTCCGGATTCATTAAATTTCTCCCCTTCCCAAAGCGTTAATATTTCAAATAACCCTTTTCATTGTTTACCAAACTATGTGCTGGCAATGGATTCTCTTACGTTGTTATATCCGCTTTGCATGACCGGAGACACTATTAATAACCCTGATGGTTGTGATGCATTAGATGGAATAAATAAACTGACAATGAAGAATAAAGGATTTATTATTTATCCTAATCCTTTTTCATCGCAAGCGACTATTGCTTTTAATGAAGAACAAAGAAACACCTTTATTAAAATAATGGATGTGGTGGGGCAGGAAATAAAAACAATCTGCTTTAATGGCAAACAGCTAACCATTGAAAAAGGAGAAATGAAGGAGGGGATTTATTTTGTGCAGGTAATTGATGAAAAGAAAAATGTAAGTAATAAAAAAATAGTAATACAATAATATACATACTATTTAATAAATGAAAATTAGGATAATAATTATTTTACTGTTTGCTGGTTTGCAATATAGCTCAAAGGCGCAATGGGTAACAATACCTGATGCACATTTTGTTGCTTATCTGCAGGCAAATTTTCCTGGTTGTATGAATGGCAACCAGATGGACACTACCTGTGCAGCCATTACTGGCGCAACCGCAGTGAATTGTATTTCTGATTCAATTGCTGATTTGACAGGTATTCAGTATTTTGATAATCTTCTGCATTTAGATTGTGAAATTAACCTATTAACTACATTACCTCCTCTGCCAAATACTCTTGTTATTTTGGATTGTAATATGAACCAAATAACAAATTTACCAAGCCTTCCTAATTCAATTATTTGGTTTTCATGCGCTCAAAATAATTTAACAATTTTGCCAACCCTGCCAAATTCATTACAACTGCTTAGTTGCGCTGAAAATCAGTTGCCAAGTTTACCTGCATTACCAGGTTTACTAAATGATTTAGTATGTAACTATAACAATTTAACCAGTTTACCAACATTGCCAAACTTTCTTCAAACTATGGGGTGCGACCATAACAACTTAAACAGTCTGCCCGCTTTACCTGATACATTAAACAGTTTAACCTGTACTTTCAATAATTTAACAAGCCTGCCAACCTTACCACGATGTCTTAAAGTATTAATGTGTTATAATAATAATATTTCATGTTTTCCTGTGTTTCCGGATTCATTAAATTTCTCCCCTTCCCAAAACGTTAATATTTCAAATAACCCTTTTCATTGTTTACCAAACTATGTGCAGGCAATGGATTCTCTTACCTTGTTATATCCCCTTTGCATGACCGGAGACTCTATTAATAACCCTGATGGTTGTGATGCATTAGATGGAATAAATAAATTGACAATGAAGAATAAAGGATTTGAAATTTATCCAAATCCTTTTACCTTACAAGCAACCATTGCCTTTGCTGAAGAACAAAGAAATACAACTATTAAAATAATTGATGTTATAGGTGAGAAAATAAAAACAATAAACTTTAGCGGCAAACAACTAATGATTGAAAAGGGAGAAATGACGGAAGGGATTTATTTTGTGCAGGTAATTGATGAAAAGAAAAATAGTATAAATAAAAAAATAGTAATACAATAATAAAAATATTTTGAATAACTTGAAAATTAAATAAAAACTAAATTTTTTAAAATTATATAAATATGAAAATTAATATCCTTCTGTTTACAACACTTTGTTTAATTAAAGTCTGTGGAATGGCTCAAGAACAAAAGACTAACTCAAATATAAAGTCAATCGCAGCGCGTAAAATTAACATAGGAACAAATCCTTATGTAATGTATTTTGAAAGAGCATACAAATCGTATCCCGAAATACCAAAAGGATTATTGGAAGGAGTTGCATTAACTAATACGAGCTTTAATCATGAGACTCATTTAAGCGATGAACCGGAAAATGAAACCGGATTACCGAATGTTTATGGCGTGATGGGCTTAATGTTAAATGGTGCTGGCATTTTTAGGAATAATTTACGAACTATTTCCAGATTATCCGGATACACAATTGAAGAAATAAAAGCAAAACCTGAAATTAATATTTTAGCTTATGCGAAGGCTTATGTCCAAATTAAGAAAGAATTAAAAATTGAAAGTAATGATATCGAAAAACAAATTCCCGTTTTATTAGAATTAAGTGAACTACCTTCATTAAAAGGGAATGATTATGATGATTACTCTATGAATTATTTTTTATATAATACTTTATGTGTTATGGCGAATGCTGATAATCAAAAAACATTTAACTGGCCAAATTATCAAATTGATTTTTTGAAAATATTTGGAGAGAAAAACTATAAAATGCTTACAAAAAGCGAAGGTAATTAACCATATAAATAAATTTCCTTATGAAAAATATTTTATTTAAAATTTCAATTATTATTTCAACCTTTTTGGTACTTAACACGGAGGGCAAAGCTCAACAAGATTATAATCCCGCTGTTTGGAACCCAACGAATTATAATTATTACCCAGGCCGACCACAGGGAATTTCTGCTATTGTAATTCATGATATGGAAGGCTATTATGCAACTGGAATTACTTGGGCTAAATTACCTGCGTGTACCTCATGTTCCAGTACTGGCGTAGGTCTACCTACCATACCACCCAATAGAGGGTGTCACCAACTTACTACAAATGGGCCTTGGGTACCTTGGCCAGCAGCAGCAGCTCATTATTATATTTCTAATGGTGGTGCCGTAACTCAAATTATTTCGGAAGGTAACAGGG
>JANYDQ010000106.1 GCA_025363555.1 Bacteroidota bacterium | reverse complement strand
TTCTCTGTGCCCCTCTGTGACTTCTCCTTTTAACTCTGTGTAATTAAAAAAAATTTGTAACACAGAGTCACACAGAGAAGACACAGAGAACCACAGAGTTTGGTATTATAGTTGAAAATACAAACCTTTATTCTTTGCGCTCCTTGCGTCTTTGCGATGATGATATTTTTATTGCAAAACTTGATATTACCACAGGCATACAAGAATATCAGGGGGAAGACGTTATTAGTATTTATCCCAACCCCTCCACCTCCCAATTATCAATTATCAATTCTACATTATCAATTAAAGAAGTACATATATATAATGTATTGGGCGAAGAGATTCTGAATGATCCTGAAAAAAGTTCAGGACAGAATGACCAAAGCGTAAAGATTGATGTTAGTGGCTTTGCAAAAGGTATTTATTTTGTTCAAATAACAGATGAAAAGAAAAATGTGATGAACAGGAAGATAATTGTTAATTGATAATGCACAATGGATAATGTAGGTAACACTCATTATCCATTATCAATTATACATTGTCCATTAAAAAACAAACAATCCTGCTCTTGAACCTGCCTGACGATAGGCAGGGAAAAAGGGGAGGGGTGCCTTTGTGTGAAGTACTAAATTGTTATATGTTTCTTAATCTATATAATGTCTCATAATGTTTATTGAATAAAATTTAAACAGTTACCATATTAAAATGAATGAAATGGAAAAAGAGGGGTGGTTCCTGAATAATGACGGTTACAGGAAAGAAAAAGAATAGTTATCCCTTTTAAGTTTCAGACTGAATTATAATTACCTGCCAGTTTACTCTTTGTCCATTTTATTTGTCCATCCTGATTTTAAAAACTATACTTTTGTATTCCCGATAATTTTATTTAAAAACATTAAACAATTTAATAGTAAATCGAATGGAAAATACAACGACAACTGCTTTCTGGAAATTTGATGCTAAGTACTGGTTGGAGCAATTGAAGAGTTCGGAGAAAGGGCTTTCGCAGGCGGATGCTGAAAAAATATTTAATACAGCAGGGAACGTAAAAAAGAGCAGGTCGCGTTTCGAAAAAGATGCGTTGCTTTTTATCGGTCAGTTTAAAAGTCCGCTTATGCTGCTGCTTATAGGGGCAGTGATTCTTTCTGCCTTTCTTGGCGATACTTCTGATGTGGTGATTATTCTTTTTATAGTTTTATCTACGGGGTTACTTAGTTTTTTCCAGGAACGCAATGCGGGCAGGGTGGTGGAGAAATTGCAGAGTATGATTGCTTTGAAAAGTACGGTGTTGAGGGATGGAAAGGAAACGGATGTTGTGTCGAGCCTGATAGTGGCGGGGGATGTGCTGGTGCTGAATGCAGGAGATATGATACCTGCTGATTGCCTGCTTATGGAAGCGAGCGAACTGAATGTGAATGAGGCAAGCCTAACGGGGGAATCGTTCCCGGTAAGGAAAGAAGTGGGTTTGCTGGATGAGCATACTGAACTGGCAAAACGAACGAACTGCCTTTGGGAAGGTACGAATGTGGTAAGCGGAAACGCGAAAGCACTGGTAATAAGCACCGGCAAGAACACGATATTTGGCAGCATTGCTCAAAGTGCTTCGGCTACTGTGGAAACTACTTTTGAGAGAGGGATTAAGGAGTTTGGTTTTTTTCTGATGAAGATAACATTGGTGCTTTCTGTTTTTATTTTGATCGTAAATTTAGTGAATCATAAAAGAGTTATTGATTCAGCATTATTCGCGCTTGCACTGGCTGTGGGCATGGCACCTGAATTGCTTCCTGCTATTACCACCATTGCCATGAGTGCTGGCGCAAAGCGTATGCTTGCCAAAAAAGTGATTGTAAAAAAACTGGCTTCTATACAAAATTTTGGGGAAGTAAATTTATTGTGTACTGACAAAACAGGAACTATTACGGAAGGTATTATAAAGGTATCGGGCTTGCAGAACGGGTTTGGTGAGGATAATGAATTTGTAAAAGAACTTGCATTTTGGAATGCAAGTTTTGAAAGCGGATATGCCAACCCGATAGATGATGCGCTGAAAGCAATGACGATTGAAAACAAAACAAAAACGGAAAAGATAGGAGAAGTGCCTTACGATTTTATTCGGAAACGCTTGAGTGTTGCCATAAGTAATGACAAAGAAAAATTACTGATAAGTAAAGGTGCATTTATACAGATAGTTGATATTAGCAGTAAAATAAGGTTGAGTAACGGAAGTGTGGAAGATATTGGTTCGCATAAAGCAGATTTGGAAAAACGATTTACCGACTATGGAATGAATGGATTAAGAGTAATTGGGATATGTTATAAAAATATTGAGGCGACTGTTGTAACAAAGGACGATGAAAAGGAAATGATTTTTGCAGGTTTTATTTTATTGCAGGACCCGGTTAAAAAAGGAATTACCGAAACAATAAGTGAACTGGAAAAACTGGATGTAAAATTAAAAATTATTACGGGAGATAATATAAATGTGGCGAAGTCCATTGCCTTGAGCATAGGCATTAAAGACCCGGTGATAATGACAGGCCAGGAGCTTTTGAATACGAGTGCGGAAGCATTGGAAGAATCCGTAAAAAAGACACATATTTTTACCGAAGTGGAACCCCAGCAAAAAGAACATATTATACAGGCATTGCGGAAATCATACACTGTTGCTTATATAGGCGATGGCATTAATGATGTGTCGGCTATTACCGCTGCTGATGTTGGAATATCGGTGGAGAACGCTGTGGATGTGGCACGAGAAGCAGCAGATTTTGTGCTGATGGAAAAAGACCTGATGGTGCTGGTAGATGGCATAAGGGAAGGACGAAAAACGTTTGCCAATACATTGAAATATATTTTTATTAATACAGGTTCTACTTTTGGAAATATGTTTAGTGTTGCAATTGCTTCGCTGGTGTTGCCGTTTCTGCCCATGTTGCCAAAACAAATATTGCTTACCAACTTCATTACCGATTTCCCTTACTTAACGGTAGCATCGGATAATGTGGATGAGGAGCAAGTAAAAAAACCAGGCAAATGGAACTTAAAGTTTATAAGGAACTATATGATTGTTTTTGGAATACACAGTTCATTATTTGATGTTATCACTTTCATAACCTTGTTATATGTATTGAAAGTAAAGGAAACCGCATTTCAGACAGGATGGTTTGTG
>JANYDQ010000094.1 GCA_025363555.1 Bacteroidota bacterium | reverse complement strand
CCCCCCCCCCCTCTTCTCTCTCTAACTCCCAATGTTGTCATTCAGAGCGAAGCGAAGAATCTCTTTTTTATAAAATGTATTCTCTACTCCACCTCCAGCTTGCCTTTTGCCACACTGTTTTTATTTTCTTTTACTTCGTAAAAATAAATTCCCGGGGCTTTGCCCGTCATATCAACGACCACCCCCTTGCCCCCTGCCTGAAAATAAGGAGGGGGAGTCTGCACACATTGCCCAAGCTGGTTGGTTATTACTATGGTGGCATTGTGTAGTTGTTTTTCAAAACTAATAGTAGTGGTGGTTGTAAATGGGTTTGGGTAAACGGTGGTGGCTATGTTATAATCTGTTATTTCGTTTACGGAAACCGATTGAGCACTATCGGGCGCATATTCCCACAAATCGCTGAATAAAGGCCAACCATCTCTTCCTCCCCAGCCAATATAACCTTTGTTACCAATTGAAAAAGCAGCTACTTCATCTCTTGCCAGACTGGGGAAAGGTGTTTTGGTAACCCATTGGTTCAACGCAGGATTGTATTGCCAAAGTTCTGCATGGTAGGTTGATGCTGTTGAATCTTCGCCACAGGTAACATAGCCATAATTGCCAATTGCAAAGGCACCTGCATCAATAAACTGGGGAGCAGGAATAGTTGCTTTTTGAGCCCAGCTATCTGTTGCAGGAGTATATTCCCAAAAATCAGCAACATTAGCAACAGTATCAAATCCGCCACCTACGTATCCTTTATTGTTAATTACAAAACAAATGCCTCCCGACCGGGCAACGGGGCAACTTGTTTTTTGAATCCATGTATCAAACGTAGCATCATATTCCCACATATCATTGCGAATGCTAACACTGTTGGAATCTATACCTCCAAAAATATACCCTTTATTATTAATTGTGAAAGAACAGGTGCCAACCCGTTTGCCCCCAGGAAAATCGTTTTTTGTGTCCAGGCATTTGTCAATGTATCATATTGCCACATGGTTTTTACTTTTCCGCTGAAGTTTTCCCCCAGCCCAACATACCCTTTGCCCTGTATAGCAAACGAAGTTGTAAACAATGTATTGCCTCCGGCAAAATCTGCTTTTTGAGTCCACACATCGGTAAGCGAATTGTATGCCCATAAATAACGGGAAATGGTATCTGTGTTTCCGTAGCCGTTGCACACATATCCATTATTGCCTATGGAAAAGGAAGTGGGCACACTGGTATGGGTGGCATTGACAATAGCCTTTGGTGTCCAGCTATCGGCATTTACTTTTAAGGAAGTGAGAATGATTGCTAAGATAAATAGTTTTTTCATGGTTGTTATGGTTTTGGTTAATGATGTAAAATTAAGAAATATTTTTTTTAAAATTATTCAGTTGATATGAGTTACCAACCGGAAGGTGTTAAAAACCATCATTTACCCACCTCCAATTTGCCTGTTGCCAAACTGTTTTTACTTTCTTTTACTTCGTAAAAATAAATGCAATAACAATTTTGGTTGGCTCCGGTAGGAGCAAGCTGTTAATCATTCTATCCATTCAAACACATATTTTTCTTCAAATTCAATTTCAAATTTCTTTAAAAAATCCATATACTCTTCTTTAAATGTTTTCTTTTTATGATGTTCCTTTTGATTCATTATATATCCGATTACACTATCAAGGCTTCAGTGACTATACGAAAATGCTCCATATCCTTCCTGCCATTCAAATTGATATTTTGTGAATTTCTTCTGCTTTATAAATTCATTTGATGATTTTTTTATTTCTCTTATCAAATCGGATAAACAGCAAGACGGTTTCATTCCTATTAAAAAATGGATATGGTCGGGCATGCCATTTATTGCAAGAAGTTTTTGGTCTTTATTTCTTACAATGCCGGAAATGTATTTATACAATTCTTCTTCCCATTCGGATTGTATTAAGCTGTTTCTGCCTTTAACCGCAAAAACAATTTGAATATAAATTTGATAAAATGTTCCAGGCATAATTATTATAGTTTATTTCAATCCCAAAAGGATTGCATGTTTATAGTTATATTGTCAATGATACCGTAGGTATCACATGTTTATAGTAAATTGATGAACGTGATACATTCGACTCCTTCGGAGTCGTACACACTCTTCGTCTTATTGTTTCTATACACATTTGAATCCTACGGATTCGATTTTAATCTAGAATTTGATGGTATATTTATATTTAACATTATCCATGATGCCGAAGGTATCACATGTTTATAGTAATTGATGAACGTGATACATGCGACTCCTTCGGAGTCGTACACACTTTTCGTCTTATTGTTTCTATAAACATTTGAATCCTACGGATTCGCACATCGTTAGTGATGCCGAAGGTATCACATGTTTATAGCCAATATGCAAACGTAATACATTCGACTCCTTCGGAGTCGTACACTCACTTCATATTATTGTTTCTATAAACATTTGAATTTTACGGATTCTTATTCCATAATCACCTTCCCGTTTTTCACAATACCTTTTTTATTTCTCACTTCATACATATACATTCCTTTTGCAAGTGCTTCGGTGTTGAGGGTGGTGGTGTTTGTAAAAGTTTGCTGCATTAGTTTACGGGATGAAATATCGTAAAGAATTAGTTCGCAGGGTTCGGAAGTAGTTGATTGAATGGTTAGTTTGTTATTAAAGGGACTTGGAAAAACAGTGGTGACAATATTGTAATCTGTTATTTCATTTACAGAAATCATTTCTGAACTGTCCGGGGTGTATTCCCAGAAGTCGTTGTATTGAGGAATACCATTTTTACCACCCCAACCAACATACCCATGATTGCCAATTGAAAATGATGCTGGCTCATCCCTTGAAGCACCTGGGAAGGAAGTTTTTGTAACCCATTGGTCTGTTGCTGGAATGTATTGCCATAAGATGGTTGAATATTGGTTTGCTACACCCGTTTCGCCACATGTAATATAACCATAATTACCTATTGAAAAATAACCGTAGTCTAAAAACATTAATGCAGGAATATTTGCTTTCTGTGTCCAGATATCTGTCGCTGGGTTATATTCCCAAAAATCTGTAGGCAGTCCCATTAAATCCATTCCTCTGTCTTGTCCTGAAAAAGGTTGACGATTTAATTGATTACAAATATTGATAAAAACTTCAAACATTCATCAAAATGTTTGAAGTTTTTTTATTCCATTTTTTTAATTTTATAGATTGCTGACTATGCATTTGTTTTGGAGTTAACATTTCACAACTTAAATGTGGTCTTTGAGTATTGTAAATATTTATTCCTTGCTTTGTTTGATAATAGGCATCTGCTAAGCTTTCCAGTTGTTCACCTAATCCAAATTCATCCTTTAATATTCCATTCATTCTTTCGGCAACAGCATTTTCATAAGGGTCCCCGTTCTCAGTCATACTTATTTGAATGCTGTTTTTCTTCAATACATCTGTATATAGCTTACTGCAAAACTGGCTTCCTCTGTCGGAATGATGAATAAGTGTTCCATTATATTTTCTATTCTTTAATGCCATCTGCAATGCTTTTAATGTTGAACTGGCTTCCATATTATTACACAGTTCATATCCCATCACTTGCTTGGAATAGGCGTCTGTAACCAAATGAAGATATGCATTTTCATCTTTGGTATCCAAATAAGTAATATCTGATACCCATAACTGCTCGGGTCTGGTCAGAACCAGGTCTTTTATTAAATCAGGATAGGTCCGCATCCAGTGTCTTGAGTTAGTGGTAATAGTATAATTCCTTTTCTTTTTTATTAATAATCCTTCTTTACGTAAAATTGTAAACAGTTTGTCTCTGCCTATATTTAACTCTTGTTTGCTCAAGTCTTCTTTCAACATATAATGTAGTTTCCGGGTTCCTATCCGTGGCATTTGCCTTCGTATTAATAATACCGCTTGCTTTGCCTGATGCTCATTAAAATCCACTGTTGCTTTATTTATTCCTTGTTTATAATACGCTTGTTTGCTATAGCCAAACAGTTCACAATACATACTCACTCTTCGTGGGTTGGTTTGTGCAAGCTGTTTAATTGTTTGGCTCCGTCTTTTTTTAAGATGCTGATTCCTTCTTCTTTTTCCGCTATTGAAATCAATGTTTCATAAGCTTCCAGCTTAAGCCGGGCTTCCTCCAGTTGTTTCTCCAACTGTTTGATTCGTTCTTTTTGTGGGTCTTTCATTGGTCGTCCTGTGATTTTACCTTTGTCAGGGTAAACAAATTTACCATATTTTCGACACCAATTCAAAATAAGTGAGTTGCCTCCTATTGAATATTTTTCTTTTATCTGATCTTTATTCAGAAATCCCTTTTCATACTCCCGTACAATTTCTTTTTTATAGGCTTCACTATAATATTTTCGCGGGATACTAATCCTAAGCTTTGTTCTTTTATTTTCCATTGGTTGACTTTTTTGAGTCAACTTTTTTCAGGACGACACAGGTTAAAAAAATCCCGCCTGTATGAAGGGCGGGATTATTTTTAGTTCATGCAAGATTTCTTACTCCAGCACTATCCTTTTGGTGAATATTCGGGAAGCGGTTTTTACTTGTACAAAATAAAGACCTTTTGAAAAATCGCTTAAATCAATTTTAGTAAGGTGGTTATTTATGGAAGATTGATACATCAGTTCTCCCAGCACATTTATAATTTTCACCTCTGCCTTTTCAGTTGCTGAAAGATTTAAAGCCAGTGTAAAACTTCCTGCGGTGGGGTTAGGATACAAGGTCATTCCTTCTGAAGTGCTCATTTCATTTATCCCGGTGGTGTTGATGGTTACTGTTTGTGTAATGCTGTCGGAACAAACGCCATTATACACATGAAGCACTACATTATACGTTCCGTTAGCAGCATACAAATGCACAGGGTTTTGGGTAGTGCCGGTGGTGCCATCTCCAAAGTTCCATAGCCAGGTGGTGCCTCCTGAGGAGGTGTTGGTGAAAGTAACGTTGCTGCCCAGTTGAGTATCGGTAAAAGAAGGGGTAACACCTCCCGAAACATTTACGGTAACCGGTATGAGCGCACTGGTGCAGGGAATAGCTGCTAATTCCCAGTCGTAAAAGAAATAATAACGGGCAGGGTCGGGCACGTCATTGCCGGTAATGGAAACAAACCCGTTAGGGTCGGTATAAGGATAAGCTGCACCGGCAGAGTTTCTGTAAAGGTTAGGAGTACCCTGGCATTGCAACTGGTAATTGGTGCCCACGGTCAAAGTAAAATTAAGGGTTACCCTGCTTTGCCCGTCAGGAATGTACACTGTGGCTGTTTGCAATACTGTACCTGACGAATTGTTTAACGTAATGGTTCTGTTTCCGGCTCCCGTAGCATATACCAGCACCGAAACAAGTGTACACGGTTGATTTACATTAAATACTTCGTAATGGTTGGTAGTATTATTTCCTCCTGCTCCAAGCGTATTGTCCACCGGGTTGGCATATACACCTGGCGAACTGACCACGCTCTGCACATAATAAGTGGTGGTATTATTAAGCACCCCCGTAATGTGAGTAGTGCCTGTATCTATAACAATGCCTCCTGCCGAGGTGGCAAACCAGTTGAGGGAAGTACCCGAAGCACTAAGCGAAGCTGTGTTTCCGCAACCAATACTTACCGGTGAAATAACGGTGGGGGCAGAAAGCGGGTTAATGGAAATATAATTAGTATTGATTAATGAATCTATTCCGCAGGTGCTGTTGGCAACTAATTTTACCGTGTAGCTTCCTGCACTGTTGTAAACATGCGATGGATTGGTGGCAGTACTTGTTGTTCCGTCTCCGAAGTTCCAGGTATAACCTCCGCCATTGGTGGAAGTATTAGTAAACAGCACGGTTGCCGGCAGGTTACAATAGTTGGTTTGGGAGGTAGTGAAATTACACACCGTTGGTCCGGTAACATAAGCCGCCCCTACTCCTACAGCATACCAGGCATTGGTAACAGCAATTACTTCGGGCGAACAACCGCCATATAAATCGGTAGCCGATTGTATAGCATCTAATCGGGCTTCGGGATAATCTGTATTTGGATTCATATAAACTGTTTCCATCCTGTACCATATTTGTTCTGCCGTGGCTAATCCTAAACCGGTAACACTATATACATTCGCATTGTCGTTGGTGCCGCTTCCGCCCATGGTTACAAGGTAATAACAATGACTGAACACGGTAGAGTTTTGATGCACTTCCTGGTTCGGATCCCAGTATTGACCCAGGTAAGTATCCGGGTTTTGAGTATTGTGAGGAGTACCATCATCGCGGAATATAGCCCCGCCTATCTGGTCGCCTATCAGCCAGTCTATAGTTCCTGAATTATAGGCAAACTGGCGAATGGACATACCCATACAATCGCTGAACCCTTCGTTTATTGCTCCTCCTTCGGGCACATTGCCCAGGTTAGAAGTAAACTGTGTTAACCCATGAGTAATTTCATGCCCGGTTACGTCTATTGCCGTTAGGGGAGTATAAGTAGTACCATCTCCGTCTCCGTAACTCATTTCGGTACCATCCCAAAAAGCATTTACCAGGTTTACATCCACATGCACATAAGATATTAAAGCAAAACCAGCCCCATCAATACTGTTTCGGTTAAAGGTAGAATCATAAAAATCGTACGTTTTCTCTGCTCCCCAGTGTGCATCAGTGGCATATTGGTCCAGGTTGGCATTCACATTGTTCCAGGTGGTGGTAGCGTTGGTAAAATCGGTGGTGCCTGCGGGCTGTGCAGCCGACAGGTTATTATAGGTCATCACCCCGTTGCCCCTTCCTGTTTCGTGAAGGCGGTAGTTCCCCCCGTTGCTTTCTGTCATTATGGGGCGACTGCCGCTATATACCGTAACGCCTGTAGCAGACACATCTATATCGTGTATCCTGTTTTGTTCAAATATAATTTCGCCCGACTGTGCGTCCACAAATACATAATTTCTTTTTAATGGTTTTTCTGCATATATATCGAATTTATAAGTAAGGCGATAATTAGATGCTAAAAACTCTCCTTTTGCGGGAGCATATACCAGTATTCCTTTCGGGAACCAGGTGGCATTTGCATTATTAGTTGCTTCTTTCAGCTGTGCTTCACTGGCAGGGTGTTGCCATTTGTAACTTTCCGCATGGGTATAGTTCAGGGCATTTTGCAAAGCGGTTTCTTCATTTATACCAGCCGAAGTGGCAACCCCGATAAGTTTTTTGAAAATAAAGCCATTCATCGAAACTATTTGGTTGTTTTTGGTATGTACAATATACATGGTGCCTTCCAGCGGAAAACCATTATTGGTTTCCTGGTAGCGATAATGAACCATTCCTAATTTGTCTTTTTCTGTGGAAAGTAATTTTAATCCCATGGAATTATCAATGCCTAAAGCGGAATGAAACCACGCTGTGAAAGAGTCAAACTCTTTTTCAGAACCTTTGCGGAATTGGATGTAGGCAGGCACATCAGAGCTTTTGGCGATCCTGATTATTTCGGCACCCGAAATCTTTTTTTCGGCATCGTTTCCCGTAAGGGTGGTAGGTGGTTCGGAACGAGTTACATTAATAAATGAAACGAATGCAACAGAAAGTGCAGTAAAAAATTTTGTCATTTTGAATTTGTTTTTTAAAGGTGAATTAGAAATAGATAACAAAGTAAAGAAAAGAAAGTTGAACTACCAAATATTTGCGGTTAAAAGTAAACTACTTTTATTAGTTAGCCCTTAGGTAAACTCCAGGCAACACAGCTTCGGCTTAAAAAAATGGATAAAAACCGATAGTTGGTAATTATAAATATTAACCATTCATGGAAACCTTTTGTATAAATAAAAACAGTGCAGAAATGCAGGGCTTTTTTAATAATTCACAGTAAAGGTGAAGGAGCAAATTAAAATCGGATTATATTTACAACGAATTTTAAAATTATTTTTAAGTGATGAATAAAGCCATAGCCAAAATAAATTTGTTGTGTTTTGCAATTGAAAACCGCTGTGGTTTATTCATGTCAAGTATTATTATAGGACTTTTTATATTAGGATTTGATATGGTATATATCACTCCTAAATTTGAAATGTTTTATCATGGGGCGCAATATGCCACACTTTCCAACCATCCATTTGATTTTAGCACCCCCATTTTTGTCCGGTACCGCATCTTACCTTCCCTAATAGGGTTTCTTACATTTTTAAGGGGCGATTTGTTTGTTTTTGTTCCGTTACTGTTTTCATTGTTTTTTATAACATCTGTTTATTTTGTGTATAGAAAAAAAAACTATGTTCCGATAGATGCTTTACTTTTTACAGGTTTCATTGCTTTCTCCTCCACTCTTTTTATCCAGCTAACCGCTCCCGGATACACAGATGTTGTATTTTACTTTCTTATTTTTTTATCCTTCGCATTTGTTCGTAATAGTTTTGTTAGTGGCTTATTCTTTTGTTTGGCCTTGCTAACTCATGAAAGCAGTTTGTTTATGTTGCCGGGTTTATTGTTTTACGTTTATTATATTTTTGAAAACAAAAAAGACTTTCTGAAATATTTGTTAGTTTATCTTATTGCCATTATTCCATTATTGTTATACCGCAAATGGGTTTCTACACACATTGCTGTATTATTCGATTTTAATTTTTATTTTACAAAGGAAAATATACGTTTTGTAATTAAACGAGAACTGCCTTTAATCCCTGCCGGAGCTTTTTATGTTTTTAAATTGTTTTGGTTTTTTCCGGTTTATATTTTATATAAAACATGGAAAAATAAAGAATACACCTTTTTTACACTCATCTCCGTTCTTCTGCTTTGCGATTTTGCCCAATTAATTATTGCGTTCGACATCACCAGGATGTTATGTTTAGGCTTTCCTGTTATTCTCTTATCAGCAGAGAAAATAAAAACGAAATGGAACAGTTCTGCCTTCACCACATTTACACTTGCTTTAACACTTTTAAATTTTTTAATTTTACAAAATTATGTGAGTTGTGACGGACTTATTCCTTTGTTACCTTTGCCTTACACCTACTTGTTAAAATTACTCACCCTTTTATAATCTCCTCGTATGTTAAGAACACTTACTAATTCAAAACAAAACTATGTCCTGCTTTCCTTTTTGGGAATAGTAACAGGTATTTTCATTTCTTATCAAATGCGCTGGCTGGGTGATGATATATTTATAGGACTGCGATATGTGAGAAATTTTGTGAATGGGAATGGTACATCCTTGACTCCTCTTTGTTTTATATCATTTAATACTTGTCTCCAAAAACCTGCACTTTCACTATTGCCAATATAAATGCCTATTACTTCTTTTATTCTTTCCATAGTCACTCCCAGTATAGAGTAGATGGCTTTGCTTTTTACTACCCCGTCTTCTCTTACCTTATAGTGCATGGCATCTAACCATATCAAAGGATAAATACTTTCTAAGGGTCTGTTTTGCCATTCTTTTATTACCGGTAGCAATTGGTCGGTTATGCCCGTTAGTGTCCCATCTGATATATCAAAATCATACATCTCTTTCAGATGTTTTGTATTTCCGAATAACTCATTCCTAAACCATATAAGCCTATTATCTTTTGGTCTATATCACTGCTTAAATTTACCCGCCGTTTTTCTACTGTCTTGGGTTCAAAGCTACTTGCTCGGTCTCGGGGAGTTAAAATCTCAAAGCTCCCCAATGAACTTTGAAGGTTTTTACTCTTTTTTCCGTTGCGCCTGTTCTGTTCTGTCTTCCTGGTGGTTTTCAGATGCTCCTCCATCTCATACTCCAGAGACGCTTCTAGAAATCGTTTTAATAAAGGGGTAAATACCCCATCTTAGCCTGTCAGTGGTTTTCCTGAGCGCAAGTCTTCCATCGCTTGATTGCTAAATTTTTTAAAATCAAATTCTTCTTTTTCCATCGTGTCAAATTTATTAATTTTTTCTTTTGACACACTTTATTGAGCATACTAGGTGGTAACTAAAAAACAACTGTCATTATAGGTATTTCTGCCTCCCCAAATCAAGTTTTGATACCCTAAACTAAAATATATATAAATTTTCACTATTAACCGACTAAAAAATAATTGAAGAGAAAACATCCTGGTGATGCTTGGTTTTGCTATAAATAAATTTTCCGACTAAAACATACCCCCTACTTTAATTAGTCAGGTTGAAAATAAATCCGGGGTAGCTTGTT
>JANYDQ010000093.1 GCA_025363555.1 Bacteroidota bacterium | reverse complement strand
CAAAACTAAAATTGTTTAGGGCTAATTTAAGAGGGGGGAAGGATGTGAAATTTTTTCTCTTTAGGTTAGAAAAGCTCTTCGCTTAATTTTTTTACTCCCTACAAAATTACGTTGACCCGTTTTATTGGCTGTTTAATTAATGACTTTGGGAAGTAAAACGAAACAAACCTTATGGTGTTTACTCAAAATGGTTAGTGTAAAACAAAAAAGGGAAGAAAACTGAATTTTCAGTTTCTTCCCTTTAAAGTGGAGTCGGAGAGATTCGAACTCTCGTCCAAACAAGGAATTAATAAGCTTTCTACATGTGTATCCCGCATTTAATTTTCGATAAACATAGGCAGGCAGGCGTGCCAAAAGGTTTACTTATCTTCTGTATCTCATCGCGCACCGAAGCTTTGCGCAACTATTTCTTCATTTATAATGCTTCACAGGAGACGCAGAAGACCAAAGCTTCTCCGGAAACAAAGGCACTTAATACTTGGTATTAAGCAGCCATAGCGTAGTTAGACTCGCCTGATAAAATTTGAAAATTAGATTTAACGTGCCATATTAACAACACACGACATGCTTACATAAAAATCGCACTCGCTGTCAAAACCGTACGACCCCATGTGTTCAAAGAACTACAGTACAAAGGTACGGAAAAAAGCGAAAAGTAAATAGGCAATGGTAAAATATCTTGTTAGGCCATTGCCCTATTAACTATTGCCTATTCGCTATTAACTATTTTCTATCTTTGTAACATGAATAAACTAAAAATAGGCGTTTTGCGCGAAGAAAAAATCCCGCCTGATAAAAGGGTTCCGTTAACTCCATTGATTTGTTCGGAATTAATGAGAAATTATCCCGGCTTAAAAATTTTTGTTCAGCCAAGTAAAATCCGCTGTTATGCCGACAGCGAATACACCGCTTTTGGGGTAATGCTTAAAGAAGATTTGAGCAATTGTGATATACTGATGGGAGTAAAAGAAGTCCCGAAAGACAAACTAATACCCAATAAAAAATATTTTTTCTTTTCTCATACTATAAAAAAACAAAAGCATAATCAACCACTGATGAAAGCCCTGCTGGAAAAGAACATTCAGATGATAGATTACGAAACATTATGCGACAAACATAACAATCGAATTATAGGTTTCGGGCGGTATGCTGGCATCGTGGGAGCGTATAATGCACTGTTGGGTTACGGAAAAAAATACGACTTGTTTATACTCAAACCAGCAAATCAATGCAGGGACAGGGCTGAAATGGAAGAAGAACTGAAACGCGCCAAACTACCAAATATTAAAATAGCACTGACAGGAGGCGGACGAGTAGCCAACGGAGTAATAGAAACCTTGAGCGCATTGCGAATACGAAAAGTTACACCCGAAGAATTTCTGATGGCAACATTTCGAGAACCGGTATATTGCCAGTTAAACCCCAAAGATTATGTAGAAAAAGCAGACGATCATAATTTTGATTTGCACGATTTTTTTAACCATCCCGAACATTTTAAATCTATTTTTAGTCCTTATACAAAAGCGGCTGACATTTATATTTCCGCCCATTACTGGGACCCGAAAGCACCCCGTATGTTTGAACTTTCAGACATCAAGGCATCCGATTTCCGAATCAGTGTGCTGGCAGATATTACCTGCGACCTGAATGGCTCCGTGCCCACCACCATTCGTGCAAGCAGCATCGCAGATCCGTTTTACGGGTATAATATTAAACACGACAAAGAAGATTTACCTTTTAACAAAGATACAGTTTGCATCATGGCAGTAGATAATCTGCCTTGCGAATTACCCCGGGATGCGAGTGATGATTTCGGAAAAGATTTAATGGAAAGAGCGCTGCCTAATATTATAATTGAAGATAAAGATGCAGTAATAGAAAGAGCCACTATTTGCAAAGACGGAAAACTTACTCCACTTTTTCAATATTTAAGTGATTACGCGGATTAGATAACAATTATTTTGGCGTGTGCCCGATGAAGAATGGGGCATCGGCTTTTCGCTACAATCTTTTTTGTGAAGTGTCTCGTCCTGAAAAAGGTTGACGATTTAATTGATTACAAATATTGATAAAAACTTCAAACATTCATCAAAATGTTTGAAGTTTTTTTATTCCATTTTTTTAATTTTATAGATTGCTGACTATGCATTTGTTTTGGAGTTAACAT
>JANYDQ010000043.1 GCA_025363555.1 Bacteroidota bacterium | reverse complement strand
GGAAAGAATGAGGGAGATAGGAAATGAAGATGCTGAAATCTGAAAACTGGCAGTATAGAAAAAAAAACGGGCAAACGACTCACCGACTGCCGGAGGCACACGATGGTGATAACAGGTTGGGCTTCCTAAAGCGAAGCGTCTAAATTAGTGTTGTTTGTATGGTTATTGGGAAAATTTGGTTTTTGGGTTAAAAGGTGTAAACGTATTGGAGGGCGGTGGTTCGGGGCGATTCGATTTTGAGCGGGCGGAGGGAATAGTCGATGTTGAAGAGGTTGGTGATGATGAGGGAGATTTTGGTTTTTCGGTTGATGGCGCAGCCCAGGCGGGCATCCCAGATGTTGAAGCCTTTGTGTGTTTTCCAGTAGTTGACCACGCGGATGTCGTCAATAAAATCAATGTTGGAGGTTACTTGTTCGATGGTGGAGAATGCGCTGTCGATGTTTTGCATTTTGCTGTAATATTTATAGCTGAAGCCGAGGGTGAAGTTGTAAATTTTGAATTCGACATCGGCTTTGAACATGTGTTTGAACCGGTATTTGAGGATGTTTCCGGTGGTGTCTTTGCTGGTGGTTCGGTAGCTTAGGGGTTGCCTTATTTGGGAGGAATCGTGGGCATAGATGAGGTCGGGGGTGAGGCAAACGGGTTCTACATAGGTGTATCCGATGAGGGCGGTGATGCCGAATTTTTTGTTTGTTTCGGGGGTGGCGAGCAGCAGGGAGATGTCCACCCCGCGGACACGGGACTCGCCAGTGTTAAGAAATTTGAAGCCAACGATGAAGGGGTTTTTGGAGTCCCAGGTTCCGAAGAGGTATTCGATGGTGTTTTCGTAATGCTGGTAATATCCTGCAATGTCGAGGTAGCCCATGCATTTGCCGAGTTTGAAGCCTTGTTTTAAGCCTACTTCAAAGTTGTTGCTTGTTTCGGGTTTTAAATCGGGGTTGGGGTAAACGCCAAAGAGACCCGCTTTGGTGGAGATGTAGCGTTCGGTGATGGTGGGATAGCGGAAGCCTTGTCCGTAGCTGGTGCGTACCCACGTGGCTTTGAGTACCTGCAAACTGCCGCCAGCACGAAAGATGGGAGCTACTACGGAGGAAAAGTTATTCATTTTAAAGTATTCGTAGCGGAAGCCACCGGAGAGGTTTAGGATTTTCCAGAGTTTTTTATCAATCTGAATGTACCCGGAGGCGTTGACAATTTTGTTGTCGGGCGAACCGCTGGATTTATAGAGGTCGGCATGGGAGGTGGATAGGTTGCCGACAATGCCCCCGGTGAAGGTGAAATCGAGGTTTTTGAAGATGCGCTGCAACTGGTATTCGCCAAAATACATGGTTCCTTTGTTTGACTGGTTATTGGAAATTACGTTGTCGGTATGAAAAATTCGGGTAACGAGACTGTGGCTGATTCCGTTTCCGCTGGAATATTTGATGAAGGGGTCGATATTATAAATAACCTGGTTTTCGAGGAAGACTGCACCGGGATAGCCTTTGTATAAGTCGCCACCCGAATCGGAATACCAGGCCAGGACCATGTTGGTTTTGTTTGCCATGCTGTTTGCATTTATTCCGTAATTTAAACCAGCAAACTTTTTGGAACGGTAGCGAAGGTTGAAGTTTAATCTGCCCCGAACGCGGAGCATATCCTGGTTAGAAAAAGTTTGAATGGTGTCGAAGTAAGGTTTGGCAAAATCAGGAACGGGAGTTTGTGCAGGAGGAGGAGCAATGTAGCCCTGGTCGATATTATAATTTCCACCAATAACAAAGTCTAAATTTTTGTTGATGATTTCGGAATGTAAAAAGTTGAGGTTGGAGAAAACGGGTAAGGACTTGTTATACCAATCCTGGGAGGCGGCATCGGGCAAACTGTATTGACCGATGGAATAATTAATGACAGTTTTGGGAGTGCTTCGGGGATATGCCGAACGGACATTGATAACGCCACAGAGGGCATTGCTGCCGTATAACACGGAAGAAGCGCCTTTGATAACTTCTATCTGTTCGATATTTTCTACAGGGATGTAACTCCATTCCGGTCGTCCGGCATCGCCACTTAACAAAGGGATGCCATCTACCACAATAGCTACACGGCTGCCGACACCAAAGGTGAACCCGCTGCCACCGCGTATTTGGGGGTCGTTATCAATAATGGTGAGTCCAGGAACCTGCTCGAGCACCTGTTCCACACTGGTAGTGTTTCGGCTGTTTATCATCTGGGGTTTTATTACTTCCATGGATACGGTGAGTTCTTCCAGCTTCTGGTCGAACTTGCCGGAAGAGACGACAATGGTTTCTAAAAATTTGGCAACGGGAAGAAGCAAACTGTTTTTTTCGGTAATGGCATTTGTTGAAATATGAACAGAAAAAGTATCGTTGACATAACCGACATAGGTGCAATATAGCTGGTGATAGCCGGTGTCGAGCACCATGGAATAGTTTCCGTCTAAATCGGTGGAGGTGCCTTTGGTGGTGGTACTGATTAATAAAATGGAGGCTCCGGGCAATAGTTCTTTGGAGAAAGCATCGGTAACTTGTCCGCGCAAGATACCGGTTTGTTGGGCGGACAAAGGAGGAAGGAAGAGAAAGAAAAAGAGAATAACTATTAGCGAGCGAGAAATCATATATTGTTTGACCTCACCCCTGCCCCTCACCTTGAAGGAAGGAGGGGGGTATAGGGGGTGAAGTACTGTGTTTTTGTTTTGTTTCTACTACATAAAAAAACCCTGACGGATGTTGCCAGGGTTTTTAAATGCACCTATTTAATTTAATTGATTACTAATTTGCCGGATTTATGAAAATTGGTTCCCTTTACTTCATATAAGTACATTCCGGAAGTGAGTTCGGAAAGACTGAACGAATTTAATTTGTTGTTGGATAACGGTTGTTTAGAAACTAAGTTTCCTGTTAGATCAAAAACAGAAAGTACAGATTGGTTATCATTTCTATTCATGAAATCAACATACATTATTTTATCAAACGAATAGACTTTAATATCATCCGGTTGAATGGCATCTTTTATTCCAACACTTGACATGTGATATACCACAGCAATATCGTCTAACCACAGTTTGCTTCCGGCAACAGTGGTGAGCTGGTCGTTAGAAGAAGTGCAATTGAGCAAAAGATATTGGGGAGTGGCAGATGAAACATAGGAGAAGGGAACGCTGAAACGAGTCCAGTTACTAACATTGGAAGCGGGAGTTAAGAACAAAGCTTCACCAATTTTATTTACTGATGAATCGGGATGATAAGAAGAAGCAGCAGAAGGGTCGTAGTATTGACCAAGATGAAGAATGGCATATACTTTACCTATTTCGGCAGAGCCACCCGAAGTATATCGGAACCAACCCACTAAGCTATCGGGGCGACCATCGAAGGCAATACGGTTTACGTTGGTTCCTCCGGGTCCCTGAATAGTGCCGATGTAGCCATCTGCTTTACTGAATGTAGGAGCATTTACTAATCCCGAAGTTAATGCGCCATTTACGGCAGTACCTATATAATTCACCGTTTCGATACGTGCGGAATAAATTCCACCATGAAAAACGGAGGCATCGCGAAAACAGGTTTGAGGACCTGAACTGGCAAAGCCAGTTCCTGTTTTGTTAGAGTTATAAAAAGTGGGCTCCATGATGGAGCCTGTTCCTGTCCAGGTTTCGAAACCTGCATTAGGTGGTTGAGGGGTAGGTTGTGCAAACATACTTACTAATGAAATAGAAAGTATAGAAGTTAGAATAGTAATTTTTCTCATGATTATGGGTTTTAAAATTTATTGTACAAAAGTAAAAAAAGTAATCAACTAAGGGTTAGTTATTTTTTATTTGTTCGAGGTGTTGTATTTTCTTTAAAAGAATATTTTTGTCAGGAATTGTTTTTGCGAGGGTTAAAGCAATTTGTAAATGATGTATGGCTTTAGTATTATTTATATCCTTATAAAGACTGCCCAATAAAGAATGATATAAATGATTACCGGAAAGATTTAATTTTTCTGCTTCCGTTATTGCTTCCTGCTTTCCATTTGCTTTCGAAAGCGCATACGTCCTGTTTAATGCAACAATAGGGGAATATTCGAGTTGCAATAGCTTATTATAAAGCTGTAAAATATTTTCCCATTTATCTTTTGTGTCTGCTTTGTTTGTGTGCCAATAGGCAATAGCAGCTTCCAGATGATAATTGGAAAGTTTATTTCCAAAAGAAGCTGCATTTAAATAATGCTCTCCTTTTTCAATCAGTTCTTTGTTCCAAAGCAATTCGTCCTGGTCTTCGTATAAAATAATTTCACCGTTTTGATTAGTCCTGGCTTCAAACCGGGAAGAGTGAAAACACATTAAGGATAATAAAGCATTCGCAAATGGAGTATTCGTCTGTTCGTTTTCAACAAGCATTAAATTCAATCGCATGGCTTCCACACACAGGTCTTTTCGCAAGGTAGTATTTTGCGAAGTGGAATAATATCCTTCGCTGAACAATAAATACAAAGTAGTGAGAACAGTTTCGAGCCTTTTGTTTATTTCTGATTGACCGGGAAGTTCAATTTTTATTTTCTCTTCTCTTAGTTTTTCTTTGGCTCTTGTCAGTCGTTTGTAAATGGTTTCTTTGTTACTCAAAAAAGCATCCGCTATTTCTTCCACGCCAAATCCGCAAAGAATATTTAATGATAATCCTATTTGCGATTCGGTGGGAATACAAGGATGACAAATAGCAAACATCATTTGCAACTGGCTGTCATTTATATTTTTGTTTGATAAATCTATTTCTGTTTCGTTCACTATTGATTGTGTTTGTTTTATTTCAAAAGAAATTTTTTCTGTAAATATTTTATTGTGTTTCAAAAAATCGAGGGCTTTGTTTTTGGAAACGGTATATAGCCATGCAGTCGGGTTTTTAGGTAATCCTTTCAATCCCCATGTTTCGGAAGCCAGCAGAAAAGTATCACTTACAATGTCTTCTGCCATTTCTAAATGCTCCATACCAAATAGTTTACAGAGTACAGAAATTATCTTCCTGTATTCCGTTCTGAACAAATGGGGGAGCAATTCTTTTTCTTCCATCACTAAAAAAGTTTTCCAAAAGTAAGTTTATTTTAAATAAAAACGCAAAGGACACAAAGAAAATAGCAGTACTATTCTTTGCGCTCTTTGCGTCTTTGCGTGAACCGAAAATAGTTTAATCCATTGGCACCAACGCTCTCACTTCTACATTACCACCAATTTGTAAAATGGGGCAGTCTTTGGAAAGTTCTGCCGCCTCTTCCATAGATTCAGCCCTGATAATAATGTAACCTCCTATGGCTTCCTTTGTTTCCACATAAGGACCATCGGTAACTACCTTACCCGGTTTCACCACTTTACCTTCTGACGACAAACGGTTTCCCGAATTCACCAGTTTGTTTTGGGCTGCCAAACTGCCCATCCAGTCCTGCCAGGGTTTCATCATTGCCTGCATTTGTTCGGGCGATGGTGCTGCCTCCCTGGTTACAGCATCTCTTCTGAATACTAATAAAAATTCTTTCATATTAATTTTGTTTGAGGTTTCTAAAGAGATTCCTCTGTCATTTCAATAAAGAGGCTTCTCAAATTAAAAGAGGAAGCCTCTTTTTTTGTGTTACACATCTCATTTAACAGGGTAATATTTCTCATTTCGGAAATCGGAGAGGACTTTTGATAAATATAGTCTCCGATTTCACAAATATAGTCTCCGATCAGAATGACAAAGTTCAGTTGTAATAGAAAGAACATTCTATATTGTCATTCTGGGTGCAGCAAGGAATCTCAAATTTTTATTTATTTGAATGTAAAGCCACAGTATTTCCTTCTGTGTCAACAAAGAAAGCCATACAACCAATTTCATCACTGATTTTAGTTTTAGGCATTGTTACTTTGCCCCCGGCAGCTTCTATTTTGCCAAGTGCGGTATTCAAATCAGGATTGCCATTCAAATAGATTTTTGCTCCGTCCATGCTTGGTTTGTGCATCTGGCTTTCCACCAATCCTCCGGAAGCTTTTCCGCTGCCTTGGTCATAAGGGAAAAAAGCCATTTTCATTCCCATCATTTCCTGTTGTTCCATTTTAATTTCGAAAATAGTTTCGTAAAATTTTGTTGCCCGCTTAATATCCGATACAGATATTTCGAACCAATTGAGTGAATTTTCTTTTCCTGTCATTTTGTTTTTTTTGATTTAGTAGCCCCTCTCCTTAATCCTCTCCCAGAAGGGGAGAGGGAAGGAGTAAAAAGCATTGGTTAATTGTTGTTTATATTTATTTATTTTTATTTGTCACCTGTCGCCCCCTCTCCTTTGGAGAGGAGATTAAGGGGTGAGGCGTTTAATAGAAAAATTGTTCGGAAACCACTTTGCCATCTTTCACTTCAAAAAGGCAAATTTCTTCCAGTGTCATTCTGCCTTGTCCTTTAAAAGTAGCATCTAAAATCATTGCGCAGCTGAAATATCTTCCGCCAATAATAGGGTCAGAGAAAGAACCGCCATGACGGGTTTCAATCATCCCTGCAAATTCAGCCCCTTTTTGGGCTACTGCTTTTTTGCCTTTAGCCGATTTTATCGGACCATGAGGAGGTTCGGTACTGGTTACCTCCTCGGCAAATAATTCTTCCTGTGCCTGCGCAATTTGCCCTACGCGGCAAAGTTCAACTAATCTGTTGGCTACTTCCTGGGTAGTCATTGTTTTTGTGTTTGTTGTCATTTTGTTTTGGTTTTAAAATTGTTTAAAATTAGTTTAATTATACCACCATAACGATTAAGTTTTCATAATTGGACAAATATCCAGAATATTTTTTGAAAAGTTCCATCCGTTCCACCGGAAATTTTAGTTTTTAACTATTTCCCGGTCCTCCACATTAATAATTACTTTTACCACTCTAAAAATAAGAAATGGAAAAACGTTGGAATATAAAAAAGAAGGCAGATGAAGCGATAGTAAACCAGTTGTCGGAAAAATTAACCATTGATAAGGTGTTGGCAAACTTACTGGTGCAGCGGGGAATAAAAACATACGAGGAGGCAAAAAAGTTTTTTCGCCCGTCTTTAAATGATTTGCACAATCCTTTTTTGATGAAGGATATGGACAAAGCAATTGCACGGATTGAAACTGCCGTGAAAAACAAAGAAAAGATTTTGGTTTATGGAGATTATGATGTGGACGGAACTACAGCTGTGGCATTGGTTTATTCTTTTTTCAAAAAACACACTCCTCCTGAAAACATAATAGATTATTATATTCCCGACAGGTATGCCGAAGGATATGGAATTTCGTTTACGGGTATTGATTTTGCAAAAGAAAACAACTTTACTTTAATTATTGCGTTAGATTGCGGAATAAAAGCAAATGAAAAAATAGACTATGCCAGGGAGCGTAATATTGATTTTATTATTTGCGACCATCATCGCCCTGGAGATGTACTGCCCAATGCAGTAGCTGTTTTAGACCCGAAAAGAAATGATTGTACTTATCCTTTTGATGAATTGTGCGGTTGCGGAGTGGGGTTTAAACTCATACAAGCTTATGCACAAAAAAGTAATATTCCATTTGAAGAACTTCACGAATACCTTGATTTAACTGCCATCTCGATAGCTTCTGATTTAGTGCCTGTAACGGGAGAAAACAGAACCTTGTGTTATTTTGGTTTGAAACAAATAAATGAAAAGCCAAGAAAAGGAATCAAAGCCATATTTGAACTTGCAAATGTTAAAAGAGAAATCACCGTAAATGAATTAGTGTTTATTATCGGTCCGCGCATCAATGCTGCCGGAAGAATTAAAACAGGCAGAGATGCCGTGGATTTGCTTATTTCCGATTGTGTGGATGCTGCAAAAATATCAGGGCACAATATTAACATTACCAATACCGAGCGGAGGGCATTGGATGTGGATATTACTGCTCATGCTTTAAGCATGATAGATGATGACGCTGAAATGATTTCCCGGAAGTCAACTGTATTGTATCATCCCGAATGGCATAAAGGAGTGGTGGGAATTGTTGCTTCGCGAATGATTGAAAAATATTATCGCCCAACGATTATACTTACCGAATCGAATGGAAAAGCAACAGGTTCGGCTCGTTCGGTCAAAGATTTTGATGTGTATAATGCCATCGAATCGTGTGCCGATTTGCTTGAACAATTCGGGGGACATAAGTATGCAGCAGGATTAACATTGAAACTGGAAAATGTGGAAGCATTGCAACAGCGATTTGAAGAAATCGTAAGTTCAACGATTGAAGAATATATGCTGGTTCCGGAAATAGAAATAGATGCTGAACTTGAATTAAAAAATATTACTCCAAAGTTTTACCGGGTGCTGAAACAGTTTGCCCCTTTTGGTCCTGATAATATGTCACCAGTGTTTATGACAAAAAATATTACTGATAAAGGATATGTTCGAATAGTTGGAACCAATCATTTGAAAATGGATTTGCAGGCAGCGCAAAACCCGAGAGAATTATTTCCTGCTATTGCTTTCGGACAAGGGAATCATTTTGATGCGGTGCTTCGCAGGAAGATATTTACGGCAGTGTATGCCATTGAAGAAAATGAATTTAACGGTAAAACTTCATTGCAACTAAATGTGAAGGATATGAAAATGGAGTAAGTGTAATACCAGCATTTATAGAAGGATTCTGCAATGTAACAGGAAGAATAGCGGGATAATACCTTAGTAAACCCCTTCTTAAACTGCTATTTTGCGCCAGAATACTCAATCAACGAATGGGCTATCCATGTATGGTTTTTTCTTTTCCATAATTAGAAATAATAGAAGCTTCAAAATCTATCCATTCTTTCCATCGTTTGTCCACATCTATTCCATCGCCATACTGACGGGCGAAACCAATGAAGGTGGTATAATGCCCTGCTTCGGAAATCATTAAATTCCTGTAAAACTTTGCCAGCTCCTGGTCTTTTATGTTTTGGGAAAGTACCCTGAAACGCTCGCAACTTCGGGCTTCTATCATTGCCGAAAAAAGAAGTCTGTCCACAAGAGATGATTTGCGGCTTCCTCCTTTCTGCATAAACTTATAGAGTTCGTTTACATAATGGTCTTTGCGTTCCATGCCTAAGGTTTTTCCTCTCGCTTTAATTAAATTATGTACCTGTTCAAAATGGTCCAATTCTTCTTTTGCAAGTGCAATTAATGCAGTAACCATTTCGGTATAATTGGGATTATTAATAATAAGCGACAGGGCATTGGTAGCTGCTTTCTGCTCGCACCAGGCATGGTCGGTTAATATTTCTTCAATATCAGATTCAACAATATTTACCCAGCGGGGGTCGGTGGCTAATTTTAATCCAAGCATAATTAATCTATAAATCGTTTCATAATTGGTCCACTTGTTAAACTAGTAACTAAAGCCATAATTATAAGTGCAACAAAAATAGGTTTGGAAATTAATCCGGCATTTAATGCCAATGTACCTAAAATAATTTCCATAGCCCCACGTGCATTCATCCCGAAACCAACAGCTAATGAATGATTCCTGGTCATGCCACCCAACCGTGCACCCAGTGTAGCTCCAAGTACCTTCCCGACAAAAGCAAGTACCAGCACAATGGTAACAATTAAAGGATCGAAGTTTTCAATAAAATTTATTTTCAATCCGATGGAAACGAAAAACAAGGGAGCAAAAAAGTTGGTTACAAACTGATGAATGATTTCTCTTGCCTCTTCGCGCAAATGGACGCTATCGCCAAAAGCAATACCTGCAATGAACGCTCCTAATATGGCATGAATATTTATAGCCTCTGTAAAAGCAGCTGATAAAAGGCAAATGCCAAGGGAAATAGAAAGTACACCTCCGGGCCAGGATAATTTTGTTTGCATCCAGGGCAATGTTTTATCAATTATTTTTTTTCCGATAGTCAGCATAAATAAGCCAAATCCTAAGATGTAGGCTACTGTGTACCACAAGCTTAAATGTTCAGTATGTGCAGTGTTTGTTAAACTTAACACGAGGGAAAAAATCAACCAGCCAATCAAATCATTGAACATTGCAGATGCTATAATAACCATACCAATATTGGTCTTAAATAAATTCATGTCCATCAGAATACGGGCAATTACGGGCAATGCGGAGATAGATAAAGCGGTGCCAAAAAATAAAGCAAATAATAACTTAGGTGCCTGTTCGTTGCTGATAGAAAATATTTCAGGGAAAAACCATGCAACCGCAAACCCGGTGAAGAAAGGAATTATCATGCTAAATACACTTGTATAGATAGCTACTTTACCTTGTTTTAATACCAGCGAAAGTTGCACTTCCATACCAGCAACAAATAATAACATGATAACAGATAAACTAAAAATGCCATCCAGTGCTATTGGAATATTTCCTGTTCGTGGGAATAAAAAATTAAAAACATCAGGGTATAGCATACCCAAAATGGTAGGTCCCAGGATAATTCCAACAATCAGCTCGCCCATAACCACGGGTAATTTTAATCTTTTTCCCAATTCAGCGAAAATGCGGGAAATAATAAGCATTGCACTGATGGATAAAAGGAAGACGATTAATTCGTTGTGGGCTAGTTTAATCATATACTTCTAAATACGGGAATGAACAATTAAAACATTACAAGGCAAATCTGCTAATACATATTCTATATCATGAGCAAAAATTCTATCAAATAAATTGAGATTTGTGTCTGGAGAATTAATGATAAGCAAATCTGCTTTTTTATCTCTTGCAAATTTACTAATGGCATACCCGGGTTTACCTTTTATAACTTTGTTGCTAAGATTGATATTGCCTACATCACATTTTTCGATTACTGTTTGAAGTGTCTCTTCCAACTTTTCAGAAATATTCTTTTTAATTTCCCGGGTTTGCGGAGCAGTGCTGTCTTCGGATATTGTCATTGCCAGTCCGGTAACATCCACTTCATTTACTATGGTAACATCTTTAACCCTTAAAAGTTTTGCAAGGTAAAGGGAAGTATTTATAGTATGAACTGTTTTCGGGTTCTCTGCACCATTAACAACAATTTTTTTAAGTTTTTGAGGGCTGCTGTTAGGATTAGTAAGCAGTAAAACCGAACATTTTGCTTTTCTGCTAATGTTTCTTGCAATCGAACCGACATAAAACTTTAAAATATTTTCTTTTTCCAACGCACCGATAACCAATAAATCAACAATATTTAATTTGCATAATTTTAATATGGTGTCTACCGGTTCGCCTTCCATCCAAATTATTCTTGATTGATTAGAGCTAATGCCTACTCCATCCATTATATCGTCAAGTTCTTTTTCCTTTTCTTTTGTTTTCTCACCAATATGTAATAATAATAAAGATGCACCGCAAACATCAGCAATTCTTTTTGCTTCAGATAAAACAGCACGACACCTTCCCGAAAACGAAATTGCTACAGCAACTGTTTCGAAAGGATAAGAGGGGCGTTTTTTTAATTTTGATAAATCCATTTCAGAATAAATAATTAATTTCGGACGCGAAGTTATGAAATCATTTCATTAGAAATTAAATAGATTGGAGATGTAAAACAATTGATTTCATTCAGAAACCTCACCCTTTAATACCAATAGCCATCAGGTTAAGGATATAAACGATTGAATGTGAGTAAAAAAGAAGGAGTGCATAAAAAGTAAATGAGAGTTTCAGCAATATAGCAATCTACAAAAAAGGCTAAACAGGGTTAAAGAAATAGAAAAAGCAGGAGGTTATTCTTTTCCTTATATTTGTAAACATCCAATTTAAAAACAATCATTATGTCCAAATCAGAAGAATCAGCTATAGGAAAAACAAAAGTTTCCGAATATATAAATATAGTACTTAACGATTATCGCATTGCCTGTGAAAGCCGTGAAGCAAGTTTGATGGGCAGAAGAGAAGTGCTGACGGGCAAAGCGAAGTTTGGAATATTTGGAGACGGGAAAGAAATCCCTCAACTGGCAATGGCTAAAGTATTTCAAAACGGAGATTTCCGTTCTGGTTATTACCGCGACCAAACCTTTATGTTTGCTATTGGAGCGCTTACTTTACAGGAATGGTTTGCCGGTTTGTACGGTCATACTGATGCTGATGCAGAACCAATGAGTGCAGGCAGACAAATGGGAGGACACTTTGCAACCCGCAGTTTAAATGCAGACGGAACATGGAGAGACCTGACGAAACAAAAAAATTCTTCTGCCGATATTTCTCCCACCGGTGGACAAATGCCGCGATTAGTGGGTTTGGCAATGGCTTCGAAACATTTTAAAAACAATCCTGAATTGCAACAAGAACAGTTCCATAAGTTTTCTGACAAAGGAAATGAAATAGCTTTTGGAACCATTGGCGATGCAAGTACTTCGGAGGGTTTGTTCTGGGAATCTATTAATGCAGCGGGTGTAATGCAGATACCAATGCTGGTTTCTGTTTGGGATGATGGTCATGGAATTTCTGTTCCAAAGAAATATCAAACTACTAAAGAAAGTATTTCGGAAGCTTTGAAAGGTTTTCAGCGGGATGAAAATAGTAAAGGGTATGAAATATTTAAAACCAAAGGATGGGATTATGTTCATCTATGCGAAACGTATGAGAAAGCAAGTAAAGTTTGCCGCGAACAACATGTCCCTGTTTTGGTGCATGTGGAAGAAGTAACACAACCGCAAGGGCATAGTACTTCGGGTTCGCACGAACGATATAAATCAAAAGACCGTTTGCAATGGGAAACCGATTTTGATGGAATAAAAAAGATGCGGGAATTTATTTTGAAAAATAAACTTGCTTCTGAAGAGACATTGATTGAAATGGAAGACCATGCAAAGAAAGCGGTTCGGGAAGCTAAAGCTGCTGCATGGAATGCTTATTTGAATCCTGTTAAAAATGAATTGAAAGAAGTAAATACTTTGATGGATGAAATAGCTTCTCAATCGGAACATGCAGGTTTTATTTCTAAAGTAAAAAATGATTTGTATTCTATTTTAGAACCCAACAGAAGAGACATCATAACAGCAGCTAAAAGTGTTTTGCGATTAACCCGGAAGGAAAACATTGCTTCAAAAAAAGATTTGTCCGGTTGGTTAAGCGAATCTAAATTAGCGAATCACGACAGGTACAGTTCTTACCTGCAAAGCGAATCGGAGTTGAGTGCATTAAAAGTAAAAGAGGTAAATGCAGAATTTGAGGGAGAAGAAAAAGTGGTGGATGGAAGAGAATTGTTAAGAGAAAACTTTGATGCCATACTTACTAAATATCCTGAAGTAGTTATATTTGGTGAAGATTCGGGAAAGATAGGAGGAGTAAATCAGGGGTTGGAAGGATTACAAACCAAGTATGGAGAGATAAGAGTTTTTGATACAGGTATCAGAGAAGCAACCATCATGGGACAGGCAATAGGTTTGGCAATGCGTGGAATAAGACCTATTGCAGAAATTCAATACCTGGATTATTTGTTGTATGCGTTGCAAATTATGAGTGATGATTTGGCAACTGTTCAATACAGAACTAAAGGTGCGCAAAAAGCTCCCGTAATAATCCGTACAAGAGGGCATCGTTTGGAAGGTATCTGGCATAGCGGTTCGCCAATGGGAATGATTATTAATTCGCTAAGAGGAATTCATATTTGTGTTCCAAGAAATATGCAACAGGCAGCGGGATTTTATAATACACTTTTAGCGGCTGATGAACCTGCATTAGTTATTGAACCTTTGAACGGGTATCGCTTAAAAGAAAAGCAACCTTCCAATTTAGGAGAATATAAAACTCCATTGGGAGTTGTGGAAGCTATCAATGAAGGCAGTGATGTTACATTGGTTACTTATGGTTCCTGTTGCAGAATAGCAATGGAAGCAGTAAAGATGTTAGCTGAAGCTGGTATTTCTGTTGAAGTAATAGATGTGCAAACTTTACTTCCTTTTGATTTGAATCATTCCATTCTAGAATCGGTTAAGAAAACAAATCGTTTGGTTGTCTTAGATGAAGATGTTCCGGGAGGTGCTTCTGCTTATATCTTACAAAAAGTTTTAGAAGAACAAAAAGCGTATAAATATTTGGATTCTGAACCAACAACCATTTCTGCAAAAGACCATCGTCCTGCTTATGGAAGTGACGGAGATTATTTTTCAAAACCAAGTGCAGATGATGTGTTTGATGTTATTTATGATTTGATGCAGGAAACAAATCCGGGTAAGTTTCCGGGGATTTATTAATTGGAAAGGTGTCGTGATAAAATCTAAATAAATATGAAAATAGTTTCTCAATCTAAAATCTGGGATTATTTGACCGATGAACAAAAAGAAAGAAGTATTAATTTCTTTTGAAGAAAGTGAAGATGAAAATAATTTGATAGATACTGATAAAGTGATGAGCAAGTACAAAAAATGGTTACAACTAGAAACGGAAATCAAGTAGTTTGGTATTTTGTTCTTTTTAGTTTTCTTTTATTGGTTATTGCAGCAGGCATTAACTATGGGCACTTTATCAAATCAGTAATTCAAATAGTCAGATCTCCCGAATCGGCTGCTTATTCTTATGATTACTTTCGTGGTTTAGGTTTCTACTTTATTGTCTTTTTAAGTTGGTTTTTAATTACAATTTGCGGTTCTTTATTTGGGTTTTATTTTTCAAAACACAAACAATTACCTAAACAACAAAATGGTTTTTTGTTTGTTTTAATTATGTCATTAATTCTTTTAGTTCTTTATTGCAGTTACTTCTATGTTTTGATAAACTCATTCTAGTTATTTATTCAAATGAAACCAATCACCGAATCTTCTTCCAAATACAATTCACTCGAGAAAATGAGTGTAAAAAAATTGCTTACCAATATAAATAAAGAAGATAAAACAGTTCCTTATGCAATAGAAAAAGCAATTCCTAAAATTGAAAAGCTGCTTAATGTTATTGTAAAACAAATGAAACAAGGTGGACGTTTGTTTTATATTGGTGCCGGTACTAGTGGCAGATTAGGGATTGTAGATGCAAGTGAATGTCCTCCCACTTATGGAGTTCCGCAAGGATTAGTAATTGGTATAATTGCAGGTGGAGATAAAGCAATCAGAAAAGCAGTAGAGTTTGCAGAAGATGATAAAGCACAAGGCTGGAAAGATTTACTTGAACATAAAATAAATGCTAAAGATATAGTTATTGGAATTGCCGCATCTGGTTCTACACCTTATGTAGTTGGTAGTTTGGAAGAGTGTAATAAAAACAATATTACAACTGGTTGCATTGTTTGCAACAAAGGAAGTAATGTTGCTAAAGTTGCTAAGCATAAAATTGAAGTAATTGTAGGACCTGAATTTGTTACAGGAAGTACACGAATGAAATCAGGAACCGCACAGAAATTAATATTAAATATGATTTCCACTTCCGTAATGATAAAGTTGGGAAGAGTGAAAGGAAATAAAATGGTGGACATGCAATTGAGCAATAATAAACTGGTGGACAGAGGTACAAAAATGATTGCAGATGAAATAAAAGTTTCTTACCAAAAAGCTAATGAATTATTGTTGAAACATGGCAGTGTAAGAAAAGCGGTTGATTCATACAAGAAATAATAAGTATTACAATAAAAATCCTCTCTTTTTAATCATAAAATTTTCTTTTATGATGTCTCATTAAATTGTGTTTCGTAAATTTGTATTGAAACTTAATTTACCATTCGGATGCTTTTCAAAGGACGAAACAAACACAACCAGGAAGAACTTGAGGATATAATAGAAGAGTATCGGGAAATTGTTTTTGATGCTGAATTGAGACTGAAAGAAAAAAACAAGGTTTACCAGGAGTTGGTTGAGTTGGTGAGAGACATTCATAATTCCTGTATTGACTTAGAAAAGAATCCAACGGAAATAGAATGCTTGAAAGTAGTGGAGAATATTAAAAAGTATTTAGAAGGTTTTGCTCACGATAATAAACTCGAATTGTAATTAAAGAATTTTGAAACCATGCAGGACATAGAACCATTTTATAACTGGCGGCATCATTATATAGCATCAGAAGACGAGCGTTCTCCTTTTTATGGCAGAGAATACAGCGAGTTTGAATACACCCATGCTATCTATAATTATTTGATTCATCCGCAATGGGACGATATTAACTCGCCTACTCTATATATAAAAATTCTTTCTGTTGATTACGACCAAAAGTTTTCAATAATAGAAATGATAGGCGAATGGAACGATTGCATTAACAATGATATTATGCTTTTGAAGCGCGATATTATTGAACCAATTATGGAACATGGAATAAATAAATTTATTTTAATCGGAGAAAATGTATTGAATTTTCATGCTTCTGATGATTGTTATTATGAAGAATGGTTTGAAGAAGTAGGCGATGGATGGATAGCATTTCTTAATTTCCGTAAACATGTATTAGATGAATTTCAACAAGCGAACATTGATTATTACATTGTTTCAGGCGGACATCTGAATGATATAGCCTGGCGGACTTCCTCACCCCAACTGCTGTTTGAAAAGGTAGAACTTTTTGTTCAAAAAAGAATTGGAGCATAATGAATAAAATAATTTTATTCATTTTCTTTTCAATTTTTTCTTCTTCCACTTTCTCACAAATAGATACACTTGAATTTCAAAAGGGTTATCCCAATTTTAAAAGTGATGCACTTACTCAATTAAAAAATTATCCTTCTCCAAGATATGTTCCGAATAATAATTTCCTGAGATTATATAACTGGATGAGTCCTTATTACGCAGGTGGAGCTGGACAACCGGGAATTAAAATCCCTGATGGAATAAAAAGAGGGGCTGAAATACAGGAAGAACTCGGTGTGAACTGGAATTACAATTTGGTTATTTCAAATCCCAGGATTGCACCAGATGAAAAAGCTTTATCCGACCCGAATAATGCGCTCACACCTTTTATTAATCTGGCTAATAAACATCCGGAGATTCCTTTGAGTGTTACTATTTTCTGGACACAAATTCGCCCTGATTTATTTGGAGGCGAACATTACGAACCCAATATTATGCGAACAGATTATCCTGAATCGTTTTATTTAAAAGATGCACGTATTAATAAAACGAAAAGGGTTATCAGTTATATTGCTCCTGATTCTGTATTTATTGAAGATGGGCAAGTGCAAAAAAAACAATTACAACTTCTGGTTAAACATTTAACGCGACCTATAAATATAATAAATGAAAATGGAGAAGAACCACCTAAAGCTTATAGAAGAGGAATTTTGGAAAAAGATGACTTGCTTATTGAGGATAAAAATAAATTACAAATTAAAAGTTGGCAGGTTTACATTGCAACTAAGAAAACACATATTCGTCATTTGTATTCATCACAATTTATGGAAGGCATTCCGCAATTAAAAAAAACTTTGTTTACGGTTTACCAGATAGAAGCTGGACCAATAGATAGATTTGACTGGAACACATCAAAAGCAACTTGTTCTAAAATAAATGGCAGCTATTATTCTACTCCTGATTTTTATCCGCGAACTCCCGATAACTGGAAAAACAGAAAAGGTGCATGGCATGGTTGGAAATGGATAGATGATGGACGTAAAATAGAAATTGCTTCCGGAGATAAATTCTTTTCGCCTTATGTTGCTGCCGGATGGTCTACTAATCCGGAAGAAGATATGCGACCTGCACAATGGCTGGGGCTTTTAAAATGCTTATCTGTTGTGGGGGCTGAATTTTATTATGTGGGATATTTTAATTTAAAGAAACCATATACTAAACCTGAAGATTATATTTGGCAAGCAGCTATGCCTGCTTATGCACAAGCCATCACTACTCATTTTTTAGATATATTCAGAAATGGAAATGTATTATTTGATTTGGAAGGGAATCCAATAGTGACCTACCCGACAAATGATGATGGTGATGTGATAGTTACTGTCAGGAAACACCTGAACAAACAACAATATATTATTTCTGCAACTGTTCAACCTGCTTCCAATACGCAACAATTTGCTTTAACGAAGAATATTGAAATAAAACTGGATGGAGAATCATTTTTAATAAATGTAAGAAGACAAGGAAGCGTTTATCTTTTTGATAAAACATCGAAACCTTATGTGTTTTATCAATTGGACAAATGGCACGAATACAAACATCCTGACAGGTGGAGAAAAGAATTAATTTATGAAGCAGAAGTTTTTGATACTTCAAGTTCATCTGTTTCGATAAATACAAATTATAAAAGGATTTATGACAAAATTGACTTTACGGATTTTGCATCTAATATTTCTTTAACTAACAAGCAATGGGTTGGATATACTATTTATTCACGAGACATTGAACATTTATCAAACAAAATAGTTGTCCTTATTTATGCTAAAAGCAATGATAAAGGTGAAGGAGAAATAAGGATAAATGACTGGAAAAAAGATTTTACTTCTTTAAAAAGCGAAAACTGGAATTGGATAAAAATAGAAATACCTAAAGAAGTTTTGATGCAGGAAAAATATTCTTTATTAAAAATAATTTCTTCCAATGATAATTTGGAAATTGACAAATTAATAATTACCAATTCTGGTTCTGTTCCTGATATGAAGGATTATTAATCGTTTTGGGATTTAAGAATAAAATTAAACTCCGTTTTATACCAATTTAAAAAGGTGATTAATAATATTAAAGCCAAATCGGCAAGCACAGCAAATTTCAATCCCAGAATAAAATGGTAAGATAAATCAACAGTACGTTTGAAATGAATATTTTTGTTTGTAATAAAAGTATGATTTCTGTCGAGCATATACAATGCGTTTTGAATTTGCTGTTTCAGGTCTGTATATAAATAAATTTGTTCCTGCACTTTTTCCAACCGATGAAAAAGATTTAGAATACCCATCACATCTGTAATTTTTATTCCGGTTTCCTGACTGCACTTATTTATCTTCTTTATATAATTAGGTCCGTTCAAACTATCTGTTAAAAATTTTAAACTTAATAAGGAAGAAGGATACTGGGAAAATGCTCTTTCTATATTTTGCTTTTCCATATAATAATGATGTATTCCCTGATCGAATTTAAGAATTTGAGACTTTTTAAACGTTTTCAAATAATCGTTATATAATACATTAATCTTTTTTCTCATTGCGTCAGCCAAACCAAAAGCAAAATATTTGTCAAGGTCCTCTGCATAAATAGAAATTTTACTATGCTCGTCTATTGTTACTGTTGACGCATTTTTTAGTATGTCTTCTGCTTCAAAAGAAAACTTTTTGTTATAATAGGTTACGAGCTTTTGGGAGTTGACAACAGATAAAAACAATTGTTCGGAAGTAGCAATACTTTTTAATATTTCTATTTCTTCCTTTGTAAGTAAAAAATTATTTTCAGTTTTGGAATCGTCAAATGATTTAAAAATATAAAATTCTACCCCTGATTTATAGGTTCGTCCATTTAAAAAATAAGAAACACCTGAAATACCAATAAATACAAGTAAGAAAACTATAATAAAAAGTTTGCGAAACTTTACAACATGTTGAAGAAAACCTTCTGCAATTTTATTTGTCATATATTATTTTATCAAACTATAACAAATACCCCTGTTTGCATTAAAATACAAACAGGGGCTATTGTTATAAAACTAATTATTATTTTAATCTGCTAATATTCAACTTACCTGTTCCCATTGGTTTATTATCTTTGTTTATTAATAACCATTGCTGACGGGAGTAAACATATAACCATTAAATGATCAGTAAGTTTTTTCATGAGTGTTTAGTTTTAATTCAGAACAAATGTACTATTATTTTATTGACATAAAAAAAGGGAAATCTACTTTTAAAATTAAGTTGATTTCCCTTTTCTTTTTTTTGATTTGTTTTCCTAATCCATAATTACAAACTTGCCTGTGCCCACTTGATTTTCGTTATCAAATACTTTATAAAAATACATTTGGGCTTTCAAATCTCCACGGTTCAACTCATAATAAGTGTCCGTAATGTTTTTTACTTCTTTTACCTTTTTGCCTTGTATGTCATATAATTGAATTGTATATTTCGCATCTGTTGATTTAGTGCTAAACACAAATTTAGTAGTGTTAGTAAACGGATTTGGGTATATACTGATTCCATCTTTTGTAATACTGTTTTGTGCAATCCCTAGTGTTGCCATTGGTATTTGATTAAACGTAGTATTGGTTCTAACATTAGCATTAAAATCAAAATAAATGTTTCCTGTATTCAGTATTTGAGTTCCCGGTGGATTGTTTGGATTTTGCTGAATAGTATATGTTATAAATCCATGACTATTTAACTGGTCGGTGGTGCTGTCGGGCAAATTAATATTATTAAACGTAAACTTTGCAATGTTTGAACCAATCAATTGATATGTATATGGATGGTCACTTGGTGCAGGAACCAAGGTAGCAGGATTAAGATTATACGACAAAGTGTCGAGCACAACTATTGTAAATGCAGTGTCGTTTCCTGTATTTTGAAAACCTATCATATATCTTAACTCATCAGTTGGGGTAATATTAGTCCCATAAGGGGAAAGTAATATCTTTTCGTTTGGATCGTAGGATGTGCTGAAATTAATACATGTTTGAGAATAACTTATTGTACTATCAACACAACCTGAATTGGAAGGAATAGCCATTACATCAATGCAGGACGGAGTTCCAAGAACTGCGCTGCATGAATTATTATCATAAACTGTTATATACCCGGTTGAGAAAGGACCTACAGGAACATGAAATGTAACTACATTTCCAACATTGCTTGTCCAGGCAGGGGATGAGCCTGTAATATTATGAAAACTATCAAACGTTACTGTGATGGTTACATTTGGGTCATAAGTTGGAGTTAAATTCTGATAGGATATTGAAGTATGATGCCAGGAACATGGTCGCATGTTACCGGTAGATACCCAAGTTTGAATGCTTGCACAAGTTGAAGGATAAGAAACACCAAAATTTTGATTATTTATTGTTATTGGAACTGATGTGGCTATTTGTAAGGTATCAGTACCAGTTACAGGACATGATATGGTCGCTCCAGAATACATAGGCACATAGGTAATAGTTGCCGTATAATATCCCATTGGCAAATTTATTTCGTAATAACCATTATTGTCTATAGGTATACTTAAACTGCCTGGTTGCACTATTAAAGAATTATAAGGCAGATGCATTTCTCCTGTGTCCAATGTACAGTTTGAATTTGTATCGGCATAAATATATCCCGAAATTAATACACCTTGAATAACCCTAAAGCCACTTGCCAATGGAGTACCCAATCCTGCATGAACATCATAATAACCAAGGTAATTACTTCCGTTAGGAATAATAAAAGTAGCCAACATTAAGCTATCATTAGTTACAGAAAATGAACTTGGTAAAATATTAAGATTTCCTGTTGTCTTGTGTAACGATGTTGTTGCCTGACTAAAGATAGTATTGTGTCCTGAAATTTGGAGCACCACAGTGCTTCCTAGTTCCGAACTATCGGGAGTTACCGAAATAACATTGCCCTGGGCTTGCAGTTGCTCATTGGCAACAAAGGAAAATAGCAGGAATGCTATAATCGTTAACTGTTTTGTAAGTTTTTTCATGATAATTTGGTTTAAATTTAAGACAAATGTAAATATATTTAATTGGAAACAAAATTATTATGCGACTAAAATATTTTTAATCAGCCACTGCTATTTGTTCATTAAAATTCTTAAATACCCTTGTTCCTGCTTTGGGCTTATGTTTTAAAACAGGTAACTATGTATATAAAAAAATCAATCCGCCTTTCAGTGGTTTTTTTGTCTTTTAAACTATTTACAATTCTTTTTGGAAAATTTTAAAAGACATTTATTACATTTAAAAAATTGTTTTCTAATCTAAAAAAATGATTTTGTAAGATTAAAAAATTGTTTTGTAAGATTAAAAAGGGAGTACCCAATAAAGGGTAGTTATATACAATTTTACACAAAAATTATTAACAATGGTGTAAGTAAGTAAAATTATACTTATCTTTGTGTCGTAATTAAAAAACACACACAATGATAAATTTACACTTTGATTCTATAATCCAATTACTACAAGTGTTTCCCGATGAACAAACTTGTATAAATCACTTAACAGAGTTACGTTGGAATGGCAATGTAGTTTCTCCTTTTGATGCAAACTCTAAAGTTTATGTTTGCAAAGGGAATAAATACAGATGTAAAAATACAGGAAAGTATTTTAATGTTCGTACTAATACATTATTTGACAACACTAAAATAGAATTGCAAAAATGGTTCTTGGCAATCTATTTGATTACTGCTCATAAAAAAGGAATATCCTCGTTACAGCTTGGTAGAGATTTGAATGTTACACAAAAGACCGCTTGGTTTATGTTACAGCGTATTCGTAATTGCTTTGGTATTACAGGAAGTGAAAGAATGGACACAACAGTAGAAATTGATGAAACTTATGTAGGTGGAAAAGAAAGTAATAAACACCAAAACAAAAAAAGTAAAAACCATCAAAGTTTATCTAACAAAGCGGTTGTTGTTGGAGTAATAGAAAGAGATAAAAGATTAACAGCTAAAGTAGTTGGAGGCGAAAAAGCAGAGGATATATTACCTGTATTGCTTAAAAATGTTAAACCTAATTCAACTGTAATGACTGACCAAAGTAGTGTATATAAAAGAATTGCTGGCTATTATAAACATCATTCCGTAAATCATTCGGCAGGCGATTATGTAAATGGAGATGTGCATACAAATACAATAGAAGGTTTTTGGAGTTTGCTAAAGAGAGGTATAATAGGTATTTATCATTTTACAAGTAAAAAGCACCTTCAAAAATATGTTGATGAATTTGCTTTTAGATACAATACAAGAGTTTGTACCGAAGCATATAGATTTAACTTAATGGCTATCAAATACAGAAAGAAAATTAACTTATAAATCATTAATCCAAAAATAAATGGGAAACATAAATAATATATCAGACTTCATCTTTTACAGTGGTGCTGATGGCAATATAAGAGTAGAAGTAATTATTGGGAAGGATACTGTTTGGTTAAATCAAAAAAATATGGCTGAACTTTTTAATGTTGAGATACCGGCAATATCAAAACACGTAAAAAATATATACCAAGAGGGTGAATTACAAGAAGATGGAACTGTTTCCAAAATGGAAATAGTTCAATCTGAAGGAAGCAGAGATGTAAAAAGAGAAGTTGATTTTTATAACTTAGATATGATTATTGCTGTTGGGTACAGGGTTAACTCATACAACGCTACACAGTTTCGTATTTGGGCAACCACTATACTTAAAGAATATTTAATAAAGGGATTTGCTTTAGATGATGAAAGACTAAAACAAGGTAAGACACTTTTTGGGAAAGATTATTTTGATGAATTACTTGGTCGTATAAAAGAGATAAGGTCTTCAGAGCGAAGATTCTACCAAAAAATAACAGACATATATGCTTCTTGTAGTGCAGACTACGATGTTAATTCTCCCATAACTCAAACATTTTTTTCGACAGTTCAAAATAAATTAGCATTTGCAATTACCCATAATACAGCAGCCGAAATAATAAGAAATAGGGCAAGTTATTTAAAACCACACATGGGGCTTTCTACTTGGAAAAATGCTCCTACAGGTAAAGTATTAAAAGGGGATATATCTATAGCTAAAAATTATTTAAAAAAGGAGGAAATAGACGAACTAAATTCTATCGTGGTCATGTACCTTGACTTTGCTGAATTACAAGCGAAAAGAAACAAGATAATGAAAATGATTGATTGGGTTACAAGATTAGATGATTTT
This sequence comes from Bacteroidota bacterium, assembly GCA_025363555.1. GTDB lineage: Bacteria > Bacteroidota > Bacteroidia > 2-12-FULL-35-15 > 2-12-FULL-35-15 > 2-12-FULL-35-15. The sequence continues at coordinate 1,220 of JANYDQ010000043.1, read as the reverse complement.
TTAAAATTTAACGAGTACGATATTTTAAATAATGCTGGTAAAGTAAAAAGCAGTGTTGCTAAATCATTTGCTGAAAAACAATATGAAAAGTTTAGAATAATTCAAGATAAAGAATATAAATCAGATTTCGATAAAGTAGTTGATGCAATTAAGAATAAAGGGAAATTACCAACAAAAGAAGAAATAAAAGAGATTACAAAAGAAGAACCAAAAGAAGAATTGTCTGCCTTTAATAAATCTCTTAAACAATCATTAAACTACAATCCTAAAGATAAAGAGTAGTACAATAAAATGGTAGTCAATCGGCTGCCATTTTTTATTTTCAAATCGGTGTAAAATTGTATATAGTTACCCAATAAAGTGTGTCAGGGGTTATTAATTCTGTCGTAAAAGTAAACATTAAATTCATTTCTAATAATTGGCCAGTTTAATATTCTTCCTGACCATTTTGTTTGTGCATTCATAATTGCTAAGTAAACTTGTTTTAGAATACCGTTTTCAGAGACTAATAAAAAACGGCTTCACAAAAACAGTACTAAAAAAAGAATATGCCCCACTAATTGCTGCAACTGGTTTCGTGTTTATTTACCTTCTGTTTTTCGTTGCCAAAACCAAAAACAAAGAGAACCATTTACAAAGAGAATCGAACCATTTACAAAGAGAATCGAACCAATTATTAAGAGAATCGAACCATCCGGGAAAAAATCAACCAATTCGGCAAATACCCAATTAGGTCCTTATTCAAGCGGTGTAAAAATGTATTTCCAAACCGAGTTAAGTGTGTTGGATGTGCTTCAGGGTTTAAGCCAGATAATTGACATCAGGATTAAGTAATATGAAAACTGCAAATCGGATGAAAAAAGAATATTTTGGTTTCAGCGGGACTTCTTTTGGTTCCAGCGGGACTCATTTTGGTCTCAGCGGGACTCATTTTGGTTTCAGCGGGACTCATTTTGGTCTCAGCGGGACTTCTTTTGGTTTCAGCGGGACTTCTTTTGGTCTCAGCGGGACTTCTTTTGGTCTCATCCGATTATTAAAAACAAAAACCTGTCTCCGGTAGTGCCGGAGGCAGGTTTATTTAATGGAAACAATGGTAAATTCGTAAATTCAAGTAAATTAATCACTACAAACCGACAAAAAATTAATTAATAAAAAGAGATTCCTCACTTCGTTCGGAATGACAAGCATTGTATGAGATTTAGGGCGTGGGGGAGGTCGGG
>JANYDQ010000040.1 GCA_025363555.1 Bacteroidota bacterium | reverse complement strand
TATGGGTGGTTCGGGAGCAGGCAAATCTACTTTATTAAATGTGCTGAATGGTAACGAGATTCCAAGCGGAGGTACGGTTAAAATTAATGGAATAAACATTCATTCAGAAAAAACAAAAATAGAAGGAGTTATAGGTCACGTTTCGCAGGATGATTTGCTGATGGAGGAATTAACTGTTTTTCAAAATTTATTTTACAATGCCAAACTTTGTTTCGGAAACAAAACCGACCAGACAATTTCACAACTGGTGGTTGACGTTTTAACTAACATCGGTTTGATTGAAACACGTGATTTAAAAGTAGGTAGTCCGCTGGAAAAAACTATTTCAGGAGGACAACGCAAGCGATTAAATATTGCATTGGAATTAATTCGCGAACCTTCTGTTCTTTTTGTGGACGAACCTACGTCAGGACTTTCGTCAAGAGATTCAGAAAATATTATGGACTTACTAAAGGAACTTGCACTGAAAGGGAAATTAGTATTTGTTGTTATTCATCAGCCATCATCTGATATTTTCAAAATGTTTGATAAGCTGATGATTCTTGATGTTGGGGGCTATCCTATTTATTATGGCAATCCTGTGGACTCTGTCATCTATTTTAAAACAGTTGTAAATCATGCCAACAGCAACGAAAGCGAATGTATAGAATGCGGTAATGTTAATCCCGAACAGGTATTTAATATTATAGAATCGAAAGTGCTGGACGAATACGGTAACATTACACTCAACAGGAAAGTTTCACCATCTGAATGGAACGGATATTATAAAGAAAAGATTGAAACAAAAATTGAAGATGTAAAAACAATTACGGAAATACCAGAAAGCACTTTTAAAGTTCCCAATAAGTTTAAGCAATTTAAGGTTTTCATTACCCGCGATGTTTTATCTAAACTAACCAATAAACAATATCTCTCCATCAATTTACTGGAAGCTCCGGTATTGGCTTTTATCCTTGCTTATTTTATAAAATTTGTAAATAAAGATTTGTCTAACAAAATAGGATATACTTACCGTGAAAATGAAAACATAATGATTTATATGTTTATGTCGGTGGTGGTTGCATTGTTTATAGGGCTAACCGTTAGTGCGGAAGAAATAATAAAAGACAGGAAAATTCAAAAGCGCGAATCTTTTTTAAATTTAAGCAAGGGTAGTTACATCTGGTCGAAAATAGTTATTATGTTTTCATTGTCTTCTATCCAGGCAATATTATTTGTGTTAGTAGGGAATTATGTGCTCGAAATAAGAGATATGAATTCCTCTTACTGGCTAATGTTATTTAGTTCATTCTGTTTTGCAAATATGCTTGGCTTGAATATTTCTGCAAGTTTTAATTCGGCTGTTACCATTTATATATTGATACCTATTTTAATTATTCCACAATTATTATTTAGTGGAGTAATGGTTAAGTTTGATAAATTAAATCCTGTTATTACTTCTCAAAGTGTTGTTCCTGTAATAGGCGACCTGATGGCTTCGCGATGGGCGTTTGAGGCAATGGCAGTAAAACAATTCCGGGACAATGAATATAATAAGGACAGATATAAATACGAAAAAGCAATTGGAATGGCAACCTATAAAAAGGATTATTGGCTGGTAGCGATGACCAATAAATTAGAAAATTGTATGGAAAGTTATACTATACCTGCAAAAAAACAGGAAGTAACAGATGAATTGAAAATGTTGAAAACTGAAATAGAGAAAGAATTAAATCTTCCTGCTTTCAGAAGAATTAATTTAAGATGTCCGGGTGCAGAAAATCTTACTATCGAAGAATTTAACTTAGAGGTTGCCAAACAGGTAAGTGGTTTTTTCGACAACATCATAAAAAGAAATTATATCAACCAGAATAATAAAAGTATTGGCTTACGAGACAGTGTTACCAACTTTTATGAAACGAAGTTGGGTAAAGAAGGGTATGCAAAAATAAAAAACGAATATGATAATTCCAGTTTGGATGACCTGGTAACCAATAAAAATACAGAATTACGAATACTGGATTTAGATGGGGCTTTTATTCAGAAACTATCTCCTATTTATCTCGACCCAGTTGATTCAGACTTAGGTCGTGCACAGTTTTTTTCGCCAAGAAAAAAGGTTTTTGGAAATTATTTTGATACGTTTTATTTTAACCTTTCTATAATCTGGTTAATGTCGCTTATACTTGCCATTACACTTTACTTTGATGTACTGAAGAATTTTATAACCATGCTGGAAAATCTTTTCAGCAGGTTCGGAAAGAAAAACAATGGATAAAAACCTGATTTTATTTCTCGAGTATTGCTTTAATATCAGGGCGAGAATATAGTTTGCTTTTCATAATTTTTCCATCTTCACGAAAAATAGGTTCTCCATTTTCATCCAGCTTGCTCATATTACTGCGTTGTATTTCATCAAACACTTCTTCCATTTTATGCTGCAACCCGTGACGTAACACAGTTCCAAGAATAATATATAACTGGTCGCCAAGCGCATCGGCAATTTCTACAATGTCCCCTTTTTTGCACGCTTCCAGATATTCTTCGTTTTCTTCTTTAATTAAATTATAGCGAAGCATATATTCTTTTTCGCCTACGTCTGCGGTTGGATTGTAACGATTGCCGATTTTAAAAGCATCGTGAAATTTCTCAACATATTTTATTTTATGAATCATCTTAATTTTTTGTTAGGTAATTTTTATTAGTAGATAGAATTTAGTTTTTGGAATTAAATTAAGTATTTAGAGTTTGCTTTTTGTTATTTCTTTTTTGTTGCCCTGTATTGTGCATTTAAACCATCCAATATTTCATTGGTAATATCAAGACTGTCGTTTACTAATAAAACAGGGCTTAGCGGACCTTCGCTGTATGCCAACACATAATTATAATTTCCTGATTTGTTATATTCCTTTATATATGTCGCCAGGTTTTTATGTGCTTCCTCGGTAATCGCCTGTACTTTTTCACTAAGTGCTTCCGATTTGCGCTGTATCTGATCTAAATCTTCTTTTCGTTTGGCAAATTTATCCTGTTCAGCACTTATTTGATTTTCGGAAAGCAGTCCTTTATTTGCTTTTTCCTGGAAAGCACCATAATCTTCCTGCAACTTTTGTCCGCTGGTTTGATATTGATTCTCATAAGTTCGTTGTTCTGCCTGCACAGACTTACTTACATCTTTTAAAAATTCATACTTATCACTTAGCACATCTAAATTTACATACACTATTTTAGATGCTTTGATTACTTTCGGCATCATCACCTTTGGTTTAGCAGCTGTGGCAGAATCAGCAGCAGATGTGCCGGCATCAGCCGTTTTGTTGAGTGAAGAAAAATGTAAATAGTATAATACAGCAACCGAGATTAGCAATACTACATTTAGGAAAACAGAAAAATTTTTACTCATTTGGATATTTTATTTATTTATTAAGAAATTATTTTTTATTCAAACTCATCAGGATTAACATACTTGTAAACAACTGCGCCAACGGCAGCGCCAACAAAAGGACCTACCAGGTAAATCCATAAGTTACACATGGAGTGTCCGCTTAGAATAAAATCAACTATAATAGGACCTGCACCCACTGCCGGATTATATGCCCCGCCCGAAATGGGTCCACCGGCAAAAGCAGCAGCCAATACCGTAAAGCCAATGGCTATACCATAATAAGAATTTCCAAATGTTTTCTTAGACGTTCCCACATTCAGCACTACCGAAGCCAACGCGAATGTGAACAGCATTTCTACCAGTAATGGTTTAATATTATTGCTAAATCCTGCGGCAGGAGCCGGAGCAAAGGTCTTTGCAAAAATAAAATAATAAGTAAATGCCGCTATGGTAGCACCTAACAATTGAAAAATCATATACATGATAGCTTCTTTTCCTTTGATTTTTTTTCTGATGAAGATGGCGAAAGTAATAGCAGGATTGTAATGCGCACCCGATGTATGCCCGCCCATATACACCATTACCATTAAAACACTTCCAATTGCAATCGGGTTCCCGGTAAGTGCGATAACTAAAACCAAAAAGAAAGTTCCGATAAATTCTGTAAGATAGTTTCTCATATTTTAAATTGTATAGGTTTATTTGATTTTTTAAAGTTGAGCACAAATATAAAAGATTAAATTTGTGTCCTTAAAATAAGTTATTAATAATTCTTAAACCAATTTAAAAATGGCAATTGAAATAGGTCAACCCGCACCGTTATTTTCTTTAAAAGATTCTGACAAAAATTTAGTAAACCTTGCCGATTATAAGGGCAGGAATGTAGTATTATTGTTTTTTCCGGCTGCTTTCACAGGCACATGTACAAAGGAGCTTTGCCAGACGAGAGATGAACTTTCGTTTTACAATGACTTAAATGCAACAGTTTTTGGTATCTCCGTTGATATGCCTTTTACTTTGGCTAAATATAAAGAAATGAACAATTACAATTTCGCTTTGTTATCCGATTTCAACAAAGAAGCATCTACCGCTTACGAGGCTATTTATGATTTGTGGATTCATGGATTGAAAGGGGTGAGCAAACGCGCTTCATTTGTTATTGACAGGGAAGGAATTTTGCGTTACTCCGAAGTGTTGGAAGATGCCAATGCCTATCCAAATTTTGAGGCTTTGAAAGATATTTTGGCAAAACTAAAATAATTCTTTAAGGTTGGAACTGATTAAAAAATGCAGCACTGTGCTGCATTTTTTGTGCTATAAACTAAACATGGCAAAACCGGCACCCAGTATAATTACCAAAAACTTGATGAGATTGAAGCGATGATTCTCGCTCGATTCGAAAAGAATAGTAGTGGAGATGTGCAAAAATATCCCGACTACTACCGCCATTATTTTATCGAAATAAGAAGAAAAATTAAAAATAATGTTTTCGCCAATAGCATAGCTGGTAAACGTTCCGAGAGGAGTAATGGATGCAAAAATAATTAGCCACATTACTGCTTTTGTTTTGGTGATATTCGATTGTAACAACATTGTCATTAATGCAATGGCAATAGGAATATTGTGCATTACAATCCCGGTGAGCAAAAAGCTGTGCGAATCAGTATTTGGATTGGCAAGGGGCATACCTTCCAGGAAAGAATGGATGGAAAGCCCAATCATCATGGCAAAAGGAAAGGCGCTGTGTGCTTGTTCGTGTTTATGAATATGTATATGTCCGTGTTCAATTCCTTCCGAGAAGAATTCTAAAAGAATTTGAGCAAAGAAACCAATCAAAATATAGATGCCTATGTTTTGACTGTGCGACAAGTAAATTTCGGGGATAAGGTGCAGTACACTTATTGCAAATAAATAAGCACCCGAAAAAGATAAAATTAATTTCAGGTTTTTAGTACTGATATGAATTGCCAGCACCGACATTCCGCTTACAATTACTGAAAGAAAAATTAATACGTACATAAAATAGTTCATCTTATCCTTCTTGTTTTTGTGCAATTAAAATTAACCGGTCCGATGTTGCCGGATTAAATTTATCCAGTTTATAGCTACCAAACAAATCCACTATTTTAAGTTTCCTGGACTGAAAGTATTTTTCAAACATATTCAATGTAATTATTTTTACACATTCCTGGAAATGATATTCTTTTCCTTGGTCTGTAAAAGAAATATTCTTTACTATAAATCCTTCTTCTGTTTTTTTTTCAATCCTGAATTCAATTCCCTGTATTGTTTTTATTTCGTGAGGAATGATATGGGGAATTAAATTTTCGACATTCAAGAAATCTAAAACAAAAATTCCTTTTGGTAGAAGCACTTTACAAACACTATCTATGGTTGCATAATTATCTTTTTCGTTTTCAAAATAACCAAAACTCGTAAATAAATTTAATACATAATCAAAATGATTTTCTATATAAGGTGTTCGCATATCGTGCACATAAAAATGAAGTGCATGGTTTTCAAACTGGTTTGCAAACCCAATGCTTTGCTCAGACAAATCAATGCCTGTTACATTAAAGTTTTTTGAATTTAGATAGATGGAGTGCCTTCCTTTGCCACAAGCCAAATCGAGAAATCGGGAAGTGGATTTTGGTTGCAGGTAATCCACCAGGTTATCAATAAACAATTCCGCTTCTTTGTAGTTGCGGTTTGAATAAAGAATGTGATAATAAGGCGAATTAAACCAATCTATAAACCAATTCGAATCGTTAGTATCTTTCATATAATAGTACAAAAGTAGAAATTATTACCAGCGAAATGATTAATTTTGCTCCGCTTAGTAAACTTTATGAATAAACACACCAACGATTATCTTACGGAAGCAGAACTGGAACTGAAAGTTTTCGCTTTGAAGTATCATTCCACAGTGGCGTGGGTGGCTATTATTCTAAATCCTATATGGGTAATCAGTGATTATTTTAACAGCCCTGCTCACCTTATCGATTTTTTTGCCTTCCGGATAATTGTTTCCATTCTCATCCTCATTTGTGTTCTTTCCCGAAAAAAGCTGGTGCTTTTTCCTGAACTGATGGCGTTGGTTCCCTTCATTGGAATCTCCATTCAAAATGCTTATATGTATAGCGTAATGGATGTTTCCGAATTACAAAAACACACCTTTGCTTACATTGCTTTATTTATAGGCGCAGGTATGTTTGTGCTCTGGAAACCCATTTATTCTGTTTTTGTGGTAGTGGCTTCAATCATTGCCAATATTATTTTATTTTCCTTCAACAGTCCTCTTGCTCTTAGCGACATATTGGTAAATGGCGGCTTGCTTACCACTTCGGTGGCGTTGTTCACCATTATTTTAATCAATACCCGAACCAACCTTACACGCAAAGCCATAATTGCACGCCTGGCTTTGGCAGAAAGCAAACACCAGTTAGAAATTAAAACGGAGATTATTGAAGAGAAAAATAAAAACATAAGCGATAGTATTAATTATGCGCAGCGAATACAATTGGCAATTTTTCCGCCTATAGAAAAAATAGAAGGAAGCCTGAAAGATTATTTTATTTTGTTTCGCCCGAAAGATATTGTCAGTGGCGATTTTTATTGGTTTTCGAAAAAACAAACTATTTCTAAAAATAACCAACCTGCCGATGAAGTGATTGTGATAGCTGCTGTGGACTGCACCGGGCATGGAGTACCAGGTGCACTGATGAGCATTATAGGCAGCACCATTCTTAACCAGTCGGTTTCTGAAAACACAGTGGATACCCCTTCCGATGCATTGAATTACCTGAACAACCAACTGGCAAATAATTTGAACTCCATTGCAGATGGAATGGACATGGCGCTGTGTTCCATCAATCAAACTAAAATGGAATTGCAGTTTTCGGGCGCTAACAATCCTATTTACATAGTGAGGAACAACCATCTCATTGAAATGAAGGGAGACAAAATGGCGATTGGTGGCGACCACGAAAATTTTGAAACAAAATCATTTACCAATCACATCCTGAAACTCGAAAAAAACGATTGTATCTATATGTTTACCGATGGCTATGCCGACCAGTTTGGGGGCGAACTCGGAAAGAAATTCAAGTATAAAAATTTTCAGAAATTATTACTGGAATCGCAAGACATTGATATGAAAGACCAAAAATATTTATTGAATTATCATTTCGAACATTGGAAAGGCGATTTGGAACAGGTGGATGATGTTTTGGTTATTGGGATTAGGGTATAGAGCAATTCTTCCCTTGATTCCCTATCCCAAGGAGAGGGGATGAGGTAAGATGCAAAAAATAAATATATTTCTTATCCAGGAAATGTACTTCCGATGGCTCCCCTCTATTAGAGGTGGTTTGATTTAAAGTTTACAAAGTATCCACATAAAACGAAGTCAGCCCTTGTATTCCAAACCTAACTGCTGTTTTATTTAGTTCCCGGATACGATTAAAAAGCGTTTCGGGATTATATTTCATTCTTTCCTTTTAATGTAAAAATAAACATGCTTTCGCGGTGTTCTATTGCCTTTGGTTTGGTTTGTCCCTGGTTCAGTTCGTCTGCCAGTTTCTGTAATTTTTTTTTGTCAGCGCTTATAAACGAAAAACTCCAGTTTTGTTCCTTGCTCGACAAATGACTGCTTTCGGACGACTTGAAATAATATTTAATGGCATCTTGGCTAAAATTGGGTTGTGCAGCAATTTCTTTTGCACTATCCTGGGAAAAAGAAAAAGTGGTAAATGAAACGAAGAGAAAAGTAAATAAATATTTTTTCATGTTTTTTATGAATGTACAAATGTAGATTTTAATTTTTATAAAAAAATAATTATGGAACATTAAATAGAAAAAAACAACTTAAGGAAATAAAAAAAGTCTGGCACAAAAGGACATTCTATTTTTTTGGTGAAGATTTTTAAAAATAAAAAAGGAAATAAATTTCCAATGGACTAACCCCTCTTAAATTAAATCTTTTAAACTTTTTATTGTTTTTAATGTTTGCAAAAACAGGCTCAACATCATTTTTTTACGATGATAAATTCCGTTCCTAATTCCGTTCCTATTTTTTCTTATTGATTTTATTTTAGAATCATTTCCCCAACACCTCAAACATTGCTTTTCCTTTCAGCAAACATTCTTCATACTCTCTTTCTGCATCTGCTTTGCCAGTAATAGCACTGCCCACCATAAAGGATAAATAGTTGTTTTCAGAATTATAGAGAATACTGCGTATAAGTACATTAAAATCAAAATCACCATTGGGTGCTATGTACCCAACAGCTCCGGAATACAAACCCCGTTTAGTGGTTTCATATTGTTCTATCAGTTTCATTGCACTTACTTTTGGTGCACCGGTCATAGAGCCCATCGGGAAGGTGCTTTTTAAAATGTCAGTAAATGAGGTGTTTTCTTTTATTTCACAGCTAATAGTAGAAATCATCTGGTGGACCTGTTTGAAACTATAAATACCAAACAGTTCATCCACATGTACACTTCCGCGCGTAGCTACCCGAGACAAATCATTTCTTACCAAATCCACAATCATTATATTTTCGTTTCTTTCTTTTTCATTGTTTAGTAGTTCCTGTTTTAGTTCTTCGTCTTCGATTTTGTTTTCCGAACGTTTAATTGTTCCTTTAATGGGCTGCGAAATCAACTTGTTACCACTTTTCTTTATAAATCGTTCAGGACTGGCACCAATGACATAGTGGGTATCAAATTTACAATAAGTTGCAAAAGGGGCGCGGGAAATTTCGTTCAACTTTTTATATACTTCCAAAGGATTAATTTTTGCGTTTTGCGAATAATACTCCCTGCAAAAATTAACTTCATAAATATCTCCTTTATGAATATGCTGTTTTAATGCGTTTACAGAATTAATGTATTCCTGCTTTGTTATTTTAGAATGAATTTTAATTCCTGGTAATTCCTGTTTTTCTTTTTCAATTTTAGCTGAGAAACTCATATAATAAACTTCTTCTGCATCTTCTTTCGAAATAAAATCATCATCATAAAAAACCGAAACCGCGTTGGCAATAATTTCTAAAACTACTTTGGGAGCGAAAAAATGCAGCAACGGGAAACCCAAGCCATCACTATTTTCGGAATGAAGATGTTCAATGTTGTTTTTTATATCATAGGTTATATATCCGAACAACCATCCTTTTCTTTTATCATAAAACTCCTGTAGCTGCTCAAATATATTCTTTCGATCATTTAAAGTCAACTCTTCCGCAGAGCACACAGCAATTAGTTTAGAAAACTGTAATGTGTTTTTAGAATTATATTTTTCATTAGAATCAAAAACGCAAACTTTATTGAAGCGGCTGTTTAGCCATTCAATATTGATGTCGGTGCTTTGTGAAGCAGTGTATTTTAATTCCTGGAGCATGATAAATCTTTCATCATTTGTATCACCAGTTTGGGGTGAAGAATGAAAGCATGCGAAATTAAAAAATATTGTCAGGCTTTTGTGTTTCTTCTTCAAAATGTATTTCTATCCTTTCTCGTCAACAAACGGGTATTTTCTCCCACCGCAAAAAATAAGTTTTAAAAAGCTTCAACAGTATATCATCACTGTGTTGCAACGTTATTAATTACAAATTGGAAATAATGTTTCTGACAAAAGTTTTCAACAAAGTGGTAGATTGTGGTAAAAAGTGGGAAAATTATTTTTAGTTTTACACCGGCAAAAAAAATAACCATGGATAGCTTATTTGGAGTTTATGAATGCAGTGCAGATGCGAAAGGTCGCGTAATGCTTCCTGTTGCGTTCAAAAACCAGCTAACTAAAGAACTGAAAGATGGTTTTGTGATGAAGCGCAGCATTTTTAGTAAGTCTCTCGAGTTGTTCCCTATCGCTACCTGGAATGGAATGGTGAAAGAAGTAAACAAACTGAACAGGTTTAACAAAAAGAATGTAGAGTTTATCAGGATGTTTAATTACGGTGTAGTACCTGTTGAGCTGGATGCGAGCGGACGTTTGCTGATTTCCAAAGATATGATGGCATTTTCAAAAATTACCAAGAGTGTAGTAATGGCAGCAGCAGGCGACCGAATTGAAATATGGGATAAAAAGGCGTATGAGAAATTTATTAATAGTGGCACAGCAGATTTCGAAAAATTAGCAGAAGATGTAATGGGAGGAATTACGCCTTCTGATAATTAAACAATGAAGTATCATAATCCCGTTCTTTTAAAAGAGTGTATTGATGGCTTAAATATTAATCCGGAAGGAATTTATGTAGATGTAACATTTGGAGGTGGGGGGCATTCCAGGGAAATTTTAAGGCAGTTAACTACAGGTAAGTTGTATGCTTTTGACCAGGATGACGATGCTTTAACAAATAAAATTGAAGATGAGCGATTTGTTTTAATAAAACAAAATTTTAAATATTTAAAAAACTTTTTAAAAATGTACAACGCTCTGCCCATTGACGGTTTACTTGCTGATTTAGGAGTTTCGTCTCACCAGTTCGATGAAGCAGGAAGAGGTTTCTCTACACGGTTTGATGCGAAATTGGATATGCGAATGGATAGTAATTCCAAACTTACGGCAGCAGATGTTTTAAATACATATAGTGAGGAAGAATTAAAACGAATATTCAAGTTGTATGGAGAAGTGGATAATGCAGGGCGGTTAGCATATTCTGTATTTAATTCGCGAAAAGAAAAACATATTGAAACGGTAAATGATTTAAAAGAAGCAATTGAAAAATGTGTGAAGCAGGGAAGAGAAAATCAATACTATGCACAGGTGTTCCAGGCATTGAGGATAGAAGTGAATAAGGAATTGGAGGTATTAAAAGAATTGCTTTTGCAAAGCCTTGATATTTTAAAACCAGGCGGAAGACTTGTTGTAATTTCTTATCATTCATTAGAAGATCGTTTAGTAAAGAATATAATGCGTAGTGGAAAATTTGAAGGTGAGGTGGAAAAAGATTTTTATGGAAACCAATTAGCACCTTTTAAGCAGATAACCCGAAAACCAATAGTACCGGGCGCCAAAGAAAACGAAGAAAATAGCCGCGCGCGCAGTGCGAAATTAAGAATAGCAGAAAAAAAATAAGTGCAAGATCTAAAAACCGGTAACGAATAATGGCAAATAAATTTAAAGAACCATTGAAAGCGGAAGAGGAAGCAAAACCTGTTCAGTCTGCGAAGGTAAGTAAGGATAATAAGGTGGTACGTTCGGTTGCAAATGTTTTTAGCGGAAATTTCCTTTCAAAAGAAACAACATTAAAAAACTTGCCGTTTATTTTCTTTCTTTCATTTCTTTCTATCTGTTACATAGCCAATGGTTATTATGCAGACGACCAGGTAAGAAAAGTAAACCGCTTAACAAATGCAATAAAAGAATTACGAACACAATATATTGTAGTAAAAGATTCACTTGTTATTAAAAGTAAGCAAACAGAAGTTGCCAAAGCATTAGCAAAACAGCAAACAGGGATCAAAGAATCGGTGGTGCCTCCTAAGAAAATAATAGTTACAGCAGATAACACAACATCTAAAAAGATTAAATAATTGGAAGTCAAAAAAGACATATTATGGCGTGTATATCTCATATATTTTATGGTATGTCTTTTTGGTGTCGCTATTATTTCTAAAATATGTTTCATCCAGTTTTCTGAAGGGGACAAATGGAGGGCGCAAGCTGAAAATTTCACAACAAAATATTTCGACATTGAAGCGGTAAGAGGAAACATCTATGATGCTAACGGAAGCTTGCTGGCTACTTCGTTGCCTTATTTTGAAGTAGGGATGGATGTAAATACAGAAGCAATAACACAAGATGTTTTTTATGATAATGTGGATTCCCTTTCGTTTTGCCTGGCTAATTTATTTAAGGATAAAACACAAAAGGAATATAAAAAATATTTGACAAAAGCGCGAAAAGATAAAGACAGGTGGGTGGTTTTGCAAAGAGATGTTTCTTATACCGATTTGCAAAAAATAAAAAAATTTCCAATTCTGCGGAAAGGAAAAAACCGTGGAGGATTTATTTACTTGCAAACAAATAAACGAGAACGCCCTTTTCAATTTCTTGCAGCACGCACAATAGGTAAGCTTAATGAAGAGGGAAATGGAAAATCATACGGATTGGAAAAAGCCTATGATAGTATTCTGTTGGGGAAAACCGGGCATCGGTTGATGCAAAAAATTGCCGGAAATGTTTGGAGACCGATAAATGATGATAACGAGGTGGACCCGGAAGACGGCAATGATATTGTATCTACAATAGATATTAATGTGCAGGACGTTGCAGAAAATTCCCTTATGAATTGTTTGAAGAAGCACGGTGCAGATCATGGTTGTTTGATTTTGATGGAAATAAAGTCGGGTGAAATAAAAGCAATGGCTAACCTGACAAGGAATAATAAAGACACTTCATTTTATTATGAGAATTTGAATTACGCAGCAGGCGCTGCCACAGAACCCGGTTCGACTTTTAAATTGGCATCTTTAATATCTGTAATGGAAGACGGGTATGTGGGTTTGAATGATATAGTGGATATTGAAGACGGAACTCATCAGTATGCAGACAGGATTATGAAAGACTCTCATCATCCGGAAGAAGGAAAAAATAAAATAACGGTTCAGCAGGCTTTTGAACTATCTTCCAATGTGGGAGTTTCAAAAATTATCACGCGTTATTATAATGCAAAACCACAGCAGTTTGTTGATCATTTGTGTAAAATGAATCTGGGTTCTCCTCTCAAAACATGTATCCCAGGTGAGGCTGCCCCATACATTAAGAATACCCAGGATAAAAGCTGGTCGAGTACTTCTTTACCTTGGATGAGTATCGGTTATGAATTAACCTTGTCGCCTTTGCAGACATTAACATTTTATAGTGCTGTAGCAAATAACGGAAGGATGGTTAAGCCCATGTTTGTGAAAGAAATTCGTAATCGTGGTAAAACGATAAAAACATTTTCAACCGAAGTAATTAATGAAGCCATCTGTTCCCCCGCTACAATTAGTAAAGCAAAGAAAATGATGGAAGGCGTGGTTTTGAACGGAACAGGAAAAGCATTGAAATCTGCCAGTTATCAGATAGCGGGTAAAACAGGAACTGCACAGCAAGCTAAAAAAGGCGGATACAAAGGAGATTTTAAAGTAACCTACCAGGCATCCTTTGTTGGTTACTTTCCTGCTGATAATCCTAAATATTCCTGTATAGTGGTGATAAGTGCCCCCAGCGGGGATGCATATTATGGTGGTGCTGTTGCCGGTCCGGTGTTTAGAGATGTTGCAGATAAAGTGTATTCAACAAGCCTTGAAATTCATAAAGAAATTAATTCTGTTCATCCTTCTTATTCATTGAAAGCACCGGAAACAAAAAGTGGTTATCAATCGGATATTAAAAATGTGCTGACTTTATTAAAAGTAAAAAATAGTTCGAATGATGATAAATCGGATTGGGTATCGGGTTCATCTGTTGATTCCTCTTCGGTTCATATTTCTTCAAAAAATATTGAAGAAACTTTGAAACGCGGCATAGTGCCGGATTTAGTTGGGATGTCGGCAAGGGATATTTTATATTTATTGGAAAATAATAAATATATGCGTGTGAAAATTATTGGTAGTGGGGCAGTTTCTTCGCAATCATTAGCTGCGGGAACAAGCTATACTAAAGGAACTAAAATAGAATTGATATTATTATAGTAATGAAACTATTAAAAGATATTTTATATAAAGTAAGTTTAATGGAAGTGGTGGGCTCTACAAATGTGGCTATTACAGCTATTAGTTTCGATTCGAGAAAAATCGAAAAAGACAGTTTGTTTGCCGCAGTTAAAGGAACCAAAAGCGATGGGCATGTTTTCATAGGCAGTACTATTTCAGGCGGTGCAATAGCAATACTCTGTGAAGAACTGCCGAATGAAATAAACGAAAGAATTACTTACATAAAAGTTAAAGATACAACATTAGCGCTAGGCATAATAGCAAGTAATTTTTATGATAATCCTTCTGAAAAGATTAAATTAGTGGGTATAACAGGCACTAATGGAAAAACCACAACGGGAACCCTTTTATTTAATTTATTTAAAAAACTAGGATACAAAACGGGATTACTCTCAACTGTTAAAAATCAAATAAACAATGATATCATTCCTTCTGTTTACACCACCCCCGATTCAATACAACTGAATGCACTGCTTCATCAGATGGTGGAGAAAGGGTGTACACATTGTTTTATGGAAGTAAGTTCTCATTCTGTAGTGCAAAATCGTATTGCAGGAATTCATTTTACTGGAGGTGTATTTACTAACATTACGCATGACCATTTAGATTATCACAAAACCTTTGACGGGTATATTAAAGCAAAAAAGCAATTCTTCGACAATTTAGGCACCGACTCATTTGCTCTTACTAACAAGGATGATGCAAATGGCCAGGTAATGGTGCAAAACACCAAAGCGATAAAAAAAACATATTCCCTTCTTTCACTGGCTGATTTTAAATGCAAAGTGGTGGAGAACCAGTTCAGCGGTTTGCTTTTGAATATAGACAGCCAGGAAGTATGGAGTAAACTCATTGGAAAGTTTAATGCTTACAATTTACTTGCTGTGTATGCAACAGCAATTTTATTGAATGAAGATAAAATGAATGTTCTTACCACTTTGAGTTCATTAGGTTCTGTAGAAGGTCGCTTTCAATATTTAAGAACGACTAATGGAATTGTTGGTATTGTTGATTATGCGCATACTCCCGATGCATTAATAAATGTTTTGAAAACTATAATGGATATCCGAACAGGGAACGAACAGGTAATTACTGTAGTAGGTTGCGGAGGAGACAGGGATGTAGCAAAGCGGCCGATTATGGCCAAGATAGCATGTGATTTAAGTAATAAAGTAATTCTTACATCTGATAATCCACGTAGTGAAAATCCGGATACAATAATTAAATCAATGCAACAAGGGGTGGATGCAGTAAATAATAAAAAAACAATTTCGATAACTGATCGGGGAGAAGCAATAAAAACAGCGTGTTCGTATGCCAAACACGGAGATATTATACTTATTGCGGGCAAAGGACACGAAAAATACCAGGAGATAAGCGGAGTAAAATATCCTTTTGATGATATGCAGATATTGCAGGAAAACTTAAAACTATTTGAAAAATAATGTTCTATTATTTATTTGATTTTTTAGAGAAACGATTTGATTTCCCCGGAGCAGGGGTGTTTCATTACATCACTTTTCGTGCAGCAATGGCACTTATCACATCGTTACTCATTTCGATGGTATTTGGTAAAAGTTTTATTAATCTATTACAAAGAAAACAGGTTGGTGAAACAATACGTGATCTGGGTCTTGCAGGGGAAAAGCAAAAAGCAGGAACTCCTACAATGGGTGGGTTAATTATCATATCTGCAATACTCATTCCAACATTTCTTTTCGCCAGGTTAGATAACATTTATATTATCCTGATGATTGTTTCTACAATATGGCTTGGGTTAATAGGCTTTCTGGATGATTATATTAAGGTTTTTAAAAAGGATAAAAAGGGCCTTGCAGGAAAATTTAAAATAATGGGACAAGTCGGACTCGGTTTATTTATAGGTATAACTGTGTATTTCCATCCTGATATAAAAACAAAAGTGGAAATACCACTGGAACTTGCACAGAAAATGGATGTTGATAAAGTAACTAAAATTATAGAAACTGATGGGCAGATACATTATATGTACGATCGCAAACTGCCCAATACCACAATTCCTTTTGTGAAAAATAACGAGTTTAATTATTCTTCACTTCTTGCGGTATTTGGAGAAGGTATGCGAAAATATACATGGATACTCTATATTCTTGTAGTGATAATAATTATTACAGCTGTTTCAAATGGCGCTAATATTACGGACGGCATAGACGGTCTAGCTACAGGAACGTCCGCAATAATTGGTACTACACTGGGTGTGTTTGCATATATATCCGGCAACATGATTTTCGCGAATTATCTGAACGTAATGTATATTCCCAATTTTGGAGAAATGGTAATATTCATTGGTGCATTTGTGGGAGGATGTGTTGGATTTCTATGGTATAACGCTTATCCGGCTCAGGTTTTTATGGGCGATACAGGGAGTCTGACACTTGGAGGCATCATTGCTGTATTCGCTATTGCAGTGAGAAAAGAATTATTAATTCCTGTTTTATGTGGAATTTTTCTTATTGAAAATGTTTCAGTAATGATTCAGGTAGCATACTTCAAATACACCAGAAAAAAATATGGAGAAGGCAAAAGAATTTTTCTTATGTCTCCACTGCATCATCATTATCAGAAAAAGGGATTCCATGAATCTAAAATTGTTTCCCGTTTTTGGATTATCGGAATTATGCTGTCGGTATTAACGATAGTGACTTTGAAGTTAAGGTAATATGAAAAGGCTGGTAATACTGGGTGGGGGAGAAAGTGGTGTTGGTGCGGCAATATTAGGAAAAAAAAAAGGTTTTCAAGTTTTTCTTTCAGATAATGGAAAAATAAATGAAAAATACAAGGTCGTTCTTTCAAAATATGGAGTTGAATGGGAAGAAGAGAAACATACTGAAGAGTTTATTTTTAGTGCGGATGAGTTGGTTAAAAGCCCCGGTATTCCGGACACAGCAGACTTGATAGTACGTCTTCATAAACAGAGAGTAAAATTGATTTCAGAAATTGAATTTGCGGGGAGATATACCAATGCAAAAAAAATATGCATCACAGGAAGTAATGGTAAAACTACCACTGCGCTTCTTACCTATCATCTCCTGAAAAAGGCAGGATTAAATGTGGGGCTTGCAGGGAATGTAGGAAAAAGCTTTGCGATGCAGGTAGCAGAAAATGATTTCGATTATTATGTTTTAGAGTTAAGTAGTTTTCAATTAGATGGAATGTTTGAGTTTAAGGCAGAGATAGCAATTTTGTTAAACATTACTCCGGACCATTTGGATAGATATGAATACAGAATAGAAAAATATGCGGATTCGAAATTCAGAATAATCCAAAATCAAACCGAAGAGGATGCATTTATTTATTGCATTGACGATGAAATAGCAAAAGAAAGAATAAAGCATAAAGAAATTAAGGCGAAACAATATGCTTTTTCAATCAAACAAGAAGTCAAAACAGGAGCGTTTATAGATGAAACCAAACAATTAATAATAAATATAAAAAACCAAAACCAAACAATTATGACAATACAGGAACTAGCTCTGCAAGGCAAACACAACATGTACAATTCTATGGCGGCTGCTGTTGCCGGCAAATTATTGGGCGTCAGAAAAGAAACAATCCGTGAAAGTCTTTCGGATTTTCATAACATCGATCATCGGTTAGAGTTGGTAGGTAACATTCATGGTGTGGAATTTATAAATGATTCAAAAGCCACAAATGTAAATTCAACCTGGTATGCTTTGGAAAGCATGGAAAATCCTGTTATCCTCATCCTTGGAGGAGTTGATAAAGGAAACGATTATTCCATGCTAAATGAACTGGTAAGCGAAAAAGTAAAAGCTATTATTTGCCTTGGTGCTGATAACAAGAAAATTATTAAAGCTTTTGGTGGTATGGTTGAAACTATTTTAGAGGCGAAGTCTGCAACGGAGGCTGTAGCTCAAGCATACAAAATCGGTAAAAAAGGCGATACCGTTTTGTTATCTCCGGCCTGTGCAAGTTTTGATTTGTTTGAAAACTATGAAGACAGGGGTAATCAATTTAAGCAAGCGGTTCGTGCATTGTAATTAAGGAACATAAAATTTTAGTGACGAAAAATGAATTTATTTAAACATACGAAAGGAGATATGGTTATATGGACAGTAGTTTTGCTGCTTTCTCTATTATCTGTTTTGGTGGTGTATAGTTCTGTTGTTGCCCTGGCTTATCATTATAAGGATGGGGATACCGGTTCTTATTTGAGAAAACATATTTTTATAGTTGCTTCGGGTATATTTTTAATGTATTTAATTCATAAAGTGAAGTATTCTTATTTTTCCCGGATATCACAGATAGCAATTTTTTTAGCCGCTCCTTTATTGCTATATACATTACTTAAGGGTGTAAGTGCAGGGGAAGCAAGCCGCTGGTTAGCTATTCCCGGAACCTCTCTGACATTTCAGACGTCTGATTTTGCAAAGTTAGCATTGATAACTTACGTTGCGCGTATGCTTTCACTTAAACAGGATGTTATTAAAGATTTCAGGAAAGCTTTTTTACCGATTGTAATTCCTGTCATAATTATCTGCGCATTAATTCTTCCGGCAAATTTTTCTACAGCTGCGTTATTATTTTTAACTTGTTTGGTTTTGATGTTTGTCGGCAGAATGAATACAAAGTATTTATTAATTCTGATTGGTTCAGGAATTATTTTTGGTGCACTATTAATTGTAACTATTTTTAATTTCCCTTCGATAATTAAGCGAGGTGAAACATGGAAAGCGCGTATTGAAAACTTTAGAAGTGGCGATAGTGAAACTAATTTTCAATCGGAGCAGGCAAAAATCGCTATTGCGACAGGCCGAGTTTTTGGGAAAGGTCCCGGGAATAGCACTCAACGGAATTTTCTTCCGCAAGCCTCATCCGATTTTATTTTTGCAATAGTAATAGAAGAGTGGGGATTAATATCAGCGGTAGTTATTATATTTTTATATGTCATTTTATTATTCAGAGGTGTGCGGATTGCTAACAAGAGCGAAAAAATATTCGGGAGTTTACTTGCTATAGGTTTAACGTTTAGTTTAGTTTTTCAGGCAATGATAAATATGGCGGTAGCTGCAAATTTATTCCCTGTTACAGGGCAACCACTGCCATTGGTGAGTATGGGGGGGACATCTATCTGGTTTACCAGTATCTCAATTGGTATTATATTAAGTGTAAGCCGTGAAATTGAAAATACAAAGGAAATAAAAAAAATAGTTGAAGCAGCTTAAAATAATAATGAGCGGAGGCGGCACCGGCGGGCACATATTTCCTGCTATTGCCATAGCAAATGCCATAAAGGCATTGCGACCCGATACTGAATTTTTATTTGTTGGTGCGGAAGGAAAAATGGAAATGGAAAAAGTTCCGGCTGCTGGATACACTATCGTGGGGCTTTGGATAAGTGGTTTTCAGCGAAAACTGACAATGGGAAATATGGCTTTTCCATTTAAAGTAATAAGTAGTTTGATGAAGGCAAAAAAAATATTTCAATCATTTCAACCAGATGCTGTGATAGGTACAGGAGGTTTTGCAAGCGGTCCTATGTTAAACATTTCTTCGAAATATCGAACTGTTACTTTGATCCAGGAGCAGAATTCATACCCCGGAATTACAAACAGAATTCTCGCTAAGAAAGTGGATAGAATTTGTGTTGCTTATAGTGGTATGGAAAAATTTTTTCCAAAAGATAAAATATTGCTTACCGGGAATCCCGTGAGACAGGACATATTAAATTTTGAAGGTAAGAGGGAAAGAGGAATGGAACAATTTGGGTTAAACAAAAACAAAAAAACAATTTTGGTTATAGGAGGTAGCTTAGGAGCGCGAACTATCAACGAGAGTATTTTGAAATGTTTAGAAGCGTTTGATAAAAACAATATTCAACTTATATGGCAAACGGGGAAAGGATTTTTTGAAACCGCAAAACAAGCAATTGTGAAATATAACGGAAACGGGTTTAAAGTATTAGATTTTATTAAAGAAATGGATTATGCTTACGCCATATCTGATATAGTTATTTCAAGAGCAGGAGCAATTTCAATTTCCGAATTGTGTTTAGTAAAAAAACCCTGCATTTTAATTCCTTCACCAAATGTTTCAGAGGATCATCAAACAAAAAATGCGATGGCATTGGTTACATACAACGCTGCCGTTTTTATTAAAGACACAGAAGCTCGTGATAAACTATGCGAACAAACGTTGGAACTTATAAGTAATTCAGAACTGTGCCATAAACTATCCGAAAATATAGGAAGACTTGCGTTTCATGATTCAGCGAATGTGATTGCGCATGAAGTATTGAGTTTGATAAATAATAAAGTAAAGTGAAACAGGATTTTAAAAATATAAAGGAAATTTACTTTCTTGGAATAGGCGGCATTGGTATGAGCGCCCTTGCTCGTTATTTCAATAAGATGGGCAAGAGGGTGAGCGGTTATGATAAAACCCCCTCTAAGCTTACGGATGAATTAATTGCGGAAGGAATAGATATTCATTTTGATGATAATATCCGGTTTATTCCTGATTCTATCAAAGTGCTTCCGTATGACTTAGAATCTATTTTAATTATTTACACTCCTGCCATACCAAAGGAACATAGCGAATTAATTTATTTTCGGGAAAATAACTTTACAATTAAAAAGCGTGCTGAAGTATTGGGAATGATTACAGAAAATTCAAATACAATAGCTGTAGCAGGGACACACGGAAAAACAACCACCTCCTCTTTGATTGCCCACATATTTAAAACAGCACAACTTGACCCCTCTGCATTTCTGGGCGGTATTACACAAAACTATAATACCAATTTGTTATTAAGCACAAATTTATCAACTAATAATTTAGTAGTAGTGGAAGCAGATGAATATGACCGCTCGTTTTTAACATTGTACCCCGAAATTGGTGTTATTACTTCTGTGGATGCTGACCATCTAGATATCTACGGTGATGAAAAATATATGCAGGAGTCTTATTCATTATTTGCCCGGCAGGTAAAATCAAAATTGATTTTAAAAAGAAACATTGTAAATAGGATTGATTCGGGAAAGAAAGTAATTACTTATTCCGTAAATGATGAAAGAGCGGATTATTTTGCACAAAATGTAAGAATTGACAATGGACTATATAATTACGAAATTGTAACTCCAATAAATATTTTTATAGATATAACCTTAGGACTCCCCGGATTGCATAATGTTGAAAATTCAATTGCCGCAGTTGCTGTTGCCTGCGAAATGAATGTTTCAGAAGTAAATGTTCGTGAAGCATTAAAGACGTTTGGTGGTGTGAAGCGCAGATTTGACTACCAGGTAAAAACTGATAAATTAGTGTATATAGATGATTATGCACACCACCCGGAAGAATTGAAAGCAACTATTAATTCTGTAAAGGAAATGTACCCGAATAAAAAAATCTCCGGGATATTTCAACCGCATCTCTTTTCGCGTACCCGGGATTTTGCGGATGATTTTGCAAGAAGTCTTGATTTGTTGGATGAGTGTATCTTAATGGAAATTTATCCTGCCAGGGAATTGCCGATTCAAGGGGTTGATTCAAAAATGTTGCTTGATAAGATGAAGTTGGTAAATAAAAGAATCATTCAGAAAGCAGATTTAGTTGAAGAGTTAAGGAGTATGAAATTGGAAGTGTTGCTCACTTTGGGAGCCGGGGACATTGATACCTTTGTAGAACCCATTAGAAATTCATTGCTACAGAATAATTAATGAATAAATTTAAAAAAATATTGTTTATAATTCTTTGGTGTGGTTTAATTACAGGCTTATTGGTTACCATGGGGTTTGTGAATAAACAACAGGAGGCAATGCTTTGCAAAAGCCTGGAGGTTAAAATGAACCTGGATGATGATGTTTATTTTTTGAACAAAACGGAAATCACTCAATTAATAAAGGACAGGGGCGATTCAATTGTTGGTCAGCCTAAGTCAAGTATAAATATTCCGGGTATCGAACAAGCGTTAAACAGTCATGAAGATATTGCAAAAGCAGAGGTATTTATAACCATTGATGGAAATGTAAAAGTAAATGTAAAACAAAGAAAGCCGATAATAAGAATAATTAATTCTAATGATGACAGTTATTATTTGGATGATGCTGGCAGGCTTATGCCCCTTTCAGACAGATATACAGCACGGGTAATAGTAGCAAACGGTAAAATTTCGGAGCCGTATGCAACGCATTACATGTTTTCGATCAGCGATATTGCCAGGGATAGTTTAAAAAGAGCCAACAGTATATTGGATGAATTATATGCAATGGCTATTTACATAAATGCTCACGAATTCTGGAAATCACAAATAGAGCAGATTTATGTTAATAGCGACAGAGATATGGAACTGGTGCCATTGGTGGGGAATCAAAAGATTGTTTTCGGTGATACCACATTGATGGATGAAAAATTTAAAAAACTGATGACTTTTTATACACAGGGCTTAAACACTACCGGTTGGTGGGATAAATATTCAACAATAAATTTAAAGTTTAAAAACCAAATAGTTTGTACCAAAAAATAATTGCATTATGGAACCATCAGAAATTGTAGTAGGTTTAGATATCGGAACTACCAAAATTGTAGCCATTGTAGGGCGCAAAAATGAATTTGGAAAAATAGAAATCCTTGGAATGGGGAAATCAGAATCCTATGGAGTTGCCCGCGGAGTAGTTCAGAATATTGATAAAACAGTAGAAGCAATTCGAGTAGCTGTAGCCGAAGCCGAAACAAAGTCCGGTGTGGAAATAAAAACTGTGAATGTGGGTATTGCAGGTCAGCATATTAAAAGCAATCAGCACAGAGGTATTAAAACGCGAGCAAGCGCGGAAGATGAAATTTCACAAAATGATATAGATGCATTGATTGATGATATGTTTAAACTGGTGATGCAACCGGGTGAAGAAATTATTCATGTGGTGCCACAGGAATATATTATTGACAACGAATCAGGAATTAAAAACCCTATCGGCATGGCGGGTATTCGATTAGAAGCAAATTTTCATATCATCACAGGGCAAATAGCTGCCGCCCGCAATATTTATAAATGCGTTCAAAAAGCAGGTTTGGAAATTCCAGATAAAACGGGATTAACATTAGAACCACTAGCTTCCTCCGATGCTGTTTTAAGCGATGAAGAAAAGGAAGCCGGGGTGGTATTGGTAGATATAGGAGGAGGTACCACGGACATTGCTATTTTCCAGGATGGAATCATTCGTCATACAGCCGTTATTCCTTTTGGTGGAAATATTATTACAGAAGATATAAAAGAAGGGTGCACCATAATTAAGAACCAGGCTGAATTATTAAAAATAAAATTTGGCTCTGCATTAGCAAGCGAAAATCAGGAGAACGAAATTGTTTCTATTCCGGGGTTAAGAGGTCGGCCGCACAAAGAAATTTCTGTAAAAAATCTATCTTCCATTATCCAGGCACGAATGGAAGAAATTATTGAGCATGTATATTATGAAATTAAAAATTCAGGCTACGAAAAAAAATTAATTGCGGGAATTGTTGTAACGGGGGGCGGGGCAATGCTGAAACACGTAACTCAATTAGTGGAATACATTACCGGTATGGATACACGCATTGGTTATCCAAACGAACATCTTGCAAAAGGAAGCGAAACCGTTACCAGTCCCATGTATGCGACATCAGTAGGACTTGTGATGAAAGGATTGGATGCACTGGAAAAACAGAACAAAAAAAATAATGCGAAGGATTCCACATCCAAAATTAAAGGGCATTCAAAAGAAAAATCGGGTGGCTTCTTTGATAAACTGAAAGGTTTTTTTGATGATGATTCGGCACACCAATAAAAAATAAATAGAGAAATTAACATTGCATGGTTTATAACTAAACGAACGAACTTCATTTCCATATTAAAAAATAAGGCAATTTTAAACCGAAAAAAAACAGTGCTAAATAAAAATAACAATGATAAAATTTGATTTACCTACAGACAACTCTTCAATTATTAAAGTAATAGGAGTAGGCGGTGGCGGCAGCAACGCTGTAAACCACATGTACAAACAAGGAATTAAGGGCGTTGATTTTATTGTTTGCAATACCGATCAGCAAGCATTGGACATGAGCCCTGTTCCTTTAAAAATGGTATTGGGAGCAACATTAACCAAAGGTCGCGGAGCAGGTTCGTTACCGGAGGTGGGAAGAAATGCTGCCATTGAAACCATCGAAGAAATAAAAGCCATTCTTGGAAAAAACACTGAAATGCTTTTTATTACTGCTGGTTTGGGCGGAGGAACAGGAACAGGTGCGGCACCTGTAATAGCACAGGCAGCAAAAGAAATGGGAATACTTACCGTAGGTATAGTAACAATTCCTTTCGGGTTTGAAGGAAAAAAACGGAAAGCACAGGCAGATGCAGGTTTAGAATCTTTAAAGGCAAATGTAGATACATTGCTTGTTATCAGCAATGATAAATTGCGCGAAATATATGGTAATTTAAAAGTAACAGAGGCATTCGGTCATGCCGATGATATTTTAACTACTGCTGCAAAAGGCATTGCTGATATTATTACCACTACTTTGCAAATCAATACAGACATCAATGATGTAAAAACCGTGATGAAAGATAGCGGTGTTGCAATCATGGGTTCTGCGCAGGCAAGTGGTGAACACCGCGCATTACGTGCTGTGGAACATGCCATGTCATCTCCGTTATTAAACGACAGCAATATAAAGGGAGCACGGTATGTATTGGTAAATATTACCTGTGGTGAAGACGAAATAACAATGGATGAATTGGGTGAAATAACTGATTTTATACAGGATGCAGCAGGAATGTCTGCGGAAGTAATTAAAGGGTATGGGGTGGATTTATCATTGGGCGACAAAGTAAATGTAACAATAATAGCAACCGGCTTTAACTCTCATCACGAAGCTGGTATTCATTTTGAAACAAAAGCTCCGGAACGTAAAATTCACATTTTGGAGCCGGATAAAAAAGAAGAAACTCCTTTCGCAGTTTTTGCTTCTGAAACTACTGAAGTTGAAGAAACATTTATCAAGGAAGAAGAAGAGATGACAATGACTTCTTATATTAAAGCGGAAGAAAAAACAGAAATCATTGCTGTAAAGAAAGAGGAAGAAATAATTAATGAAACGCAACAGCAAGAAATAATAACTCCCGAACCATTTATGTTTGTAAAAGCCGAAACGGAGGAAATGATTTTTGAAACTTCGGAGCAAAAAACAGAAGACGCAATAGAAGAGAAAAGCGAAATGGTTTTTGAGTTTGAAATTACAAACAACAAACCTGCTGTTGATGAGCCATTCATTATTACCAGTGCGAAGGACGAGCCTGTTGTTTCAAAAATAGAAAATGAGAAATCCGTAATTGCAAATGCAGAACAGGACGAGCAAATGAGAAAAGCACAGGACAGAGTAGCAAAACTAAAGGCGCTAAGCCATAAACTAAAAACCCCGAATGGTTTATCTGAATTGGAAAATGAACCTGCTTATAAAAGAAGGAATATTAATTTGGATTCAACTCCTCATTCTTCCGAATCACAGGTATCGCGTTATACGCTGTCGGAAGGAGAAGACAAGAGTTCGGAAATAAAACCAAATAATTCTTTTTTGCACGATAATGTGGATTGATTAGTTTAGTCAGTTAAAAATAAAAAACCAGCCTCTGTGATGGCAGGTTTTTTTTATGCTGTCAAATTATGTTTAAGGGAATAGTTGAGATTGCTGCGTAGTTTAAATAGTGTTTGTTTTTTCTATTTCTTCCTTTAGTAGTTTCAGGAAATCATCCATTCCTGCAAGCGAATGTTTGTAACCCTCTTCGGTTGCAAATCCTTTTTGTGTCCAGGTGAAAGTGGAGGTTTTAGCATCGGCAGTTTGCAAGGTATAAATTACGTCATTATAATTTTCGGGTTTATCTTCCACGCCTGAAAACCCGCTCCAGTATTTATACCGGATTAATTTGTGCAATACATTTTCAAGCACAACACCTTTGTCCTTATATTTTGTTCCTTTATATTCCCCTTGAAATATAATATCACTGCCCGGTTTCCAATCCGTAATGGTTTCTGTTCCGAACAGGTATTGTTTAATAATATCAGGATTTGTTAACCCTTCCCACACCTTTTCAGGGGATGCATTTATTTCAATGGATTTTGATACGGTTAAGTCTAATAACATAATTAAATTTTTTATTTGGTTTGAATAGTTGATGATATAGCGACCAGTTCATTTATTGTTTTCCAGTTTCGGGTAGTGGCGCGTACTTTTAATTTGTTCTCAAAAAAATTATTGCTTAGTTTTGAATTGCCATAACTAACGGGGCAAAACAAATAAATATTCTTTCCTGATAAAATAAATTCATCTTCGCCATAATTTTGTTCCATTATTTTATCTGTGTTTGCCTGTTCAGGTGCATGAGATAAAAAAGTAACGTGAAGCTTTGTAATATCTTCTTTTCTTTTATTTACAAATGGATTATTCTTCGCCACAGTCTTCAATTCGTTTGCCTCTTTCACTATTACCGGCACATCAAATGTAAACACTTCCTTTATTTTTTTTGTAATCAGTTGTTCCAACACTTCTGGTTTGGTTTCTTTAAATTGAAAAACAATATTCCCGCTTTGAATATACGTTTGTGGGTTTTTAAACTTCAGTGTTTCACACATTGCGCGCAATGCATCCATTTTAATGGGTTTGCTGCCGCTTACGTTTATTCCTCTTAATATTGCTATGTAGGTTTGCATGATGTTTAACTTCCCGCTAAACCCCTCTCCTTGAATCCTCCGAAAAACTTAAGAGGACGAGGCGAGGGCGGTGAAGTATTAAGTTTTAATTTTTGAGATTGTTTTAATTTCACTCTTTTATATTTAATTTAAACAGAATCGTATTATTCATTTTTTTTACAACTGTTGTACTTTCTGTATTACTTTTTCCACCCGGTTTTTTTGGGTGTCTTTTTCAATATCACACAATCTTGAAGTAAGTGTTTTTATAAAAACCGCCTTATTTTTTTCATTGATAATTGGTATTGCTTTTTCAGCATAAGCAGGCAATTGATTAGCAGGGCTGCTTAATAGTTGTTCTATTAGTAATGGAAATACTTTGTCGGCATAGAGTTTTAGCGAACACAATTTTATTAATATAGCTACACCATAATCTTTGGTAATGACTGAACCACTATTGCAGGCAGTGATTATTTTGGAAAGAAAAGAATAAATTACTTTTGGATTTTCGAGAGTGATGGTGCTTAATGCTGTCATTCCGCCCCATTGCAAACGATTGTTTTTACTTATCAGCAAAGCCACAAAGTCTGGTGCGTAATCAGCAATTAAAGCTGGTTTTCTTTCCCCTATTTCATACACTACTTTTATACAATCGTTTTGAATGTCTTTGCTCTTATTAGAAAGATGGGTTATTAATTCTTTTACAGCAGTTTTATCACCTTTGTCCGCTATTTGTTTTGCAAGTGCCTGGTTAGGCACTTCATCTCTTCGGTTTAAAGAAGACGCTAATTGAGGTATAATTGACATCGGTTATTTTTTAGTACAATATTAAGTAATTCTTTGATTGAATTTTAGATTTTTTAGTTTTCTACGCTTACCGGAGATTATAATTATAGTTGAAAAAACTATATCAGTTACCTCCAACGCTCTATGGAATGAGAAGGTGAAAGTGCAGGTGCTTTTTTTAATCAGGAACAGTAAAACAATGGCATAAGGTACTTGGGGGAATAAAACAGTCGCACAAGTTTATTGATGGCATTGCCCTATTTCTTTCTTCAAATACAACTTCTATAAAGTCTTCTTTGGCTTCTACGTGTCCTAACTCGTGTACCAAAACGATTTCAAAATGTTCTAACAACTCTTGAGGAAAAAACAATCCTAACGCTTCTTTATCCATTGCCATTTTTGTGGCAAAAATAAGGCTTTTTCCTTTTTACTCCCTTTAAAATGTCGTTGACCTATAGTTCCAGTTGGTGCCGCTGTTGGTGGTATTTAAAATGTATTCGGTATTTCCAAGATAAAACAAACCGGTGGCAATTCCGCTTGTAGGGCTCGTGAGCGCAATGTCATAAATATTAGCAGTACCGATAATAACATTACTAGCATCCCTTAGCGGAAAAACGGTTGTCCATGAGGTACCGCCATTGGTGGTTTTAATAAACTGGTCGTACGACCCAATCCAGATATTATTTGCAGAATAATAATCAACCGAATATAAATCGTCTGTAACGCCTGGGTTTTCTACAGTCCATTGAGAGTAAGAAGTATTGAAAATTAAACTGAATGTGATAAGTAGTAAAAGTTGTTTCATTATTGAATAATTATTTTTTATAGCGTATTAATAAACTAGAGTATATCTTCCCCATCCGCAATATTACTAAATTATTCATTCACATTAAATGCAGGCGGATTTTTATACCTCAAAATTGTAGTCATAAATATCCGAAATTTGTAGTAAGTGTTCTGACAATTCACCTTAGATAAATGATTTGAAATTTGAACTACAAAAACCCTGACCCTCAAAACAGAGGAAGTTTTTGCTTTCACAGAAATAACTATCTTTGACAAACTAAAAAGATTACCAATTACTATTTAATACACGTTTAATAAGTGTTAACATGAAAAAACTACTATTCCTTTTCTTACTATCAGTAGTCTTTCAGCATCTTTGCATGGCACAATGCACTTCCGTTTCTATAACTACCCAACCTCAAAACCAAAACGATTCCATTCCGGGAGCTGCCCATTTTAGTGTTACAGTTTCCGGAAGTTTGCCTTATAATTATTACTGGTATGTAAATGGGGTGGTGGTGGATAGCACTGTTAATAGTGCTTCTGCAACCAATACTTTTAATACACCTCCGCTAACAATGGCAGATAGTAACAATACTTATTATTGTATAATCACCAATTGTTCCGGTTTAAATTCGATAACAAGCAATACTGTAAATTTAATCTGTATTCCTGTTTCCATTTCTATACAACCCTTATCCCAAACTTTTACAGCAGGTACCATTACTACTATTTCGTTTTCTGTAACTGTAAATGGCACTCCACCTTTTACCTATCGTTGGTATCTAAACCCAGGTACATTGGTTAAAACTACTATTGATACAGTTGGGCATACTTCTATTTATAGTTTTTATGCTAATCCGGTTGTGTTTGGAATGGATGGAAATTCATATCATGTGGTGATAACAAATCATTGTGGTATTGGAGGGGGAGGAGGAGGTGGAAGTTCTGTAACAAGTGCGAATGCGATTTTGACGGTTGGTTGTCCGGCTATGGCTGCGCCAAGTATTATAGGACCATTTAATGGTGTTTGTGGCGAAGATTGGGTAAATTTGTCAACCTCTTCTGTTGCAGGAGCAATCTACAATTGGACAGGAGGAACTCCTTCTAACGGTTCGACTTCATTTAATTATTCTGCGATACCCAACACTAATTTTTCCTCTTGTTCTACTCAAACGGATTTTTCGCTTACAATAACAGTAAATGGTTGCACTTCTCCAATGAGCTTTTGGCAAACCATTTCATATCAGGCACCTTCTCTAAATAACCCTCCAACCAATCAGACAATTTGTTCAGGGGAAACAGTTTCTTATGTTCCTTCGATATATTTGAATTGTACCGCTACAATTAGCATAAGTCATTCATCACCTTCTTGTATTACCGGGTTTTCATCAGGTGGCAACACTATTAATGATGTATTAGTTAATGCCGGAACTACACCTTGTACAGTTCTCTATACTATTATGTTAACAAATAATGCTTGTTGGATGTGACCTCAATATTACTATTTTTCTGTTAACATTAATCCTGCACCAAATGTTACAGTAAATTCCCCAACAATTTGTGCAGGGCAAACAGCAACCTTAACGGCTAGTGGTAGTGCAACCTCTTATACATGGAGCGCAGGCGCAACACCAACAGGAGTTAACACTGCAACGGTTTCGCCAACCGTTACTACCACTTATACTGTTACCGGAACAAATTCGTATGGTTGTACAAAAACTGCAATAACAAACGTTACGGTAAACCCATCACCAACCATTACCGTTAATTCACCAACAATATGTGCAGGGCAAACAACGACATTAATTGCAAATGGAGGAAGTGCTTATTCCTGGAGTTCTGGTGCAATACCTGTAAATACTGATTCTGCAATCGCTTCGCCTATTACCACAACTACTTATACAATTACAGGAACTTCAAATAACTGTTCAAACACTGCCATATCAACAGTAACAGTAAACACCATTAATACCGGGATAACACAGACAATGGATACATTAACCTCCAATCAACCCGGTGCCACTTATCAATGGTATGGTTGTGGAATAAATGGTTTTGTTTTAATAACAAATGCAACTAACCAGGCTTATGTTGCCACCTCAAATGGTCAATATGCTGTATCGGTTAGTCTTGGCAATTGTATAGACACTTCTGCTTGTGTATTGTTTTATTCGGTTGGGTTAGCTGAAAATAGTAGTAGTAATTCATTTACCATCTTTCCTAACCCCTTTACCTTTACCACCACCATTAACTTTAGCGAATCACAGAAGAACACTACAATAAAAATAACCGATGTATTAGGTAAGGAACTAAAAACCATTCATTTTTCGGGTAAAGATTGTGTGATAGAAAAAGGTGGAATGCAAGAAGGGGTTTATTTTGTGGAGGTGATGAATACAGCAGGCAGGGAAGTGAGAAGAAAGATGGTGGTGCAATAGGCTAAGAGGCTGGAATTGCTATATAATTCTATGTTGACAATACTTTTTAAAGAAGTAAAGTGTAAAAAAGCTTTACATGAGCTTTTGAAACTTTAAAATAAATATATTCCACTTTTATTTATTGCAAAAAATATTATAATAGACTGTACTCACATTACAGTAACTATGCTTAACGTCATAGTGAGTGTGCTTAACGTCATAGCGACTGTACATAACCTCATAGCAAGTATGAACAACATCATAGTGAGTGTGCACAACGTCATAATGAGTATGCACAACGTCATAGTGACTGTGCACGACTTCACAGCGACTGTGCACGACTTCACAGCTACTATGAACGACTTCACAGCTACTATGCACGACCTCACAGCGACTGTGTACGACTGAACGAGTGCGTTTTTTGGCGCTTTTTTGCAAATTTAGGCTGGTGGAAGCAGCTTATCCTTGTTTTTTTTCTGTTTATGTTTTCTTTTCCGGTTCTCTTTATTATGCTTATTTGTCCATTTGGGTCGTTTTTTCGCTTATTTCTCTACCATTCGTTACTTATTTTAGTCCACTTGCTTTAACCTGCGACTCCCCTGCCTTCTTATCTGCTACCCGGTTTTTGCCTCCTGTTATAGCTGGTGCAGTGCTTTTGCATTTAATTTAGTTGTTTTTTGCATTCTTTTCAAAAGAGAAATAAATGCAGGGTGTATTTGTTCAGGTATAAGCCTGGGGCGGGCTCACAGCAGGGAAAAGATGGTGCTGCAATAAAAAGCATTGCTTCTTTATATGAAGTATAAGGGTAAGCTTTACATTAAATAGAATCTTTAACATATTTTTAGTTACTCTTAAAACCCCATTGCCTGTTCGATTTTGGGCATACCATCACCATAATTGTTAATAACTCCGAAAAAAAATAAAAAATAAAACTTGCAGGTCGAAAATAAATACTACTTTTGTCGCCCCTAAGAAAGGGAAACGTTCTTTACAAAGACTGCAAGACAAAAAGTTTTAAAAAATATTTTTAAAATAATTGAAAAAAAACTTGCAGGGTCAAAAAGTATTAGTACTTTTGTCGCCCCTAAGAAAAAGGGAGTTCTTTACAACTTGAAATTTATTGGTTTTATGCAAGTAAAATCATTCCGTAAGTACGGAAACAAAATATAAATAAGTTCTTTGAAAATATTGAGAAGCCAAAAGAAATAGTAAGTATCCCTTCTATAATAATGTTCTTATTATAGATTGAGAAACAAAGTCCAAAACAATAAATAATAATTAATTTTCTTTTTTGAAATAGAGCAAGAAAATCAAATTCTACAATTACAATGAAGAGTTTGATCCTGGCTCAGGATGAACGCTAGCGGCAGGCCTAATACATGCAAGTCGAACGGTAACATGAATAGCAATATTTGATGACGAGTGGCGCACGGGTGCGTAACGCGTATGCAATCTACCTTCAACTGGTGAATAGCCCGAAGAAATTCGGATTAATACACCATAATATCATAGAGTGGCATCACTTTATTATTAAAACTACGGTGGTTGAAGATGAGCATGCGTGACATTAGCTAGTTGGTGAGGTAATGGCTCACCAAGGCTACGATGTCTAGGGGATCTGAGAGGATTAACCCCCACACTGGTACTGAGACACGGACCAGACTCCTACGGGAGGCAGCAGTAAGGAATATTGGACAATGGTCGCAAGACTGATCCAGCCATGCCGCGTGAAGGATGAAGGCCCTATGGGTTGTAAACTTCTTTTGTACGGGAAAAAACCCCTCTACGGGTAGAGGGCTGATTGTACCGTAAGAATAAGGATCGGCTAACTCCGTGCCAGCAGCCGCGGTAATACGGAGGATCCAAGCGTTATCCGGATTCATTGGGTTTAAAGGGTGCGTAGGCGGAATGATAAGTCAGTGGTGAAAGCCTGTTGCTTAACAACAGAACTGCCATTGATACTGTCAATCTTGAATACATTTGATGTGGGCGGAATGTGTCATGTAGCGGTGAAATGCTTAGATATGACACAGAACACCGATTGCGAAGGCAGCTCACAAAACTGTAACTGACACTGAGGCTCGAAAGTGCGGGGATCAAACAGGATTAGAGACCCTGGTAGTCCGCACTGTAAACGATGATTACTCGCTGCTGGGAGGCAACTTTCAGTGGCTTAGCGAAAGCGATAAGTAATCCACCTGGGGAGTACGCCGGCAACGGTGAAACTCAAAGGAATTGACGGGGGCCCGCACAAGCGGAGGAGCATGTGGTTTAATTCGATGATACGCGAGGAACCTTACCAGGGCTT